>CAXYWC010000010.1:0-50806 GCA_964292845.1 uncultured Flavobacterium sp. | reverse complement strand
ACTTTTTGGGTTCCGCCAGCTAAATGCCACGCTTTTTGTTCGATACTTTTTTGGAATTCCATTCCAGCCAAAGCACCAAATTTAGCAAATGGTTTAAAATCTTCTAATTTTAATTCGATTACAATCCCAGAATTTGCAGTCGCTTGATCTCGTTTGGATGGAGACCAACCATTGGTAACCACCTCACCAGGGCTTGTAGCACAAGGCGCAATGACACCACCTGGACACATACAAAACGAATACATACCGCGACCATTTACTTGTTTCACAATAGAATACGGCGCTGGCGGCAAATGTTCGCCACGATAGTCACATGAATATTGAATCTGGTCTATTAAACTCTGCGGATGTTCGGCACGAACGCCTAAGGCAAAAGGTTTTGCTTCGATTAAAATTTTCTTTCTATCTAATAATTCGAAAATATCACGAGCCGAATGCCCTGTGGCTAAAATGACTTTATTAGCCGAAATCACATCGCCATTTTGAATGACAACGCCTTGCATTTCGTTATTTTTGACTACAAAATCCGTTACACGAGTTTCAAAAAGGACTTTTCCGCCCATTTCGATGATTTTTTCTCGAATATCCTGAATAATTTGGGGTAATTTATTGGTTCCAATATGCGGATGCGCCTCAACCATAATATCGGGCGTGGCTCCAAAAGCAACCAATAACTTCAAAATTCTGTCTATGTCGCCACGTTTTTTAGAACGAGTGTATAGTTTTCCATCAGAATAAGTTCCTGCTCCGCCTTCGCCAAAACAATAATTAGAATCTTCGTTTACAATATGATCTACATTGATGGCTTTCAGGTCTCGGCGGCGACCTCGAACGTCTTTTCCGCGCTCGATGAGGATTGGTTTTAATCCTAATTCTATCAATTGCAAAGCAGCAAAAAGACCTGCTGGTCCTGCTCCTATTACAATTACTTCTTGAGCGTTTGAAACATTTTTATATTCTGGAAGTTGTATATTTTGTTCTACAAAATTTTCTCCTTGAAGGTAAATAGTAACTTTTAAGTTTATTTTAATGGCTTTTTGACGCGCATCGATAGAACGTTTTAAAATCGAAACATGCTGGATATCTTTTACAGAAACTTTTATCTGTTTCGACAAATAGTCTTTTAACAAACTTTCGTTGGCAGCAATTTCAGGAGTAACTTGAAGTAATAGTTCTTTTGGCATTTTTGTAAAGTCGATTCGATTACAAAAGTAAGAATTTGAAGTGGATTTTGAATTAGATTTAAAACAACAAACTTTGTAACTTTGACGTCTTAAAAAAAATTATGTCCAGACAAATAAAACTAATTTGGGATTTCCGTGGCGAAGTTGCAGCAAAAACAGCTGAACATCACGAAATTCACCTGAAAGAATATATTATTATCGAAAAATTTCCTTTAGACATTACAGGTTTTGAGGTAATAAACGATATGCACGCCATTGCTTTTATGGTTGCCACTGACGAGAATATGATTCAAGTTCGCGATGCTTTGAAACCGCATCGTGGAGAGGTTTTTTCAATTGACAATGAATAATTATCAATTGTTAATTATTCATTGTCAATTAATTTGCTACTTCGCTAATAAACTTTATTCGCATTAGTCGTAATTCTTCAGTATCGTAATCGCCATCAAATTCTTTAAGCGCGTCTTCAATATTATCGGATTCAGATTCCATAAAATAATCGTGAATTTCTTCTTGTTGGTCATCGTCCAACATGTCGTCTATCCAATATTTGATATTGAGTTTGGTGCCTGAATAAACTATTTGTTCTAATTCTTTCAGTAAAGCATCCATGTCCAATCCTTTCGATTTGGCTATATCTTTGAGCGATAACTTTTTATCAATATTTTGAATAATATACAATTTATTTGCTGAATTGGCACCCGTAGATTTCACTACTAAATCGTCAGGACGAATAATGTCGTTTTCGTCAACATAGTTTGAAATTAATGCAACAAACTCCTTACCGTATTTTTTAGCTTTCCCTTCGCCTACACCGTGCACATTGCTTAATTCATCTAGCGTGATAGGATATTTTAACGACATATCTTCTAACGATGGATCTTGAAAAACAACAAACGGAGGAACGCCTAATTTTTTTGCGACTTTTTTTCGTAAATCACGTAACATAGCCATTAGTGCTTCATCGGCAGTTCCTGATGCTTTAGATGCTGTTATGATTGCTTCGTCTTCGGTTTCGCTATATTCATGGTCTTCGGACATCATAAACGAATTCGGATTTTTGATAAAATCCAACCCTTTATTAGTAACCTTAATGATGCCGTAAGTTTCTATATCTTTCGACAAAAGCCCATCGACTAAAGCCAGTCTGAGTACCGCCATCCAATAACGTTCGTCAAAAGCTTTTCCACATCCAAAAAACTTTTGTGTATCGGTTTTATGTGCCTTGATCATAGCATTTATTTTACCCATAAGGGTATATACAATTTCTTTCGATTTATATATGTGCTTGGTATCCCGAATTACTTCTATCAGTTTAACCACTTGCTCTTGTGCTTCCACTTGCACTTTTGGATTGCGCATATTGTCATCCATATCACCACCTTCTCCTGTTTCATTGTCAAATTCTTCTCCAAAATAATGCAATAAGAATTTACGCCGTGACATGGACGTTTCGGCATAAGCTACCACTTCTTGAAGCAGGGCAAAACCCACTTCTTGTTCGGCAACGGGCTTGCCTGACATGAATTTTTCTAGTTTTTCGACATCTTTATACGAGTAGTACGCTAAACAATGTCCTTCGCCTCCATCTCGTCCAGCACGACCCGTTTCTTGGTAATAGCTTTCTAACGATTTTGGAATATCATGGTGTATTACAAAACGAACATCTGGTTTGTCAATTCCCATTCCAAATGCAATAGTAGCTACAACCACTTCAACATCTTCCATAAGAAACATATCTTGGTGTTTCGCTCTTGTTTTTGCATCTAATCCTGCATGATATGGCACAGCAGAGATTCCGTTTACTTGCAAAACCTGAGCCACTGCTTCTACTTTTTTACGACTCAAGCAATAAATAATACCTGATTTTCCTTTGTGTTGCTTGATAAAACGAATAATATCGGATTCGACATTTTTTGTTTTAGTGCGTACTTCATAATATAAATTAGGACGATTGAAAGAGGCTTTGAAAGTATCGGCATCAGACATGTCTAAATTTTTCAAAATATCTTCTTGCACTTTTGGTGTAGCGGTTGCTGTAAGTCCTATAATAGGGACATCACCAAGCAGTTTTATGATGTTTTTTAAATTCCTGTATTCTGGTCTAAAATCATGACCCCATTCGGAGATGCAATGCGCTTCATCGATAGCAACAAAAGAAATTTTTTGATTTTGTAAAAACGCGACATATTCTTCTTTTGTTAACGATTCTGGCGCAACATACAATAACTTGGTTAAACCAGAAGAGATGTCTTTTTTGACCTGAGCAATTTCGGTTTTTGTCAAAGATGAATTTAAGACATGCGCAATTCCTGTCTCTGAAGACAAACTTCGTATGGCATCGACTTGGTTTTTCATCAAAGCTATCAATGGAGAAACCACTATTGCAGTACCTTCTTGCATTAAAGCTGGCAATTGATAGCATAACGACTTACCCCCACCTGTAGGCATAATTACAAAGGAATTGCGTTTTGCTACGATGCTTTTTATAACTTGTTCTTGCAAGCCTTTAAATTGGTTAAAACCAAAATATCTTTTTAATTCTTTGTGAATATCAATTTCGTGTGAATTCATTCTTTAGTAATAGTATTTTATCTAAATTTGCACAACATAAAGATACAAATTTCTTTTACATATACAAATTTAAAAAAATTCTGTTTTGATTTCAAAAGAAAACATATTGGCTACTGCCAAAAAAACTATTTTATCGGAGAGCTTATCCATTGCGAAACTGACTGATTATCTTACTGATGACTTTGCAAAATGTGTCGAAATAATTTATCAATCCAAAGGAAGGCTAGTAGTTACTGGAATAGGAAAAAGTGCTATCATTGCTCAAAAAATGGTGGCTACTTATAATTCTACAGGAACTCCATCGCTGTTTTTGCATGCCGCCGAAGCGATTCATGGCGATTTAGGCATGATTCAACCAGAAGATGTGGTTATTTGCATTTCAAAAAGTGGCAATAGTCCCGAAATAAAAGTTTTAGTCCCTATTGTCAAACGTTTTGGTAATCCTTTAATTGCTATCACGGGAAACATGACTTCCTTTTTAGCAAAAGAGTCCAACTATATTTTAAATACAACTGTCGATTCTGAATCCTGCCCGCTCAATTTAGCTCCAACTAATAGCACTACTGCACAACTTGTTATGGGCGATGCTCTTGCGGTTTGCTTAATGGAAATACGAGATTTTAAAAGTGACGATTTTGCTAAATACCACCCAGGAGGTGCTTTAGGCAAAAAATTACTGCTTCGAGTAAGCGACATGCTTGATCCTAACCGAAAACCTAGCGTAAGTCCTGATTCTTCTATAAAAAATGTAATTTTTGAAATTTCAGAAAAACGATTAGGTGTGGCTGCTGTTCTTGAAAATGAAAAAATTATAGGTATTATTACCGATGGTGATATTAGAAGAATGCTGAACAATAATGATACTTTTTCGCATTTAACGGCTAAAGATATTATGACTAAAAACCCGAAAACAATCCAATCGTCGGATAGGGTTGTTGATGCGTTTAATATCATGGAAGATTACAAAATCACACAATTAGTAGTAGAAAACGAAGGCAGCTATGCAGGCATTTTACACCTACACGATATTTTAAAAGAAGGAATTGTATAATGGCACAAAAAACTAAATCTGAAATGTCTTTTTTGGATCATCTTGAAGAATTAAGATGGCTATTAGTGCGCAGTACCATTGCTATTTTAGTGGCGGCAACTGCTGTTTATTTTGTTAGTGATTATATTTTTAACACCATTATTTTTGGCCCTACAAACCCTAACTTTATAACCTATCGTTTTTTTTGTGAAGCTTCACACTACCTAGGTTTTGCAGATAGTATTTGCATTACCGAATTGCCTTTTGTTATTCAAAACACGAGTATGGAAGGTCAGATAAACATGTTTGTTTGGACTTGCATCACAGCTGGTTTCATTCTGGCATTTCCTTTTGTTTTATGGGAATTGTGGAAATTTATAAGTCCCGCATTATACGAAAACGAGAAAAAAAATGCGAAACTTTTTATATTTATAGCTTCCTTTTTATTCTTTTTAGGTGTTTTGTTTGGTTATTTTGTAATTGTACCCATGTCGGTCAACTTTGTGGCTACTTTTTCAGTAAGTAGTGTTGTAAAAAACGAATTTAACCTTGATTCATATATCGGAATGATTAAAACTTCGGTAATTGCTAGTGGTTTGTATTTTGAATTGCCCATCATTATTTATTTTTTAACAAAATTAGGATTGGTTACTCCTGTATTTCTAAGAACCTACCGAAAATACGCCATCGTTATTGTATTTATCATTGCTGCAATTGTAACGCCACCCGATGTGGTAAGCCAGATTACAGTAGCAATCCCCATGTTATTAATTTACGAATTAAGCATATTTTTATCTGCTTTTGTAGTAAGAAAAGAAAAGAAAAATGAGCAACTTAGTCACTGAGTTTAACGATTATCGTTCGAAAATGAACGAGAAACTATTAGCCGACAACAACAAAGTCATCAAACGGATTTTTAATCTCGATACCAATACGTATGCAGAAGGCGCACTTGATGTTCGTACCAAAGAACTTTTAGGACTAGTAGCATCGGCTGTTTTGCGTTGTGACGATTGCATCAAATACCACTTAGAAACGGCTTATAAATTAGGTGTTACTAAAGAAGAAATGATGGAAACCATGAGTGTTGCCACATTAGTAGGCGGTACCATCGTAATTCCGCATTTGCGTCGGGCATACGAATTTTGGGAAGCGTTGGAAGAAGCTGGGAGTTTGTAGCTAGAAGCTGGAAGACAAAAGAAACTAAATAATTGTTAATAGGTTTATTTGTTGATTCGGTTATTCGTTTATTTGTAAAATAATAAAAATTGGAATAATTTAAAAGTTGATGCAATTTTCAAATTATCTCATTATCTAATGTAAAAAATGGTATTAAGAGCAGAAAATTTAGTAAAAACATACAAAGGACGAAATGTTGTAAAAGGGATTTCGGTAGAAGTAAACCAAGGAGAAATTGTAGGACTTTTAGGACCAAACGGTGCTGGAAAAACCACTTCTTTTTACATGATTGTAGGTTTAGTAAAACCCAATTCTGGCAATATTTACCTTGACGACATGAATATTACCGATTTTCCAATGTACAAACGGGCTCAAAACGGCATTGGCTATCTAGCCCAAGAAGCGTCTGTTTTTAGAAAATTGAGTATCGAAGATAATATTTTAAGCGTTTTGCAACTCACTAATTTGTCGAAAGCAGAACAAGAAGCCAAAATGGAATCGCTAATTGATGAGTTCAGCTTACAACACATTCGTACCAATCGTGGCGATTTATTATCGGGTGGCGAACGTCGTCGTACCGAAATTGCCCGTTGTTTAGCGACCGACCCCAAATTTATTTTACTAGACGAGCCTTTTGCGGGTGTAGATCCCGTTGCCGTAGAAGACATTCAGCGAATTGTAGCCAAACTAAAAAATAAAAACATTGGCATCTTAATTACCGATCACAACGTACAAGAGACACTGGCCATTACCGACAAAACGTACCTAATGTTTGAAGGAGGAATTCTAAAAGCTGGAGTTCCTGAAGACTTAGTAAAAGACGAAATGGTTCGAAGAGTTTATCTAGGACAAAACTTCGAATTAAGAAAGAAAAAATTGGAGTTTTAATAGGCTACAAAAAAGAAATAAAAATGACTATTCCAGAAAACCCAAGTAAAGAAACTTTAGAAAAATGGCATAACAATCCTAAAAATTGGAAAATGGGACTGTTTTACTACAACCCAGAAGACCCAAGAGGATTGGTTTCTAAAAGAAACGAAAATTTAGGTGCTACTATAAATTTTGCTCATAAATCGACCGTAAAAGTAGCTGTAATTGCATTGATTACTTTTATAGCCGTTTTTACATTGGCTATTTATTTATCCAAAAGATAAGGCTATTTTAGTCAATCAACAACTTCTTCAAATCTACCGAGGTTCCGTTGTAAATATTGACATCAACACGTCCATTTATTCCGTTCACATTTCCATTTTCAGCAATTTGCCAAACCGACCAATCGGAATCAATTGTAGTATAAAAAGCCGTATAGTTTGCAATCCAAAAAGGATATTCGGAGAAATCGTCTTTTAAAAAATCGTTGTAATAGCTTTCACTACTGTAAATAATAGGTTTTACACCATAATGCTTTTCAACCGCATCGAGCCAACGTTGCAATCCTACTTTTAACCTATCTATAGATTGTGCTCTTGGTAGTTTTTCGATATCTAATACAGGAGGGAAATCCCCTTTATGCAATCTTACATTTTTAATAAAATTATTGGCTTGCTCGATGGAATTCTCGTTAGGACGATAATAATGATAGGCGCCACGAATAAATTGACGTTCTTTGGCTTTAGCCCAATATTTTTTGAACTTATAATCCTGTCGGTTATGACCAACCGTGGCACGAACAAATACAAACTCTATAGGAAAACCGCCTTCTAACTCCTTGAGATTCTCCCAATCTATTTTGTCTTGGTATTCGGAAATATCAATTCCAAACGATTTTTCAATATGTGCATCTAATACTTTTTCGAGCGAAGCTGCTCTTGTTTCTACCAGCGTTTTGTCGGTTTTGAAACCTAAATAATACGCCAGTGCATTCCGCTGACTGTACAAAATAAGAGCTATAAACACCGCGAAAACAAACCCATAAAAGGAATTGCTTTTGAAGAAGGAAACTTTTTTTCTAGATTTAACTGATTTTCGTACAGCCATTTACTCCTTCTTTTTAATCATCCTGTTGTGTACAACCGAGAGTACAACATAAAAAATAATAATTATAGGAATCCCTAAATATTTAAATACTAGCAAAAACAAAACGGATGCCGTTAAAAACAAAATTTGCAGCGCATTTTTCTTGAAGGTAAAATCTTTTATTTTTAATGAAAATAAAGGAATTTCAGCATTCATAATATAAGCACTTAGCAGTGTTATTGCAATCAACGTCCATTTATTAAATACAATTTCTACCAATGGTGTGTTTTGATTGTCTGCCGCCACAAGAGGCAAACTTAATATCAACAACGCATTTGCTGGTGTTGGCAAGCCTATAAACGAGTCTGTTTGGCGGGTATCGATATTAAAATTGGCCAAACGATAACAAGCACCAAGAGTGATTATGAATCCTAAATACGGTAAATAGCCTTGTATTGGTGCATGCGCATATTCGCCTGCTATCATATAAACCATCACAAAACCAGGAACAACTCCGCTAGTAACCATATCGGCTAATGAATCTAATTGCAATCCTAATGGAGAAGAAACTTTAAATAATCGAGCAAAGAAACCGTCAAAGAAATCAAAGAAAATGCCCAAACAAACAAAATAAAAAGCCATCTCAAAATTCATATCCACAGCAAAAACCAAAGCGATACAACCACAAAAAAGGTTTAATAATGTAATTATATTAGGGATGTGTTTTTTAATATTCATTTTTTTGATACTTAAATTATTTCTGCGCAAATTTAGTACAATAAATTTATACATTGATACGTTTATTATATCAGATTTTTATTTAATCTTTGTAAATAAATTAATTTTCCTTGAAAAAACTTATTCTATTCCTATTTTTAGTATCCTGTAGCTATGTCAAAGCACAAACGGTTCGTAAATACTCAAATGAGTTTATGAATATTGGTGTTGATGCTCGGGCTTTTGGGATGGCAAATGCCATGGTTGCTCACACAGGCGATGTAAATTCAGGCTACTGGAATCCTACTGGATTACTAAAAATTAAAGATGGCGAAGCTTCGCTCATGCACGCCAATTACTTTGCTAATATTGCCAAATATGATTATGCGGCCTATGCCAAAAAGATTGACGACAGAAGCGCTTGGGGAGTTTCTATCATCCGTTTTGGAGTAGATGACATCCTTAATACTACCGAATTAATTGATGCCACTGGAAACATCAACTACAACCGAATTAGCTTATTTTCCACTGCCGATTACGGGGTAACTTTTTCGTATGCTCGAAAATTACCACTTCAATACATTCAATACGGTGTTAATGCGAAAGTTATCCGAAGAATTATTGGGGATTTTGCTAGTTCGTGGGGATTTGGTTTCGATTTAGGATTGCAATACGAAAAAAACGACTGGCAAATAGGAATAATGGTTCGTGATATCACCACCACCTATAACATTTGGAATATTAATGAAACTGAATTTAATAAAATAAAGAATGCCCAAACAATAAATCCTCTTCAAAATCAAGATTTGCCAGAAAGTAGCGAAATAACTTTGCCAAAAGCACAATTGGGTGTTGCCAAAAAATACAATTTTCATAACGACATGAGTTTGCTAGCTTCTGCTAATTTGAATATGCAATTTCAACAAACAAACGATATTATTTCGAGCAGTTTTGTGAGTATTGATCCCGCTTTAGGCTTTGAATGTGGATACAATAATCTGGCTTTTTTGAGAGCTGGATTTGGTAATTTTCAAAAAATACAACAAATAGACGGAAGCAAAAAAGTGGGCTTTCAGCCTAATATAGGTCTCGGTTTTCAATACAAAGGAATCGCTATCGATTATGCTTTGACCGATTTAGGAAACCAAAGTGCATCACTCTATTCGAATGTATTTTCACTGAAAGTAGATTTAAGTATTTTTAGGTAAAATTCACCAATGACAAAAAAAATATTTTCGCTATTATTCCTTATACAATTTTCGGTAAGTTATTGTCAACAATTGACTGTTTCAGAAAATACAAAAATTAGCGTTATCACTGTAGGTCTTGCTGACGAGGTACATTCTTTATACGGACATACTGCCTTGAGAATTCAAGATTCCAAATTAAATTTTGATTTAGTGTATAACTACGGAATGTTCGATTTTAGAACCGAAAATTTTGTAGCTAAATTTGCAAAAGGTGATTTACAATACTATGCAGCGGCTTATCCTTACGCAGATTTTGAATATAGCTACAGAGAAGATAATCGTTCGATTTATGAGCAAGTTTTAAACTTATCTGTTACCGAAAAACAAACGTTATTTGATAAATTAAACACATCACTTTTACCTGAAAACACATTTTATACTTATAAATTTATCGATCGGAATTGTACCACAAAAGTCATTGACATTGTAAACGAGGTATTAGAAAACAAACCTATTGTTAAAAAAAACAGTGACGCAGCAACCTACCGAGAAGTGCTAAATCCGTACACCGAGAATCATTTTTACGAGCAATTAGGCATCAATGTTATTTTCGGACAAAAAACAGACCGTCAAGCAACTACTCTATTTTTACCATTAGACTTGTACCATAATTTAAAAAATTGCAGGTATAAAAACAAGCCTTTGGTTTCTGAAACAAATATTATTTTCGAAGCAAATAGAACCTCTCCTAAATCATATTTAGATAGTATTTATTCATTAATTGCTATTTTATTTTTATTTGTAATAGCAAACAAAAAGTTAACAAATTGCATTTATTTTTCGGTTTTAGGAGGTATTGGCAGCTTATTTTTGTTTATGAGTGTGTATTCTTTTCACCAAGAGCTGTATTGGAATTATAATATTTTAGTACTAAATCCATTGTTTTTACCTCTTGTTTTCTTTATCATCAAAAACAATACAACTTGGATAAAAAGAGTGAGCCTACTCTGCTTGCTTTTTCTGGGAATTTACACTTTGTTTGTGATAGGGAAAATCTATTTTTGGTCGGTTTTACCTATTATAATGGCAACCTCTATTATTCTTTTCCGATTGGCTCTAAAAAAACAAAAGTAATTATTGTCCTTTATAAAAAAGTACGGTACTTATTGTTTTTACGATAATATTCAAATCTAGGAAAACACTTCTGTGCTTTATGTAATACAAATCGTATTGCAACTTTATAAGGCTGTCTTCAATAGTTTCGCCGTAAGAATAATTTACCTGTGCCCAACCCGTAAGTCCTGGTTTTATAACATGGCGTGTTTCGTAAAAAGGCATTATTGCTGCAATTTCTTTTACAAAAACAGGCCTTTCAGGCCTTGGCCCTATTACTGACATATCGCCTTTTAGTATGTTTATAAATTGTGGCACCTCGTCTAATCTCGATTTTCTAAGAAATTTCCCAAAAGGAGTTATTCGAACATCGTTTGCCGTAGCAAAAACAGCACCTCCCGTTTCGGCATTTTTTATCATCGATCGAAGTTTGTATATCTTAAAAATAGCACCGTTCTTTCCTACTCGTTCTTGAATATAAAAAATAGATCCTTTATTCCCAATGACATTTCCTATTAAAATAATAGGAGAAATAAGTACCCCGCAAAAAAGTCCGAATATAGAGAAGATGATTTCAAAAAAACGAATTAAGATGAGATAGAATTTATTGTGATTGCTTCTAGAAAACGGAAAGTATTTATAAAAATCTCTAGCAACATACTGAACCGGAATTCGTTGCGTGATACTCTCATAGACTTGCGTGTATTCTCTAATAACAAAACCGTTCTCTAAGAGTTGTATCAGTTTGTTGTATAATTCAACTGTAATACCTTCTGTTTTTTGAGAAGCCACTACAATTTCAGATATTTTTTTTTCAATAATAAATTTTTCAACTTCTTCTAATGCAACTTGTTTTACAAAATCATATTGAAATCCTTTCACTTCCTGTGTGTCAGAATTGATATATCCTACAATTTTATAATGTGGATCTACGCTTTCCAAACCTTTGACTAGCTCTTCTAATTCTTCTTTATCGCAAATTAAAATTACTTTTTTACCAAATCGTGTAGAGGCAAAAAACTTCACATAAAGGATTCTCCAAAAAAGTAATGCTACTACTACAGCTGCATAAAAAAGCACTATTTGCAATCTATTTTCTGGCAATGCAGGTGTAATAATTGGTGTCAACAAATAAAACAAAACCGTAGTCGAGCTGGTTAAAACAATGCTTTTTATTATTTGAAATTGATTGCTCGCTACTTGCAAATTATACATTTCGAAAACAGATCCAAAAAACAGGATATAAACCGATAAAAAGAACGCCCAATAAAAATTGGTTTCTGAAATTTTAAAATAATGGAAATCGAAAATAAGTCCTAATAGATGTAAAATTCCTAAAACAAATACGATATCAAAAACCCGAAGAAGGATTTTTCGCTCCGATATCTCGAAATGCATTTTAGATTGGGATGTCATTATAAGTAGGTTTTTACAAATATCTAAAAAAAAACGTTATGTAGCATCATCTGTTTGCACTTCAATTATAGGATTTGGTTTTTCAACACTATAAATGTGCAATAATGAAAGGGCATACACAAAAGCTGGAGCCGCTAATCGCATGGCAGCATGATTTATCGTTAGCAACCAAAACAAGAGAAGTGGTAGTAAATAAATATGCTGCCTATTGTTTATGTATAACAGCAACGGGGTTAATCCTAATATGAGCAGTGCTAAAACGCCAAACGAGCCGTGTTCTGCTAACATTCGTGATATTTCATTGTGTGTAGCACCAACAATTTCCTGTGCTTCTTCTTGCCGGTTTTCTTTCCCTTTACCCACACCAATCCCCATGATGGGATTTTCTAGAAACATCTGAAACTCATTCCCTATAATTTCTTCTCGTCCAGAAAGTCTACTGGCTTTTACTCTTCCTGCAGCATCTTGATTAGCATATCGCTTATTTATTAGACCTCCAGTTTCTAAGGTGCTGTATCCCCAAATTACGACCATTGCAATTGCAGAAAATCCAACCATTTTAATCAATTTATACTTTGACTTTCTTCGTACCGCCGTAAACAATACCATGATTAAAAGAACAACCATAACTAAAGCGCAAATCATCCCCCCTCTCGAAAAAGTCATTAGTCCTCGAAACGTAAAAATTAACAATAACGCTATATTAATTATTTTAATCCATTTTTCTTTAGAATGAAAAACAACTCGTGTAAAAATGATAAAAACGCCTAGCCCAATAATGGTAGAAACCTGATTAGGGCCGTATCCTCCAGAGGTTGCGAAATTAGAATCCGTTCCTGTTACTACTTCCCTTACGCTGGGAGCATACAAAAACAAATAGGTAATTATGGTAATTATAGGCAACAGCATACTTAATAAAACAGCATCCAATTCCTTCAACGTTATATTGCGCTGGTAACAATATAAAGCGGAAATACCCAAACAAATAGGGCCTGAAATATTAAAGGCAATGGCTTTTCGTACACTAGTATCTAGATTCATAGTAGAGGCTCCTAGCAGTATTCCCGGAATCAAAACTAGTAAAAAAATCCAGTATGGAAAAGAATTTTTAGAAAATCCAGAAAAATACATCCCCATAATCATGTAAATAATAACGGAATATTTTCCTATTTCATATAAAATGAACCCTCCCGTCATCCTTAGCATCACTTCGCTTCCTACAGCATAAGCAGCTACATACAGCACTTGATTGTTCTTGTTTTCTGTCTTTAAAATTAATAAAAAACCAATCGATAAAATCGCTAATCCGTAAGGGATGGAGAGTTTAGATTGCATAAAAATGAGTACCCCAAGGAAAATATGGAGCAAAACAAGACTTAGGTATAGATTGTTTTTTTTAAACATTATTTGCGGTTGTGGCAATCTGATAAACTTCCAGTATTATAAGCACCCAAAAATACATACAAAATACTAAGAAATAAAAATCAAATCATGTAACTTTTCTAAATAGTTTGTAAATGTAAATTTTTGAGCTACTTCCTGAATCTTAATCGATTGCTTTTTCAATTCTAAACTATTAGCATTGATAGCTTTAGCAACAATTGAAGTATAGCTTTTGTTCGAGTTCAAGTCCCATACAAAACCGTTGGAGTCGTTTATATAATGTGCAATACTTCCCACATTAGAGACAATAGGAATTGCTCCATAACATGCCGCTTCAGCAATCACTTTTGGGAAACCCTCTGAATCTGAGGGAAGCAATAAGAAATGGGATTCCGCTAAAATTTGATGCACCCTTTCTTTACCTAAAAACCCATGATAGTGTATTTTATCTTTTAGAAAAGTCGTTTTTTCTTTGTAAAAAGCTGTTTTTTCGCCATCGCCAATAAAATGTACCTGCGCTATTTTATCTAGTGGAATGCTTTGCAAGGCTTCAATAATTCTATCGACACCTTTGGCCGACTCTAACCTTCCCACAAAAGTGAAAATGAATGGTGCCTCAAATTTTTTATTATCACTGCTTATTTTCCCTGCTGCTAAATCATTATTAGTTAAGCACGGATTTTCAAACGACAAGCAATGTTGGGGTTGGTTTTCCCAAAAACCATTGATAGTGACTTTAGTATGCTTTGCTTTTATGAGTATATTTTTTTGCACTTTGTAAAAAAAAGGCAACGTTTTTGAATTCCAACTTCCAGCAAACTTATTCCACCATATTTTTTTTCTTAAAAAAAAAGACACTATAACAGCAATAAATGCGGGATGTGACGGCGCTCTAGTATGAACCACCTCTGCCGTATAAATGTGTTTTATAATTATGTAAAGCATGGCTGGATAATTGAATACTATGTTTAAAAAAGATAGTACTTTTTTTCCTCCAACATTTTTCAAAAAAACAACATTTATTTTTTTAGATTTTATTTCTTGCATAGACAAATCATTTTGTTTGTCTAATCGATTAAACCCTATCCAAGTTATTTCTTCGAATAAATACTCGAAATTTTCAACTTCTCTCACTACTGGTCCAAAAGCAAAATATTTTCCTTTATCACAAAAAATAGCAGTATCGGAAACTATTGTTAATTTTTTATACATTGGTAAATATGCTTGAGCTTATTAAAATATTGTTGTTTGCCAAATTTTTTTTCAAATACTTCATTCATTTTATCAATTTCTGGTTTTCTTGATAATAATAAATTTATTCTTTCTTCCCATTGCTCAATTTCAAAATTATCTATAAAAAATTCAGGAAAATAAGGCTTTAGTATATTGGCAACTTCTCCAGTGTCATAAGACAAAAAGGGCAATCCTTGTGCTAAATATTCGATAAGTACAAGTGGTCCTGTTTCATATAATGACGTATGTAAGCCAATTTTAGCGTCCTTTAAAATCCTTTGAACTTCATTGATTTCATAATCAAATTGAATAGTTTTATCTCCTATATTTATCGAATTATGAAGCAAATCATTATACTTATCGTCTTGAATTTTACCCACTAAAAGCATTGATTTATTTAACCTGTTTGCCAATTGAATCCCAAAAAGTTGATTTTTATTTGTCTTAATATTTGAAACCAATATCAAATCGTATTTTTTTGTTTTGACGGATAAATCTTGTGTTGTATCTCTAACAATAATATTTTCTAGCAAAAAACATTGCTCTTTATCAATTTTCAGTTGGTTTATGCCCCATTGAACTAGTACATCGCTTACTCCTATATAATATTTTGGTTTTAAAATAGAATTAAAAAAAAGTGGGATTTTTTTATTTACATTTATTATCCCATTATGATCTTGAAAAACAATTTTGAGTTTTTCTAAAAAAAATAACCTGCTTACTAATTTAATATATCGATAGACATGGCTCGAATGGCAATGAATTATATCAAATTTAGTAATCATTAAACTACATTGATACATTGCTGTTATATTCCACCTACTTTTTCTATTAAGCTCGTAGATTGGAATACCCGATTTAATTTTGTCTTGTAACACACCTCCTTTTAGGATAAATAAGGCAGAAACATCTACCTGATTCTCATTTAATATATTACAAATATCAACAAAAACCTTCTCGGCTCCGCCAACATTAAGAGTATCTATAACCTGAAGGATTTTCATTTTAGAAGTTTGATTCTATTTTAAATATTCAGGATAGTCAAATTTTGCTGGTATTAATAACAAATGACATCTTCCTCTATGTTTAATAATTTCAGGACTAACCATTTTTTCGTTTGTTTTTAAATACCAAGCTTCATACCCAACTTCTTTACACCATTTTAAAATTTTAGAAGCGTTATCTTCCATTGTCAATTCATGATTTGTATGCATTTCAACCAATATTTTAATATCAGTCGCTTTGGCAAGATTTTTTGCTCCTTCCAAAACTAATGCTTCAGCTCCTTCCACATCAATTTTCATGAAATCTGGAGACCATTGAAAATAGTTTGATAAATAATCTAAAGTTGTAGTTTGAACCTTATAAAAACTCCCTATTGCTGCCGCTGTCTCAGCATGAGAGCTATACATACTTCCAGAAGCTCCATAACCTATTGTATAAAAATCTAATTCATTATTTATTTCATTACTTACAAAACCCAAAAAAGACTGTGTTTTATGAATAAAATTATTTTGTATTATATTTTTATTTGCTAAGCTTAAAGCCTCTGGGTTTGGATCGAGCAATAATACTTTTTTTACATTGTCATTTGTCAGGGCTAAAAGCGCAGTTTGCCCTATATTACAACCCACTTCATAAATTTTTTCACTATGTTGGGCTAATAAATTATACCATAATTCGTCTTGTTCTTTAACTTTACTAATGGTTCCTTTTATAGTTCTTATTTGTTTCCCGTTTAATATATCTATTACAAATTTTTCTTTTTTTGAAAAAAGCAAAAATTTAACCCCTGCTAATGTTTTTCTAATTTTTCTAATCATTTTTTTCTATAATACTTCCTTCCTTAATTTTCACACTCGCTAACTGCCATGATTTCAGTACCTGAAAACAAACCAATGGCAAAACCAATGGCAAAACAACAAAGCTAAGTGCTTTAAGAAACTTGCTTTTTCTGAATCGGTACGGTATTAGTGACGGTAATATATTGTGTATTATATAATATGTAGTAAAACTTGTCCCAAAATACTTTCGTGCTAAATACAAAACACTCGGCACAGGCCGTGGTCCTAATATTTTTTTAGGTCGCCAACTGTCCCAACTGCCCATTTGTCGCAAACCTCCACTAGGAGCTTTAACATCAAAACAAAATGCTTTTGGGTTTGATATCAATTTAAATCCTGCTAGATAACATCTTAAACCATATTCTCCATCTCCTCCGCGTTGCTTTTCAAATTGCAAATCAAAACTGCCCACTACTTTAATAATATTTTTATCAAACATCGAGTTCCCTGTTGCAAATTGTTCAGAAAATTTAAAATACGAATTTTCTTTTGGAATTTTTGATTTCATTGGAAAAAAAACACCGCAAGACACTTGACATTTAAAATAATCAATTGCTTTTATATGGTTTTCAATAAAAACCGTATTAAATCTTATATCATCTTCGCTCATTAAAATGTAATCTCCTTTTGCTGTTCGAATGGCTTCGTTCCGAGCCCGCCAAAGTGCTTTTTCAGATTGGTGCCAAAACTTTAAATCCAAGTGCCACCCTTCATAAAATTCAGGCCTAAAATTATCCGTTTGATCCACGATAATGACCTCGAAATTGGTATAACTTTGATCTTCTAAATCATGTAAAACATCTTTTAGGTATTCATATCTATTTAAGGTAGGAATAATAACAGAAATAAATGGTTTTGAAGCTATTAAGCTACTTTCAAAAGTTTCATAAGTTGTGTCATTTAAAATATGTTCCGAATAATCAACACGTTGTACTTTGCTAGATTTTAAAAATCCTAAAATTTCTTTAAAAGGATTATTTAATGTAAATAGTCTGAGTAATAACACATAATAAACCCAAGCGCTATGAAAATTTTTACGTAAAAAACGATACTCATCGGCAATAGGAAAGTTATGTTTTTGCCAAATATCAATTCCGTGTTGCGGTTCTTTAGCTATATAACCAGACTGAAAGGCTGTCCAACTCAAATCGTGTATTCGGGCAATCTCATCAACATAACCAGAATCTTTTTCGATATAGATGGAGGCTTTTTTTAACTGTTCTTCCGTAGGAAAATAACAGTAGTCTTTACTTGGTTTTAAATTATAATACCAAATGGGTTTTAAATATTTTAAATGGTTAAATAGCATGACTAAGTTTCTAAAGTTCTTTTTAAGAAAAAATTTCTTTCAAATTTTTCAAAACATACAAATTCATTGTATAAATATAAGGTGATTATTCTTTTAGTAGCAAGGCAAACAGGGAAATCAATGCTTTCAAAAAAGGTGATTATTCAAAATCTCATTACCTCTGACAGCAGATGCTTTTTTAATATTTTGTATATCTCTTTACTTTTTCTAATATTTTTCATAGAATTCTATAAATTTCGCTGTCTGATCTTCTAAATTAAATTCGCTTTTTACTCGATTTACAGCGGCATTCGAAATTAGTTCTTTTTCTTCGCTTGACAAAGCCACAACGGTACTAATAGTAGCAGCCAAAGATAATGGATTTCTTTTAGGAACCACAAAACCCGTAACATTATTTATCACATTCTCTGTTAAGCCTTCGGCATCGCTCACAATACAAATTTTGCCCATAGCTTGTGCTTCCAACACAGCATTGCAAAAACCTTCTTGATGGCTGTATTGTAGGTATAAAGTGGCTTTTTGGAGTTCGCTTTTTACCTCATCGGGGTTTCGCTTTCCAACAAAAATAACTTCGTTTGTAAGTCCTAATTGATACACTGCAAATTGCAATTTTTCCTTTTCAGGACCGCTACCAATTATCCTATACTGAAAAGGTATTCCATTTTTTTTGAGTATCGCTAAGGCTTCTAGTGTAGCCGTTATTCCTTTTATCCAGTGCAATCTGGCTACAGTTACAATATTTAAATTGTCACTATTTTGAACAGTAGAAGAAAATAGGTTGGTGTCTATTGCTGGTGTTATTTTTGAGATGCTTTTTGGATGTATTCCGTTTGCCATCAAATCCTTTTTCATTCCTGCAGAGAGCACATGGTATTGCGCTTTTTTTGAGAATAGTAATTTATAGCAATTTTTATTTTTTTGTGGGTACACGTAATGATCAAATCCTCTAAAACTTACGGCCAATTTTGCACCTATTGCTTCAGCTACATTTTCTCTACCTAAAGCAAGCGTACCAAAACCAAAATGAAGCCAATCTAATTTTTGATTTAAAAAATGACTGTTCAAAAAAACCATTCGTGCCGATTTTTTAGTACTCAAACCGTCTTTTTTACCTAAATGATACAATTTAATTGCAGTTTTCGAATTGGAAATTAGTTGCACTAACGAATGCCAAAAAACAGCTATTTTGTTATGAATGTAATAATTAGGAAACGGAATTATTGTACATGCCATTTTTTCGTTGCTTCGATTGTCTACAACAAACAAAACAACTTCAAAACCACTATCCATTAAACCTTTAATTTTATTTCTAAAAAAAGTTTCTGAATACCCTGGTACCGATGGCAAGACTAATCCAATCTTCATATTAATTCCCTTTTTAACACAGATTGATATAAATCTAACATTAAAGTACAATTTCCATCAAAATCATGTTGCTTTTCGATAGTTGTTCTTGCTTTTTTACGAATTTCAATTCGTTCTTTTTCAGTCAATAACGCAATTTTTTTTATGTTTTCAGCTATCGCTTCTGGATTTCGTACAGGTACCATAAACCCGTTTTTGCCATGGGTAATTACTTCTTCTATTCCGCCACAATGGGTAGAAAGAACAATAGTCCCAAGTGCCATGGCTTCCAGTACGACATTTGCAATCCCTTCTTCTAAACTAGGCAACAGTAGTATATCGGCTTGTTGTATTTCAGTTATAATTTCGGCAAAAGGCATGCTTTTTTTAAAAATAACCTCGCTTTCTAATCCCAATTGTGCTTTTTGAAAAATCAATTCTTCGTCATTTCCTACACCAATTAGGGCATATTGAAAATCGAAATTTTCCTTTTTGAGTAAAGCGCAAGCATCTAACGCATCAGTATATCCTTTTACCCAATGAGAGCGACCTATGGATAGGATTTTGAGCGTTCTCTTTTGAACTTTATTTTCTATAAAAGGCAATTCATTTAGTTGTAATCCGCTGTAAACTACTTTTATTTTAGCGGTTTCAGCTCCATATTGTTCTGCTTGCTTTTGTATCGCTTTCGAAACGGCATGAAAACCATCTACTTGCGGGAAAAGTGCCCGATATTGTACTGCTAATTTCTCGTCAGCAATGGGACTAATGGTGATATGTGTACCTCGCAAACTTAAAATTAATTGGATCCCAAAATCACGAACCCAAATCCAATCTTCCAAACTTTTTGCCCATTGCAAGTGAAAAACATCGGGTTTATGATACAAAACAGGATAATATTTTACTTTGTATAAACTCGTGTTTCGTTTTTTATTTGAAATTATTTTGTCTAATTTTTGCTTTTCTTTGGGTTTAAAAATAGCCAATAAAAAACTGTATTTCAATAAAATATACAGTTTGTTCCATTTGTTGGAATACGAAAAAACAGAAACGTTTTTAGCATACGAAACGCTTCCTTTTTGCCAACCAAAAAGAAAAATTTGACAACCATTATTGATCAAACCTTCTATCAATCGTTCGATAAAAGTGGTGCTCGGAATTTCTCCTGAATAAATGGCTATTTTTTTAGGTGGCATTATTTTTTTGTTTAGAAAATAAAGACAACGTTAGCAACATACTCACCGGATGCGAATAATAAACGGCATCTTTATTCGTGAATTTATCATAAAAATCAGCGACTATATCCTTTGGGATTAGTTCTTGAAACGATGTGTTTTCGAATAACCATTTTTTCAAAGCTGCCTCGTTTTCTTTTCCTACAAATTGTAGTTCCCAATTGCGTTGGATAATTTTTTTACCACTTACAATCCTTTTTATTCTTCTAAAAATTCTAAAAGGCAAATTATAAGGAATTTTATTTTGCTTATAGGTATATAGATTAAAAGGTCGTTGGCTTTGCCACTCAATAGATGCAACAACTGGATTTCGCAGTTTAATATATTCAATTTGTATTTGCCGTCCTGCTAAATATTTTTCTGGTATTGAGCAAATGAATTGACACATTCGGTCATCGTAATAAGGAAGTTTAATAGGATTAACACTCTCAAAAACAGACAAATTTGTATTTGTCCAACGATTTACATAGTATATGCTTTTAAACGCTCTGATAGCAGCATTAGCGCTATTTTTTATGTTAATTTCTCGTAACAGTTTTAATATTCTATCGTGCAAATACGCTTCAAAATGCCCCTCTAAATCCCACTCTTTCCATAATCTATTTGCTAATTCTAAGCCTCCATTTTTTACTGTTTTTTTTAAGATTATTGCTACTTGGTCATCTAGAGATAATTGATCATCAACACCCATACTATCAAATAAATGATCGCCCAAATGCCCCAAGAAAAAAACGTCTCCCATTGTTTTATATTTATCAATAAAAGCCATTTGACGAGGATTTGTAAATTCAGCATAACATCCGTTTATCTTTGCCAAATCTTCAATTTTATCCCATAGATACCCTTTTACTATTCTTAAATCATGGAATGGAAAATCACAAATTTTTGCAATTCTATTTCCATATTTATTTTCATCTAAACCATTCAAAAAACTATAACTATAGGCTGTTACGTCTTTATTTAAATATTTTAAGGCAACTGCAATCGTCCTGCTATCAAGCCCACCAGAAAGAGGCAATATTACTTTTTGGCTTCCAGCTTGCTCTTTGATTATGGTTTCAAACAAATGAGCAAATTCGGTCACAATTACAGACAAAGGTCTTTCTACTGGCGCATAATGCCATTTGAAATAAGGATTAAAAGAGTTGATTTTATTATCTTCTATTGTATATTCGTGAGCAGGTTTTAGTGCTTTTTGCTCTTTATAATACGTGTCGTCATCTAAAAAAAAACCGATGGCTGCAAAAACACAAATAGCTTCGTAGTCGAGCGATTTTTTTTTACCTACAAATGTAAGAGAATTTGGGATTATTGGAATTTTAATTTTTGTCATTTTTTGTTTTTACTTTATTTTTTTAATATAAATCTGAGTTTGTTAAAAAGAGACTAATAGCTTTAATTATTCCTAGAAAGAAAATCTTGTTATTTGATTTTTAATTCTTTACATCTAATTTATTTCGCTTTAAAATTTGTATTTCCGTTTTCCTTTTCATTAAAATACCGACCAATTTTAAATCTATCTTTTTTTGGTACAAATATTGACTTTTTTACTCTTGTTACACTTTACTTCTATTTTTTAACATGAGAATGAAAAAATTATCTTGAATTATAACTTTATCGCATTTTCAAATCATACTAATTCATTTGCTCTTTCGTTAATATATTTTTGTAATATTTGACAAAATAGTCTAGCTTTTCTTTTTTTAAATGAGTACCATCAACAAAAAAATTATCTTCTAAATAAATCATATTTTGAAAATATCTTTTGAATTCATGTGACAAGTTATTTTTTATAATCTTGTTTTTATCCATTTTTTTAACATCCTCTTTTTTACTTAAACATATAGGTGTTGGCAAAATAATAAACTCGAAATTATGTTTAATACTTAATTTTTTGATTTTAATCAAATATTCAATTGATATTGCAGACAGAAATTCATTATTTATTTCATCTTTTGAAATAAAATCTGGAGCCCAAGACGAAGTTAAAATGTAAGGCTCTCTTGAGAAAGATATATAAGGAATCTTATTTATTTGCTGAGTGACTATTTCTGTAAACTCTTTTTTATGCTCTTCTAAGTAAAAAGGTTTTATAAAATAATGATAGGTATAAACCTGGTCTAAATTGTTTTGAAAACTAAATGGTGTAAAAATTAAATATACTTTATCGAATTTATTTCCTTCATTTATATAATTTTTCAATAGTATATATTGCCCTGCCATACTAATAGCTTGGTTACATGCTAATGAGTTTATTGTGTCATTATTTTTTTTGTTTGAAAACAACTGATTTCCAACACTATCTCCCAATAATATTATTTTCGAATTGTTTTCTTGCTTACTTTTATAAATTGAATGATAAATCTCACGTCCTGGAACTATCTTTTTATAATTATCATTATACAACAAATACAATGGCTTTATATATAAAACGAATGGAACAAACATGGTAAATATTAAAATATTTAGTATAAATTTTTTCATACCTAAAATTGAAAATAAATAAATTGTTGTTTACTGCCTGTTGAGTAGTATATGGAAAAAATTAAAATATAATAAAATATCCATCGAATAATTCGCTTGTTTTTTTGTCCCAATTCTGCGATTGCATATTTTTGCTCTCTACCAAACCATTCAATTATTATAAAAATTAAAACCCAAATAAACGTATTTGTTGGTCTCAATGTTGGAACCGAAAATAATGATTGAGAAAATATTCCAGAAATATAATTAATTGCATGAGGCAAATCTTCGGCTCTAAAGAAAATCCAAGCAAATACAGTTAAACAAAACGTGATAGTTATCGAAATTAAATCTTTAACAGATGGCAAATGTTTTCCTTGCGCAACAATATCAAGATTTGTTCTATTCGTTTTAAAAACAATAGAAGGCATAATATATAAAGCATTTAGAAAACCCCAAATAATAAACGTCCAGTTTGCACCATGCCAAAAACCACTTACAATAAATATTATAAATGTGTTTCTAACTTTTATCCATGTGCCACCCTTACTACCTCCAAGTGGAATATATAAATAATCCCTAAACCAAGTTGAAAGTGAAATATGCCAACGTCTCCAAAATTCTGCTATATCTCTAGAAAAATAAGGAAAAGCAAAATTTCGCAACAAATCTATTCCAAAAAGTCTTGCGGTACCAATAGCGATATCCGAGTAACCTGAAAAATCACCATAAATTTGAAAAGTAAAAAATATTGCGCCTAAAACAAGTGTACTTCCAGAATATTCGTCTGAATTGTTAAATATTAAGTCTGCATATTTTGCGCATTGGTCTGCAATTATAATCTTTTTAAATAATCCCCATAAAATTTGTCGCAACCCATCGACAGCAACTGTATAATTAAATATTCTCTTTTTTTGAATTTGCGGCAAAAGATGTGTTGCACGCTCGATTGGGCCAGCAACTAGCAATGGAAAAAAACTAACAAAAACAGAATAGTCTATAAAATTCTTTTCTGCTTTTATCTTATTATTATAGATATCTATTACATAGGATAATCCGTGGAATGTGTAGAAAGAAATACCAACAGGCAAAATAACTTTTAATGTCCAAGGATTTATTGGCAGCCCAAAATGAGAAATTGCTTCTGCAAAAGACGTAGCAAAAAAATTATAATATTTAAAAATTGCTAGAAACCCAAGATTTATAGAGATACTTAACCAAAACCAAAACTTTTTTGATTTTTGATTATTAGCATCTGACATTTTTATTCCAGTATAGTAATCTAAAAAAGTTGAGAAAATAAGTAAAAACAAAAATCGCCAATCCCAACAAGCATAAAAAAAATAGCTTGAGACTAATAGCAATGCATTTTGCCATTTTAAACTTTTGTTAGTTACAAACCAGTAAAGAATAAAAACTATTGGCAAAAAAATTAGATATTCAAATGAATTAAACAACATACTATTCTAATTTATTATTTTGAGCCCATTTTTGCCAAGCATATAAATGCCATATTCCCCATGGATTTATATTTTTATTCCCTTTATAAAAATCTGTTATTAAAGAGTCTAATACCTTTTTATCTATAAATTCTTTACCATAAAAAGGTTTATCTAACACCGTTTTAATAAAATCTTCTTTCAATTCGTTTTTTAACCATTTTTTTATTGGTACCGAAAATCCTTTTTTGGGTAATTCTGTAATTTCCTTTGCTACAAACTTATGTAGCAATCTTCGCAAAATCAACTTCGATGTTTTGTGTTTTATACCATATTCTGGGATTAAAGTAGTACTAAACTCTATGATTTTTTTATCTAAAAAGGGAACTCGCACCTCTAGGCTATTTGTCATACTCATCAAATCAACTTTACGTAATACTTTTTGTAAATGTGCGAAAAATTCGTTCTTTTTTAAATAGCGCAAAGTTTGTTCTTTACTTTTTTTTTCTTCAAACCTATACACTTCGAGTAATTCGCTAGAAAAAGAAGTATTGGGTATAAATTGATCAAGCTGTGAAAAATGAATTTGCTTATTCAAAATCCATTCGTCAAAAGAATTAAAAATATCGATTGCACTAGACGTGTTTTTATAAATTTTTCGATATATAGGCACTATGATTTTTCTTAAAAACAATGGCATTTTGAACCAGTAAACATGATTGATTGATTTTAAAAATCTTGGATAACCCCAAAAAACCTCATCGCCTCCATCTCCAGAAAGCATTACTGTGGCATATTCTTTTGCTTTTTTAGTAATTAGATACGTAGGCAAACTGCTATAATCGCCAAAAGGCTCTGTTAATCCTTTGAAATGAGAATCGATAATTGAAATAATTTCCTCTTCGGAACTATTTTCTATGTGTTGATTTAAGTTGAGTTGTAACGCTATTTTTTGGGCCACTTCACTTTCGTCGTATTGTTTGTCATCAATCCCAAAAGTAAACGATTTGATATCTTCTTTGTGTTGTTTTGCTATTGCTGTAACTAACGGACTGTCTATCCCGCCACTTAAAAAAGTAGCCACAGGAACATCCGCATTTAATTGCGATTGTATTACTTTTGAGAAAATAGTTTCTAATTTTTCGACCGCTTCAAAACTGGTTTCTTTTATTTCCTTTGTGATTTTCCACTCATAATAGAGCGTTTTTGAAGCAATAGCCCGTTTTTCAAAATTCCAAGTCACTATTTGGCTTGGTTCCACCTGAAAAATATTTTCGAAAACAGTGTTTGGCGCTTGCATATAACCCAATCCGAAATATTCTTTTATGATTTCGGGACGGAGTTTTTTATGAGCGAAACCTGGATGATGAAAAATTTGATCAAATTGTGAAGCAAAAATAATTCCTTGCTCATGAATCCCATAAAACAAAGGTTTTATTCCTGCAAAATCACGAATTAAATGCAATTCTTTCGTTTCAAGATTATAGGCGGCAATGGCAAACATTCCGTTGAGTTCTTTTGCAAATTCAGGAATGGTAATTTTTTCGATAAGATGAGACAGAATTTCGGTATCTGAACCAGAACGCAAATCGGTATCGGCAATGTTGTGTTTTTTTTGAAGTTCTTTATAATTATAAATTTCTCCATTAAAAACCATGGCAAATTTACCATTTGGGCTTAATAATGGTTGTTTTCCGTTTTCAGATAAATCAATGATTGACAGGCGATTGAATCCTAATTGGCAATAATCGTTAACCCAAAACCCTTGCTGGTCTGGACCACGATGTTTGCTAAGGTTTAATAAATTGATAAAATTTTCTTTATCAACTAAATTATTTGATATTTCGCCTAGAAATCCGCACATAACTTAATTTTTTTTTAATAACTTAACTAAAATTACTCTAAACTTATATCTGGTTTTTTTATTTACAGGAGTGTTTTTAAAAAAAATGATTGCTAGTTGAATTTTTTCTTTAAGTGGAATTGAATTAAACGAAAATGAAGTAATATAGGCACTAATCCTATTTTGATATTCCTTTTTATTCTTACTAAAATGACTAATATAATTTAATAAATTTATTTTTTCTTTCAACATTTTATAATCCTGCCCAACTGTTTTTGAATTTGTATGAATTCTAAACGATGCTAAAAAATGATTAATTACAATTGTTTCCGGTTTTAAAAATGCAAACTTAAAATACAACTCAATATCCATCGAATATCTAATTATTGGATTGACTCCACCACATTCATCTACTAGTTTTTTAGAATAAAATATTGATGATTGTATTGGTTGTCCTTCTATATTTAATTTTAAATCTGAGTGTGCTTCCTCTAGAAATATCACTTTTCTTTCTCTTATAATTTTGCTATTTTCATCTATCTCATAACCATTTCCCGCAATTATTACATTGTCATTTTTTCTGCTCAAATAGGCTTTCCCAATATTTAACAATGCATTTTCACACAAAACATCGTCTGAATTTATCCAATTTAATATAGCTCCAGTAGCTTTTGCAAAGCCTTTGTTTATGGCATGACTTTGTCCGAAATCTTTTTCAGAAACCCAATAATCGATGTGCCTTTCATATTTTTTGATAATCTCCACACTATTGTCGGTACTTCCTCCATCGATAATAATATACTCAAGATTTGGATACTTTTGATTAATTATAGACAATATGGTTTCTTCCAAAAAATCCGCTTGATTATACGATGGTGTTACAATGGTTATTTTAGGTAAAATAGTGCTTTCTTCCTGATTTACATCATTTGAGGCAAAATTCCAAGGCCATTTTTTTTTATCTAAACTATTTTTTGAATCGAGATTATCCATTGTATTATTTAATCGTATTTGAACTAAAGAAATCTGTTTTGATATACTTCTTGTATTCCTGCTTTTAACTGTATTTTATGTTTCCAACCTAAATTATTTAATCTAGTGGTATCCGTCAATTTTCTTGGTGTTCCGTCTGGTTTTGTGGTGTCAAATTGTATTTCGCCCTCAAATCCTACAATGTCTTTTATTAGACATGCTAGTTCTTTTATCGCAATTTCTTCTCCTGAACCAATATTCACAAATCCTTTTTCATTATAATTTTGCATTAAATACACACACGCATCCGCCATATCATCGGCGTGCAAAAATTCTCGCAAAGGATTTCCTGTTCCCCAAACGGTCACAAATTTATCATTATTTTGTTTTGCTTCGTGCATTTTTCGGATTAATGCTGGTAAAACATGGGAGTTTTGCAAATCGTAATTGTCGTTGTTTCCGTACAAATTGGTTGGCATCACGGATATAAAATTGCAATTGTATTGCTCACGATAAGCATCGCACATTTTTATTCCTGCGATTTTGGCAATAGCATACGGTTCGTTCGTTTCTTCTAACAATCCGGTCAACAAATAGTCTTCTTTGAGAGGTTGTGGTGCCAGTTTGGGATAAATACACGAGGACCCTAAAAAAAGTAATTTCGTAACTTTATTTTTATAGGATTCATGAATTACATTGCTTTGAATCATCATGTTTTCATAAATAAAATCGGCACGATAGGTATTGTTGGCTACTATACCTCCTACTTTTGCTGCTGCTAAAAAAACGTATTCTGGTTTTTCTGATTCAAAAAAATTGGTAACTTGTTGTTGATTAATTAAATTTAATTCGGTTGAAGTACGGGTCACAATGTTTAGAAACCCTTTTTCTTGAAGATTTTTTACAATAGCACTTCCCACCATTCCTCGATGTCCTGCTACATAAATTTTTGAATTCAAATCCATATCCGTTTTCTATTTGTAATTTTTAAGGTGTTTTTCCTTATTAAACAATTCTAAATCGGACTGCATCATTTCTTTAACTAACATAGGTAAGGTATATTTAGGATTCCAACCCAATTTTGTTTTTGCTTTGGTATTATCGCCAATAAGCAAATCGACTTCTGTTGGTCTAAAATAGGTCGGGTCTATTTGTATTACTTTTTGGCCTATCTGAAAAGCGTAATCAGAATTTGAAGTGCTTTTTACAACACCTACTTCTTCTACTCCATCTCCTGTGAATTCTAATTGAACACCTACCTCCTCAAATGCCATTTTGATAAAATCTCTAACCGTTGTCGTTACTCCTGTAGAGATTACAAAATCTTCAGGCTGATCTTGTTGTAAAATGAGCCACATGGCTTCTACATAATCTTTGGCATGCCCCCAATCTCTTCGAGAATCGATATTGCCCATATAGAGTATATCTTGCATACCTAGAGCCATTTGCGCTATTCCTCTTGTGATTTTTCTGGTTACAAATGTTTCGCCACGCAAAGGACTTTCGTGGTTAAACAAAATTCCGTTGCACGCAAACATATCGTAGGCTTCTCTATAATTCACTGTTATCCAGTAGGCATACATTTTTGCTACAGCGTAAGGCGAACGCGGATAAAAAGGCGTGGTCTCTTTCTGAGGAACTTCTTGTACTAGCCCGTACAATTCTGATGTTGAGGCTTGGTATATTTTGGTTTTTTTTGTCAATCCCAACAATCGCACTGCTTCAAGAATACGAAGTGTTCCTATTCCGTCGGCATTTGCGGTATATTCTGGCATGTCGAAACTCACTTTTACATGACTCATGGCGCCCAAATTATATATTTCGTCGGGTTGTGTTTCTTGAATGATTCGTATCAAATTGGTAGAATCGCTCAAATCGCCATAATGCAAAATAAAATGTTGGTTGTCTATGTGTGGATCTTCGTATATATGATCAATTCGTTGGGTATTAAACAAAGAACTTCTTCGTTTTATACCATGCACTTTGTATCCTTTAGAAAGCAATAATTCTGCTAAATATGCTCCGTCTTGTCCTGTTACTCCTGTTATTAATGCTGTTTTCATGCTTAAATATAAATTGAATCTTCACTAGAAATCAAATCCAAATGTTTTTCTAATATTGTATAATGATAAAAAATGTTGATTTATGATTTCAGCAACATTGGTATTACTTATTGGAATTGTCTTGTTTTTTACTATACCAACCACTTGTAGCATTTTATTTGCAAGATCATTACTGTTACTAGGATTAAAATAAATTGCATTATCTGCCATTTGTTCTCTATGTCCTTGCAAATCACTACATAAAACTGGACAACCTAGATAATAAGCCTCCAAAAGTGGCATATTTGTTGGTCCAAGATAAGTTGGCATTACTAATGCAGTCGCATTTTTATAAAAAGTAAAAATGGTTTCATCCGAAACAAAACCTGTAAAAATTACATTTTTAGATAACTGATAATTTTCGACTAATTGTTTTATATAATTCAAGTTTCCTTTGTCAGAACCACTTAAAACAAGTTTCATGTTTGGATACTTTTCTACTACCAATTTGAATGCGTTTATGAGTGCGAAATGATTCTTATGTGCCCAAAATTGGGCTGGATAAAAATAAAACTCTTCTTTTTTTAAATCCCATTCTTTTAAAACAGAAGATTGATCTGACTCATTCACGTCTAACTCTACAACTTTTCCAGCAAATAATGGAACAACAAAAATCCTATTTGAATTTATACGTTCGTATTCTATTAACTCTGTTTTACTTTGCATGCTCTCTGCAAATATGGCAAATGCTTTCTGAAGGGTTAGTCGATGATAATTTTCTCTTTTTTCAATTTTTTTATTCAAGGAAACTTCTGGGAATGCAAACATACTTTTATGTCCTAAATCCCAATGTGTTGCTACAAATGGATAATTTATTGGATAAAAATCTGGTGTTAAGTAATAGACTAAATCTACCTTATGTTGCTTCAAAAAAATTATTTCATCAGATGCTATTTTTGCTTCAATTCTATTCTTAATTTTTTGTTGTAATTTAAGATGTTTTAAAAACGAAAAAGAAAATAGTTTAAATAATAACCTACTTTTTAATGTCCAATGAACTTTTTTAAATTCAGAATATGGGATTTGAATTGTTTGTTTCTTAAAACTTTCGGGATTGACGTAACTTTTAGCAAGAAAACAGATATCAATTTGTTTATCAAAACTAAAACTGTCTATCTTTTCAACTAATCGTTGGTAATACGAAAACCCTCCGCCTGTTTTTGGGTCGAAATCTTCATTGAGAAAAACGGCAATTCTCAACTTATCCATTTATTAGAACTTTTGTTACCTCCTCAATATCCTCGTTTGTCAAGCCTAAACCACTTGGAACATAAAATCCATTTCTAGCTAATTTTTCTGCTACTGGGTATTTTTCGTTTGCAAATAATCCCATGTTTAAAAAAACGGGTTGCTCGTGCATGCACCAAAAAAATGGTCTTGTCCCTATTTTTGCTTTGGTTAATTTTTCGACCATCGCTATTTGTTGTTGTTCTGTTTCTGCTACTAATCCAAAAACCCAGTATATATTTTCGGCATATTCTGTTGCGGCTAAAGGCAATTGAAATCCTTTCAAATTCTTTAGTCCATTAGCATATAAAGTTCCTATTTCTCTTTTTCGCTGAATATGATAGGCTATGTTTTCTAGTTGCGCTACGCCTAAAGCTGCTTGCAGATTTGTCATTCTGTAATTCCAGCCTATTTCGTGATGTATAAATCGTCTTCCATTAGGCTCGAAGGCAAGGTTTCTTAACTTTTGACATTTTGCGGCTAAGTTGTCGTCATTACACAAAATCATTCCCCCTTCGCCTGTAGTAATATGCTTGTTGGGATAAAAACTAAAAATGCTGATGTCTCCAAAACTGCCACACATTTTGCCTTTATAGGTTTGTCCGTGCATTTCGGCAGCATCTTCGATAAGTTTTAGGTTGTATTTTTGGCACAAGGCTACTATCGAATCCATATCGACGGGCAAACCGTAAATATGAACAACTAAAATAGCTTTTGTTTTTGAGGTGATTTTGGCTTCAATTTGGGTTACATCCATGTTCCAAGTGGTAGCATCGCTATCTACTAAAACTGGAATTGCGCCAACAGTTACTACTGATTGTGCAGGTGAGATAATGGTAAAGGCAGGCATAATAACTTCATCTCCTTTGCCAATTCCTAATGCTTTTATAGCAATATCAAGGGCTGCTGAACCGTTTGAAACAGCTATCCCATAATCTTGATTTACATAGGATGCAAATTCGTTTTCAAACTTAGTTATAAACGGACCTTCGGAAGATATCCAGCCTGTTTCAATGCATTCGGTAACATATTTTAATTCGTTGCCTGAAAGTAGGGGTGTATTTACGGGAATCATATATTAGTCTTTAGTCTTTAGTCTTTAGTTGTTAGTTGTTAGTTGTTAGTCTTTAGTCTTTAGTCTTTAGTCTTTAGTTGTTAGTTGTTAGTCTTTAGTCTTTAGTCTTTAGTTGTTAGTCTTTAGTCTTTAGTCTTTAGTTGTTAGTTTGGGTGTTATTGATTTTATGAGTCCTCGGATAATTTTACCAATTTCATTTGCTTTAAAAATTAAGTCTTCTGTTTGCTCTTTATTTGAATAATTGAGTCGATTTGACAAATACAACATTGATTTTACTTCACTGCAAGATGCCATTGCTATAAAAAGAAATCTAATAAATTCTTTGTCGCTCATTCTATCAAAACCTTCTGCAATATTATTTGAAATTGATACCGAGGCTCGTTGTATTTGATTTTTAAATCCAAAATCATTTGAGTTTTTCAGTAAGTCGTATATATCAATAGTCAAATCTTGGGCTTTTTGCCATGCAATAATATCTTCAAATTTTTGTATTTTCATAACTAATAACTAATTACTATTGACTAACCACTATTGACTAACCACTATTGCCTTTTGCAAAACCACACAAACACCCCAACTTTTTTCGCTTGGGTGCATTTTAGTCATAAATTCTTCTGATTTTATGAGTTTAAATCCCGAAATCTCAGCAAGAAGAGCTAACTCTGGCAAAGAAAAGTGCCGCATTGGATGATGCTCTATTATAGTTTCTGTTTTTTGTGTAATTTTATCTTTGATTTGCACTTCAAAATTTACCGTAACAACATTGTTTTCAAAATCAGAGGTAGATTCTGCAATTCGAACCACAGAAAGGGTTTCATTTTCTAACCTTTTCACTCTCGTTTCGGGTTTTTGGCTGTAAACTGCTGGAGTAAACCAAATGTCGAACAAAAACAATCCTTTGTCGTTCAAGTGTTTGTGTACCGATTGAAAACAACTTATTAAGGATTGATTGTCTGTTAGATAACTAATAACATGAAATAACGAAATTACAGCATCAAATTTATGATTCAATTCAAATTTTGTGATGTCACCTAGAATGGGTTTAAAATTTTGAATATTTTTTGCCAAAGCTTCATTTACCATTGTTTCGCTTCGCTCTAACCCAACAATTTGGATGTTGTTTTGGGTTAAATGTGCGGCATGATTGCCACTACCGCAGCCCAATTCTAAAATAGATTGTACTGTGGGATTGAAAGATTGCAACAAGTTGAATACATAGTTACTTTCGGCCTTGTAATCTTTATCTTTGTAAAGCAAGTCGTAGTATTTGCTGTAATTGTTAAAATTTGACATTTTTATTCGAATTTAATTACTGTTTCATCAATTGGGTTAAATCGAACTTTATCTCGCTCGCCACAATAAGGACCTTGTTTTACTTCTATCATTTCTGAGTTTTCGAGCATTTTAAAACCGTGCCCACCATCGGCTAGCAAAATTACATCACCTTGATTAAGAATGCTACTTTTTAAATAATTTTGATTGTTGTCATAAAAATCGACACGCACTTTTCCGCTTTTTATAAACAACACTTCTTGGGTTAAGTGCACTTCTCGTGGCACCAAATTGTGGCGGTGCGGTGCAATGACATAGTCTTTTGCACGGTTCATGTACCCAAGTTGCTGGCTATCGTTATCGTTTGTAAAAAACTCGATACCGTCTTTTTTATAGTTGGCACGAATAATAACTGCCAGACTTAAGTTGTTGTGTGTAAATTTCTCTATCATTTTGTAGGCAGTTTATAACTAAAATAATCTTTTTTCAAAACCCATTTTCTAATCTCTGAGTCTTCATTAAAATATTTTTGATGAAAATTAAAGCCTTCCTTTTGTTTAGATTCTAAATTATTCATAAATGTAATTATTTCTTTTGGAGTTGGATTTTGTTTGTGTTGAAAAAAAAATCTTTTAACCCTTTTCTTTAGATCTCCTTTTAATTTCAAGTAAAAACTTAATTTTTTCTTTTCTTTGAACGGCTTAATAGTATATAAATTATTAATCATTCTTAAATTATAAAACGAATCGCAAACGCCGCTATAAAATGCTCTTTTTTCAAAATATTCAAAAGTTAACCTTTCAGAAGGAACTTCGTGATAAATCATAACATCAGGGTGATACATTGCCATTAACCCTTTTTCTATGGCTTTCATCGTTAATCCTGTTTCTCCATCTCCTTGAAACATTTGTAACTCGCTAGGGATACAATCAGGGTGAAAGCCTCCGAGTTCTAAAAAGACTTTTTTTCTGATAGTGAAATTTAATCCCCAAACATAATTTGGACTTATTTCTTGTACTTTGCTTCCTAAATCTAATAGACTGAGCCAAGAACATGATTTTCCGTTTTTTTCATTTTTCCAAAAGTAGTTTAACCAATCTGGCGGATAACTTTCGTATTTTGGTAAATTAGGTCCTGTTAAAAATGCTACATTTGCATTAGCATTCATTACATAAATTATCGCATCAAGCCATTTTTCAGTAACATGAATATCATCGTCAATAAAAGTCAATATTTCCCCTTTTGCTTTACTTGCCCCAAAATGTCGCCCTGTTAATAGCCCTGGTTCAGCATCATAGTAGTATGAAAGATTACTCTTTTCATTCGTTCTTTGGTAGTTTTCTACTATAAATTTTGTTGTGTCTGAAGAACCATTGTCAATTACTATTATTTCAAACAAATTTTTATCTGTTTTTAACTGTGATAAATAAAATAGAGTTCTATTTAATTGATTACATCTATTGAAAGTTGGAATTATTATTGAAACCATTTTACCTTAATTTTGAATTAATACCAATTGTCAATTCTCCAGACTCAAAAAGTATAAAATTATTTTCTTTTAATATGTTATTTATGTCATTTCTTATATCAAACTCATCATGTATTTCAATCGCTATAATTTGAGTAATTGCTAAAAAACTTAAATCATTTGCTGTATTAAAAATAAAACGCTCTGCTCCTTCAATATCTATTTTTAAAATTGATATGTTATTTAAATTGTTACTTTTTATAATCTCACTAATAGTAACCCCTTTTATTTCACCCTTTTCGCTTTCCTTTGTAGCTATTGCCCAATCTTTTCCATCTCTAAAGGTGTTATCAATACTGAATGATTTGTTTTCTGTTTCGGCTAAAGCATTTGGATAAAATGTAAGCTGTTTTTCAAAATTATTTAAGGAAATATTTTGTTTATAAATACTCATATTATTTTCAGATGGCTCAATTCCAAATACTTTTAAATTAGGAATATTCTGTAAAAAATACAAAGATGTATAACCCACATTTGCACCAGCATCAATCAAAACAAGGTTTTCTGTTTTGAATTTATTTAATTTGAATAAACTTAGAACCGTTTTATATTCTTGATCATTAAATATTTGTCTAAAAACAGCGAAATCACTGTGTTTATTACCTCTAATAATGGTTTTTCCGTAACTACTTTCAGCAAGGTAGTTATTGTTATCTTTTTCAAAATTAGAGATTAACTTATTTTTTCTTAAATTTAACTCAAAAATTTCTTCGGGTGTGTATTTTTTAGCAAAATAAGTTTTGTATATTTTTAATAGGATTTTTTTTAACATCTTATATTTATTTTCTGTGTTTAATAATTTTAGCAGGCACACCACCAACTACTGTATAAGGTAAAACGTTCTTGTTTACCACAGCGCCGGCGGCAACAACAGCACCTTCACCAATAGTCACCCCGTCTAGTATTCTGCAACCAGACCCTATCCAAACATTATCTTGTATCACTATTCCCTTTCTTGTTTCTCCTTGTTTTGAAATTGGAATATTTACATCTTCAAAAATATGATTAGCAGGAATAATCAAACAATGACCCGCGATTAGAACATTATTGCCAATCTTTAACCCACCATGCCCATATAAAACCGTGTAAGGATTTATAGAACAATTTTCACCAATATGTATAATACCTCCATATGTCATTAATAAAACTCCATAAAGTAATTCCGTGTTTTTGCCAATATTTATTTCTCCTCCATAATCTGTGTTTAAAACTACATTTTTATACATCTTAACAGATTTATGCTTTTGAATAATACTCGTTTTAATCTTTCTCTTTTTACGAAAGATAAATTTTATTATTCGTCTAACCATTTGCAATTAATTTTTAAATCTCCAATATTCCCACTATATATTTTATAATCATTAACAAAATCAACTAATTCAAAAGAACATATATCTGATAAATAATCATAACTATTGCTTTCTATAAATGTTGCTACATCTAAACTGTAGTTTCCCTTTAACAATAAATCTGAGGGTATTTCGCAAATTTTACTTTTACAATTTGATTTAATGTTCAAAACTGTAGTGAATACTTTTACCTTGTTGTTGTTTATTAATGCTACTCCAATGTTACAATTATTGATATTTTGAGTAAATTCAATTTTAATTCTTATAGTTTCTGAATGATTTTGAAATTTTTTATTTCCTAAAATTTCAACTCTCTTTATTCCATTAACAATATTTGGCTTTAAATTCAAAAATATATTTGCATTTGAACTACTATTGTCCAAATATTTATTTACAACAAATCCTATTTCCCCTTGTGCACTCACCATCCCATTCTCCAGCAATATCCCTTTACTACAAAGATTTTGCACCGCCGCCATATTATGGCTCACAAACAGCACCGTTCGTCCTTCGCCTTTAGAGATGTCGCCCATTTTGCCCAAGCATTTTTTTTGGAACTCAGCATCGCCCACAGCCAAAACCTCATCTACTATCAAAATTTCGCTTTCTAGGTGGGCTGCCACCGCAAAAGCCAACCGCACATACATTCCTGAGGAATAGCGTTTTACAGGCGTGTCAATGTAGCGTTCTACACCCGAGAAATCTACAATTTCGTCAAACTTACGTTTTATTTCGGCTTTTCGCATCCCCAAGATAGCGCCGTTTAAATAAATATTTTCTCTCCCTGATAATTCCGGGTGAAAACCCGTACCTACTTCTAGCAAACTGGCTATACGTCCTTTTACTTTTATGCTCCCCGTAGTTGGGCTGGTTACTCGCGACAATAGTTTGAGCAAAGTGCTTTTTCCTGCGCCGTTTTTTCCTATTATTCCAACGGCATCGCCTTGGTTTATTTCGAAATTGAGATCTTTAAGTGACCAAACGATGTCGCTTCCTCCTTTTGTGCTTCGATCATTGGTTTCGCCAATTTTGAGAAAAGGATCTTCTTTTCCGAGAATTTTGGTCGTAACAAAACGTTCTAAATCTCTCGAAATAGTTCCTGTTCCTATTTGCCCTATTTGATAGGCTTTTGAAAGGTTTTCTACTTTTATTACTTTCATTGAGGTTGAGACTGAGGTTGAGACTGAGGTTGAGACTGAGGTTGAGACTGAGGTTTCAGTGATTTCATTATTTTATTGAGTTCGAAAATAATCGAATCTATATTGTTTGCTATTTCTTGAACTTCTTTTTCGTTAAAATAAGCCACTCTTTTTCCGTAAATTAAATGATTTTTGGTTTCAAAAGCACTTCCTCTTGAATAAATATAAAATTTTATTTTATCTAAATTGGAACTTCTGCCAAATCCTTCCGCTATATTTGCACTTATAGACAACGCTGAACGTCTAATTTGACTGGTTAAACCATAGTCTTCCGAACGAGGTAAAGGCACCGTTATTTCAAAAACAGATGTCGCAACATTCATTGCAGTCTTCCATATATTCATATCTTCAAAACCTGTAAATGCCATTTGTATTTTATTGTTTCTTTAATCGTTTCCTAACTTAATCTCGTTCTCAACCTTAACCTCAGCCTTAACCCTAAATCGTATCTACAAAATTTTTCTCCGTTTTATTGAAAATTAGAATTCCTAAAAACAATACAATTACGGTAATTAGTGTGGAATATCCTAGACTCCAAGCCGAAAATTCTCCTTTTCCTAAAAAAGCGAAACGAAAGGCTTCGATTATTCCTGTCATGGGGTTTAGTTCGATTATTCGTTTGTATTTTTCGGGTGCCGCGCTTAGTGGGTAAATTACTGTTGTTCCATACATTAACAACGAAACTCCAAAAGTAATTAGAAACGTTAAATCTTTGTATTTTGTAGTAATTGCTGTAATAATTAATCCTAATCCTAATCCTAGCAACGCCATTAGCAAAACTAAAAAAGGGAAAAAAGCAATAGCATACGTTACCTGAAAACTAGTTCCTGCTACTGGAAACAGGAAAAAATAGCCCATCATTAGGAGCAATAGCAATAATTGCACTCCAAATCGGACTAAATTACTTACCACAATACTTAACGGCATGATTAATCGGGGGAAATATACTTTTCCGAATATGTTGGCATTGTCTTTAAATACCGTACTGGTTTTTGTCAAACAGTCTGAAAAATAATTCCAAGAGGTAATTCCTGTGAGATAAAAAAGCTGTTGTGGCAACCCATCAGTACTGATACCTGCAAGGTTTCCAAAAACAAACGTAAAAACTAAAGTAGTAAAAATGGGTTGTATAAAAAACCAAAGTGGGCCTAGAATGGTTTGTTTGTAGAAACTCACAAAGTCTCGTTTTACAAACAACAACAACAAATCTCTATAGCGCCAAATGTCTTGAAAATTGATATCAAAAAGCGAAGTGGAGCCTTTTATAATCAAATCCCAATTGTCAGTCTCTTCGTATTTTTCAATCATATAACCGGTATATTATGGCATCTGTGTTGCTCGCAAATATAGTAAAAACAGCTAGTATTTGCTGAAAAATAAATTTATTTTTTCGATAACAAATTCAATATCTTGTGTGCTATTGGCAAACGAAATAGGCAAGCTTAGTGTTGTTTGATGTATGAGTTCGCTTATAGGGAAATTTTGCCCCGAGAAATAGTTTTGGTACCCTTCTTGATGATTGGGTGAAACGGGATAATGAATCTCGGTATGAATGCCATTTTCTAGCAAGAACTGTTTCAATTCGTCTCTTTTTTCAGTCCTAATAGTATAAATATGGTACACATGATAGGCATTTTGCAAAGGATTGGGTTTTACAACATCGTTCGTTAAATACAAATCGTATAAGCTGGCTAATTCCCTTTTATGATTGTTTATTTCGTCCAGAAAAGGTAATTTGATATTCAAAAAAGCGGCTTGCAATTCATCTAATCTCGAATTTCGACCAATATAGTTGTTATAATATTTTTTGTGAGAGCCGTAATTTCTTAGCGCGATTAATTTTTCGTAAACAGCTTTATCATAAGTAATTACAGCTCCTGCATCACCTAATGCTCCTAAATTTTTGGTTGGATAAAAGCTATAAGCGCCTATTTTTCCGAATGTTCCTGCTATTTGATTCTTGTATTTAGCTCCATGGGCTTGTGCGCAATCTTCTATAATTTCTAAATGATGTTTTGTAGCTATCGCAGTAATGGCTTCCATATTTGCCATTAGACCGTACAAATGAACTACCATTATTGCCTTTGTTTTTGAAGTAATTTTCTCTTCTATTTTATTTTCATCAATGTTATACGTTTTCAGATTAGGCTCTACTAAAACCGGAACGTGACCCGCATTAATAATGGCTAAAATAGTGGCAATATACGTGTTTGAAGGCACTATAATTTCGGATTGAGCAGGAAAATCAAATACCTGCAAGCCCATTTCTAAGGCGTCTAAACCATTTGCTACACCCACACAATAAGGCGAACGGCAATAATTAGCAAATTTTTCTTCGAAATTTTTAACTTCATTTCCTAAAATATACCAGCCGTTTTGGAGAAAATTTGCAAACGCAGTTTTAAACTCTTGCTCCCATTTTTGGTTTAAAAGATGTAAATTTTCGTAGGGAATTATTTTATTATTGATAGGGCTCATAAATATAATCGTTGGGATCAAAATATTCTGATGCTAAAACTAATAAGATGGCATCACTGGAGAAATCATACATCGAATGAAAATCTTCTGGGTACAAAAAAAGGCATTTGTTGGGTTGGTCTAACTCAAAAATTTCGTTTTGTTTTCCGTTATTATTGGCTATTTTACAACTACCTGAAATACATATAACTGCCTGAATGGTTTTATGATGACGATGCTTCCCTCTAACGGAGTTATCGACACCATAAATATAAAAAACTCTTTTTATATCAAAAGGCATGTTTTTTTCTAAAACGGATAAGTGACCTCGATTGTCGGAAAATGTTTCAATCGTAATGAGTTTAGGCATACATTTTTTAAAATTATGTTTTACTTGGCTGTTCACAACTTGTACAAGTTATTATTTCAACCACAAATTACACCTATTTCTATTTATAAGTTTTAAAAATTAGATTTATTTTTTATATTTTCTCTAACCTCATCAAACCATTCATCACGAAGAATACTCAAAATGATGCTGTCTCGTCTTGTACCATCTAGTTTTATCATATTACTTCTCAAAACACCATCTACTTTACAACCAATACTTTTCATAGCCGCTTTACTACGTTCGTTTGCATTATCAGCACGGAATTCTACTCGTTCCATATTCATTTTTTCGAATGCAAATTCAAGTAATAAATATTTACAATGTTTATTGAGTCCTGTTCCGTGAAATTGTTTTCCGTACCAAGTATAACCCAATTGTAAGGTCTTATTGCTAAGCTGAATATCATAAAAACGTGTACTTCCTGCGTATTCATTTGTTCGTTTGTCAAAAACTGCAAAAGGATATTCGGTTAGTTTCTCTCTATTTTTTAATGCAAATTGAATGTAATTTCTAAAATTTTCTTCTCCAATTGCTAGTAAAGACGAATATTTCCAGATTTCTGGATTTTGCAATGATTCTGTAAATAAATTGGCGAAATGAGATTCTTGCAAAGGTTCTAATCGAACTAAATCATTTTCTAAAGTGTAGTTTGCAGCAAAATCGAAGTTCATAACAATTGTATTACTCATTGAATTCATCATGTCTTTCTGGAACTTGCGGATCATATAACGGACATTTATATTCTTCGAGAATATCTACCAATTTGTCCATAGTTTTTCCTTCTGTTCCGTAGCAATCTATTTTAATACTTTGTGGTGTAGTTCTTATATGAAACGCACCTACTCCGTCATTATTTTTCCAGCTTTTCTCATCTACTTTTTCCCATTTTGAGAAAACATTTGCGATTCGGTTTAGGATTACTTCAATGGGTAAATCTTCGAGTCCGTCGACTGTTTCCTCATCCGAAATGGCTTCGTAAACCAAATGATGGTTTAAGTAAATTCCTTCTTTATAATTCCAAAATACTAGTTCGTACATAATTATTTCTTTGCCCACGGATAACGCGGATTTATACTGGTTAGAACGGATTTATTATATTATTACTGAAAATTACAAATATTTTAGCCCCGATTGCAGTGAAAATCCTTTTCTTTTTTTTCTTTAAAAAAAGAAAAGATTGAAGCGAAAAGCGGGAATAGCTTCTAAAAAAACTAATATTCGAAAGTTCCGTATTCTGATTGTATGGTTAGCTTTTTATTATCGCTTGCCTCTACTCTACCCACAATTTGGGCATCGACACCAAATGATTTAGAGATTTCGATAATGTTATTTGCTATATTTTCTGGAACATAAATTTCCATTCTGTGACCGCAATTAAAAACTTGATACATTTCTTTCCAATCCGTTTTTGACTGTTCTTGTATGAGTTTGAAAAGTGGTGGAACTGGAAATAAATTATCTTTTATAACGTGCAAATTATCTATAAAATGTAAGATTTTTGTTTGAGCTCCTCCGCTACAATGCACCATACCATGTATTTCGTTTGGTGTGTAGTTTTCTAATATTTTTTTGATGATTGGCGCATAAGTTCTTGTTGGAGAAAGTACTAATTTACCAGCATCTATCGGGGAATTTTCTACCTTATCAGTTAGTTTTACACTTCCTGAATATACAAGTTCGTTGGGTACTTGTGCATCGAAACTTTCTGGATATTTGTGTGCTAAATACTTATCGAAAACATCGTGACGGGCTGATGTAAGTCCGTTGCTTCCCATTCCGCCATTGTATGATTTTTCATAATTTGCTTGACCAAAAGAAGCCAATCCAACAATTACATCTCCTGGTTGAATATTTGCATTATTTACTACATCTTTACGTTTCATACGAGCAGTTACAGTCGAGTCGACAATAAGTGTTCTCACAATATCGCCTACATCGGCCGTTTCGCCACCGGTAGAATGTATGGTTACTCCGAAGGTTTTTAGTTCGGCAATTAGCTCTTCGCTTCCGTTGATAATGGCTGAGATTACTTCGCCAGGAATGAGATTTTTATTACGTCCAATGGTTGATGATAACATAATATTATCGGTCGCACCAACGCATAATAAATCGTCGATATTCATGATTAATGCGTCTTGTGCAATGCCTTTCCAAACGGACATATCACCAGTTTCTTTCCAGTACATATAGGCTAAGGATGATTTTGTTCCTGCACCATCTGCATGCATAATGAGACAATATTCTTCGTCATTTGTTAAGTAATCTGGAACAATTTTGCAAAAGGCTTTAGGAAATAATCCTTTGTCGATGTTTTTGATGGCGTTGTGCACATCTTCTTTGCCTGCCGAAACGCCTCGAAGTGCATATCTTTTTGAAGTATCAGAACTCATTTTTTTGTGTGTGTTGTGTAGTTGCTGCAAATATACTATTTTAGATTTTAGATTGCAGATTTAGATTGCAGATTTTTACTTTTCTACAATTACAATTTCTACTCGGCGGTTGGACTGTTCTTCTTTGTAATTTTTTTCTGGAATGGAGAACAGTGGTTTAGAACTCCCGAATCCTTTATAGCCTAATCTTGCGGTACTAATTCCGTTTTTGATTAAGAAATCGAATAGGTATTTTGCTCTTCGTGAGGATAATGTAATGTCGTTTGGGTTTGGGTTGCAACAAATATGCCCGTATATTTCAAATTTGAGTTTGGGTTCTTTTTGCAAAATAGTAAGCAAGTATAGTAGTATCGGTTGGGATTGTTTGACTAATTTTTCGGAATTCAATTCAAATTCTAGGTTTTCTAGTATAATGATATCCTCTTTTTGAGCTTTGCTAAATTTGTCTTCTAATTTTTTTTCTTCGTCGGAATTGAAAACATAGTCTTCTGTGTCTTCAGGGAAAAAATTAGAAATTTCACTTACTTTTCCTTTTTTAATTGTTGGTTTGGGCTTTTGATTGTAAAAGACAACTGCTTTTCTGTTTTTATTTTGCAATTCTGATTGTTTGAAATTTTCTCCAAACCCTTTTATTTCCATGATTTTAGAGAAACCCACCTGATTTTCTTTGAAATAATCAAATACCTTTTGAGCTCTTTTTACAGATAACGAATCGTTGTATTTCGTATTGTCTATTTTATCGGTATAACCATAAATTTTAGCAATTTGAATTTGGTTTTGACCTGAAAGCAAGGAGTCTAATTTGAATTTTGCCGCTGCATTCAAATCCGATTTATTGAAATCGAAGTACACTTCTATCGTGTTTTGGGCTTTCCCGATTAGTGAATTTAGCAGCAAAAACAACAGTATTCTCTTCATTATTTATCGACAATTAGAATTTCTACTCGGCGGTTGGCTAGTCTTTCTTCTTCGTTTTTTTCAGGAATTTTATAAATAGGTTTCGAACTTCCGAATCCTTTGTATGAAACTCGGTTTCGAAGTATTCCTTTTTCTAATAAATAAGCGTAAATTACAGAAGCTCTTTGGGTTGATAATATCCCGTTGGAAGGATTTGAATTGCAACAAATATGACCGTGAACGGCAATTTTAAGTTTTGGATTTTGAGCCATAATACGGTACAATTCTTGAAGCAAAGGCTTTGAATTTGCTATTATTTTATCAGAATCTAATTGAAAATAGATGTTTTCTATCTTGATGACCTCTCCAACTTTTGCGTTTTTAAATTTACTGTCTAGCGTATTTTTTTCGCTTGCTACTCGTGAGATGATATCGGCTGGTGGCGATCCGTTTTTTTTACTGCTTTCAATTTTTGGTTTTTGGTTTTGGCTATTCAGTTGAAAAAAAAGTAGTACTTTTCGGTTCTCATTTTGTTTTGTTGAACGTTTAAAATCTTTGCCAAAAGGTTTCAATTCGATATTTTTTGCAAGCTTAATGTTGTTCTCTTTTAATAATTTAAGAATGGTATTTATTCGCTTAGTAGATAGTTCTTTGTTATACATTTTACTGTCCACACTGTCACAATAGCCGTATATTTTATACACTTCGATTTTTGAATTGTCAGCGAGCCATTTTTGCAAATCAGAATTGGTTGATTGGTTTAGAGTGGCTTTGTTAAAATCAAAATAAATTTCCAGCTTTTTTTGAGCGTAATTTACCGTTGATAAAAGTAAAAAAAGTAAAATAGCGTATTTTTTCATATTGGTTTTTGATTCGTTTTAGGTTTCAGAATTAGTTATTGATTACTTCTATTTCTACACGACGATTAGCGGCTCGTTCTTCTTCATTTTTTTCAGGCAATGGAAATATTGGGACTGAGCTTCCAAATCCTTTGAAAGTCATTCTCTCTTTTTCTATTCCGTTTAGTTCTAGAAATTGCTTGACGGCTTTGGCTCTTTGGGTTGACAAGTCTTTTCTATCGACTGGAACGCAACACAAATGGCCTTGAATACTGATAGTCATTTCGGGTCGTTCTTGCATAACTAGCAACAATTCGTAGAGTTTTCCACGAGAATCGTTTGTTACAGCAAACGTGTTTAATATAAAATTCAGATTGTTTAATGGCAATTTTGTTCCTGGTTTGGCATAACAAAGTTCGTCCATAAACTTGACATCGAGTTTGTATTCTGATTTTGTACCGTTGAAATTATCGATAACAACATTGTTCGGAAAAACAATTGTTTTTTTTACTTTGTTGGGTTGTTTGAATTTTAATCCTAAAATTTCCTCTTCCCGGACAATGTCTTTTTGCAATAAATAGTATATGGTTACTTTTCTGTTTTCGGCTTTATTTTTGGATTGTTTAAAATTTTCACCAAAGCTTCGTGTTTTAAAATCGTCTCGGATTTTAATTTTTTCTTTTACATTTTGATATACGTTATCAACTCTTTTTGAGGCTAATGTATCGTTGTGTTGATTGGTTCCGTCTTCGTCCGTATAGCCATTTATGGCAACAATTTTACACGTTGCGTTTTGGCGCATCCAAATTTGAAGCTCGTTATTTCCTGCTACAGACAATTCGTATTTGTTACTAGCAAAATACACCGAGAATTGCTCTTGTGCATGGGCTAGATAACTAGTAACCAAAAGTAGTATGTATATAATTTTTTTTTTCATTTAATGTATAACCCAAATATATTGCAAAATTATTTTGGTTTATCAAAAAAACACCAATAAAAAAGCCATTTGATTTCTCAAACGGCTTCAAATATAAAGTAATTTAAATTTATTTCGTAAACAACAACTCTCTATATTTAGTTAACGTCCAACTTTCGTTATCCACTAATAATTCTAGTTTGTCGCAATGTTCACGAATATCATCAAAGTAAGGTTTTACAGCATCGCAATAAGCTTCTGCCATTTTTTGAGCATCTGTTAAGACATTTGCTTCTTTTCTGGCATCAATCATTTGCTCTACTTTGGTATTAATACCTTCAATATGCTCGGAAATTTCTTTGATCAAAACGATTTGTTCTTTACCAATTTTTTTGAAATCGTCTCCAAAAATATCTTTCAATCCTTTTACATTTTCAATTAAGGTATTTTGATATTTAATTGCAGTTGGAATCACATGATTACGAGCGATATCACCTAGAACGCGACCTTCTATTTGAATTTTCTTAGTATATTCTTCCAATTCGATTTCGTAACGTGCTTCAACCTCAACATGATTCATAACATTCATTTCAGAAAATAAATCTAGCGCTTGTTTAGAAACTTTGGCTTTTAATGCTAACGGTGTGGTTTTAAAATTACTCAACCCGCGTTTTTTAGCTTCCTGTTCCCAAGCATCGCTATACCCATCGCCTTCAAAAAGAATTTTCTTAGAATTTTTGATGTATTCTCTCAACACATTGAAAATAGCATCATCTTTTTTCATGTCTTTGGTTTCAATTAGAGCATCGACTTCTTTTTTGAAATCTTTTAGTTGTTTAGCCACTATTGTATTTAAAGTTGTCATGGCATTGGCACAATTGGCAGAAGAACCAACAGCTCTGAACTCAAATTTGTTCCCTGTAAAAGCAAATGGAGATGTTCTGTTTCTATCGGTATTGTCCAACATTACATCTGGAATTTTACCTACAACATTCAATTTTAAATCGGTTTTTTCTTCGGGAGAAAGTTTTCCAGTCGAAACGCCTTCTAATTCCGCCAAAACTTTGGTTAATTGCTCTCCAATAAAGACAGATATAATGGCTGGTGGTGCTTCATTTGCGCCTAATCTGTGGTCGTTTGTAGCTGTAGCAATAGCGGCTCTTAGTAATTCTTCGTAATCGTTTACCGCTTTTATCGTATTGATAAAAAAGGATAGAAATTGCAAATTACTCATTGGCGTTTTGCTAGGAGATAACAAATTAATCCCTGTATCAGTCGCCATAGACCAGTTGTTGTGTTTTCCTGAACCGTTTACTCCTTTGAAAGGTTTTTCATGAAATAATACTTTAAAATCATGACGCTCTCCTACTTTTTGCATCACATCCATTAATAATGAATTGTGGTCTACAGCCAAATTGGTTTCTTCAAAAATAGGCGCCAACTCAAATTGATTGGGTGCTACTTCGTTATGACGTGTTTTTACTGGAATTCCAAGATACATACATTCTTGTTCCAATTCACGCATATAATTCAATGCTCTTGTAGGTATCGAACCAAAATAATGATCGTCTAATTGTTGTCCTTTGGCAGAGGTATGTCCTAGCAAAGTTCTTCCTGTCATTACAATATCAGGACGAGAATTTGCTAAAGCAGTATCTATCAAGAAATATTCCTGTTCCCAACCTAAAGTAGCGGTTACTTTTTTTACATTTTTATCAAAATATTTACAAACATCAGTCGCTGCTTGATCTATTGAATGCAACGCACGTAATAATGGTGTTTTGTAGTCTAAAGCTTCTCCTGTGTATGATATAAAAACCGTTGGAATACATAAAGTTGTACCAAAGATAAATGCTGGCGATGTTGGATCCCAAGCAGTATAACCACGAGCTTCAAATGTATTTCTAATTCCTCCGTTCGGGAAACTGGAAGCATCTGGCTCTTGTTGCACTAGTTGCGCGCCACCAAATTTCTCGAATGATTCACTTCCGTCATAAGACGTTTCAAAAAAAGCGTCGTGTTTTTCGGCAGTAGTTCCTGTAAGTGGTTGAAACCAGTGGGTATAATGGGTTACACCTTTAGACAGTGCCCATTCTTTCATTCCCATAGCGATATAATCGGCTAACTTTCTGTCAATTTTTGTTCCGTGCTGTACGGCGTCTTTCACTCCTTTATGCGCATCTGAAGTAAGAAACTGCTTCATTGCTTTGTCATTAAACACATTTGCTCCGAAAATATTAGATTTTCTGTCGGCTTCTTCAAATTTTACAGGTTTTCTACCTGATGCTTCTTTTAATGCTTGAAAACGAATTGTTGACATAAAAATTGATTTTTAAAAGTTATACCCCATTAATTTTGATGCAAATATAATAATTATATGCAAATAAAAATATTTACCCCTATTTTTTTAGGGTTAAATTTTAAAATTTAGAATTATGAATTGTAAATTACGAATTCTTATATTTGTAAAAAATAACTGTTATGACTGTTTGGATTTTGTTCTTAGTATTAGTTTTTATCATTTTGGCACTCGATTTAGGGGTTTTTAATAAAACACCACATATTATAAGTACCAAAGAAGCTAGCAAATGGACCGCTATTTGGGTTTCGTTGTCGTTTGCCTTTTCTGGAGTGATTTATTGGTTGTACGGAACCGATTATATTACAAATTCAACTAATCTGACTCAAACGGGAGCCGCTTTAAAATTTATAACAGGCTATTTAATCGAATTGTCATTAAGTGTAGATAACATTTTTGTAATCGCAATCATTTTTGCTTCGTTTAAAATACCGCAAAAATACCAACACAGGGTTTTATTTTGGGGAATTCTTGGTGCGATTATCTTTCGTGGATTGATGATTACCTTTGGTGTAATTCTTATTAATAAATTTAGCTGGACGACTTATTTATTTGGTGGTTTTTTAATTTTTACCGCTTTAAAAATGTTATTTTCAAAAGACGAGGAAGATTTCGATCCTAAGCATTCTTTTGTTTATAAAACTCTTGGAAAAATTATTCCTATTACGCATGAAAGTCATAAAGAACATTTTTTTATAGAAACTATAAAAGGAAAAGCCGCAACGCCTCTTTTTGTGGCCTTAATTGTTATAGAAGTGATGGATGTTTTGTTTGCCGTAGATAGCGTTCCAGCCATTTTGGCCATTACTTCCGATCCTTTTTTAGTCTTTAGTTCTAATATTTTTGCGATCTTAGGTTTGCGTTCTATGTATTTCTTCTTGGCAAATATGCTAGAAAAATTCAGTCATTTAGAGTTTAGTTTGATTGCTATTTTAAGTTTCGTTGGACTAAAGATGCTACTTCATGATTTTATCGAAATCCCAGAATGGGCATCGTTAGGTTTTATTGCAATTTCATTACTAGTTGGAATTTTAGTTTCATTAAAAATGGGTGACGAAACTGAACTAAACGATTAATTCTTGATGGAAAACAATCTAAAACTTTTTATGATTATGTTAGGTTGTCGTCCTAAAGGTCGATTTACGGAGCAACACGATATTTTTTTTGGAATTGGTAATTCTCTCAAAGAACTAATTCCTAAAATGAAAGCTTTTTGGCCAGAAGCCAAAGGACAAATTCATATTGACGTTTGGAGAGAAGTAACTATTGTAGATAATTATAAGATTGAAGTAGTTTCTAAATCTGAAGTTACAGAACAAGAATTAAACCTTTTTTTTATTAACCTTGGCGGATATAAAGAAAATGAATTTGAAGAATTTCATTATAAAATTGTAACTGTTGCTAATACGTTAGGGGAAGCATCAAAAAAATCGAAAGAAACCTCTTTTTATAAACATTGTGGTTTCAAAGGTGCAACTTCTCACATAGATGACAAATTTGGTATTGATGTTGACGATATTTATAACGTAAAAGAAATTTTAGAATTGGATTTGAAAGAAAAATTCGCTTTAAAAATTACCAAATCTGAAAATGAAATAAAAGAAGATGAATTGCATATTGGCTATTTGAAGTTAGAGAAAATTATTTAGTTTTATTAAGGTTTCAAGTATTTACTTAAATCCAAAAAATGCATTTGCTGCGGATTATTAGCCAATACAAACTTTAACGCCTCGTTTGTGATATAATAATGTAATCCGTCATTTGTGGAAATTCCTTCTATTTGCAAAAAACGAGTTTTTAACTTTATCTTTCTTTTATTGCCGGCGAAAAAATTATTTTCTTTAAAATCATAAAACAAATCAACAAACGGCTTTCCGTCTCTAGTATAGCCGCAAAGTGCTAGTCTTTTTTTTGCTTCTAAATAAGTTGCTCCTGTTACTAAACCTTCTATAGTATACACTTCCTGTTGTTGCGCAATATATTTTCCTGGTAATTTTGGTAATGAATAAATGGTGGTTTGCTTGCTTTTCCATTCTTTGGTAAAAAGATAAATACTATCCTTGGTTACCACAAAAGCTTCGCAGTCAAAATTAGTTTTATTAGCAAATTGTCTGGTAAAATTAGTTTGATTTGAATATTGAAATTCAATTTTATCTATTATAGGATTATTTGCCAATAATGTCTTTTTTTCGATTCGTAAAATATGCAAATCTGTTCGATTCCCAGATGCGTTATTTCCGAAATCTCCTATGTATAAGTAATTTTCGTCTTGAGAAATTTCTTCCCAATCGGTATTAGTCACCTTTGGCAAATTATACGTTTCTAGAATTTCACCCTTTAGAGTATCGAGTGCATACAAATTTGTATCTGTATCATCATTGTGTGTCCAGAGTCTGTTATTCCATTGAATGAGTCCAGAAGTTTCTTTTAATTTTGGATTTACTATAAAAGAATGCGTCAGGTTGATTGTTTCGTTTTTATAAACACAACTTCCGTCATTAACGGTTGCTTTAGGATTATAATTTTTAGCCAAAATATCCGTACAACCCAAAGTTTGCGATATTCCTTCAATAGAAATTAAAACGCACAATAGTAGTAATCGAAAATTCATAAATCGTTTTTTTACAAATGTACAATTTCAAAAAAGAGATTGTATAAAAAAAGAGATTGTATAACACAATCCCTTTTTAACCGAACTTATAACTAAACTAATTTCTATTTTTTATTTTTGAATCATCCAGTTTGTAGGCTTTTATTACGGCATGATAATCACTAAAATCGACATTATTTGAGGTTTTATTGCCAAAATACCCTGGAATAACCACAATTCGAAAGACTTGATTTGTTCTATACGATGTAGAAACTCCAGGCAAATCGAATCCTTCCATATAAATAGTAGCATCATATTTTGTAAAATCGAAGTCGTATTTAAAATCTAATGTACCATCATTAAAATAATACGTTTCAGGAAGTAATTTCCAAACATCGTTTCCGCTATCTATTCCAGATAATCTATACGCTAATACCATATCTGAGGCATAAATAGTATGCGGAAATGTAACAAAAGTACTAAAATTATTAGTCGTTGTAAAAGAAACGGTGTATTCAAAAACTTCGCTAATAGTATCTTTGTCAGGTGCTGGCAATGGGGTTGGTGCGGTTTCGTTTACGGTACAACTTTGTAGCGCTATCATACTGATAAAAGTAAGTAATAAGATAATTCTTCTCATGATTTTGTGGTTTAATGATTACTATTATTTAACTCTATTCACGAACTGTGCCAAAGTTTGTTTTTTTTGAAAAAAAGAAGCCGTCTTAAAAACAAAGACGGCTCTTTTACCTTCATTTTTTATTTGATAGATTAGTTTTTAATTAGTTTTT
>CAXYWC010000009.1:0-50811 GCA_964292845.1 uncultured Flavobacterium sp. | reverse complement strand
ATTGAAGAAGGAATGGATGTGCCAATTTATTACGATCCAATGCTTTCCAAATTAGTGACATATGGAAAAACCCGCGAAGAATCTATCGAATTAATGATTAAAGCCATCGATAATTATCATGTAGAAGGCGTAGCAACAACTTTGCCTTTTGGAAAGTTTGTAATGGAGCACGAAGCATTTCGTTCTGGAGATTTTGATACCGGTTTTGTAAAAGCCTATTATGACGCTGAAAAACTAAAATCAAAATTAGATATTGAGGCAGAAATCGCAGCCATGATTGCATTACAAAAATACCTTGAAGACCAAAAAGTGTTACGATTACCAAATTAATTGGCACATCGACAAATTGTCTAATTGACTCATTGAAAGAAAATGGAAGATAAAATAAAAATATTAAACGATAAAATAGCTTTAGCCAAATTAGGTGGAGGCGAGAAACGAATAGCTTCGCATCATGCTAAAAAGAAATTAACAGCAAGAGAACGAGTAGAATACCTTTTAGATGAAGGTTCTTTTGAAGAAATTGGGATGTTGGTAACTCACAGAACAACCGATTTTGGAATGGAAAAAGAAATCTATTATGGTGACGGAGTAATTACTGGTTATGGAACAATTAACGGTAGAGTTGTCTATGTATTTGCACAAGATTTTACGGTTTTTGGAGGTTCTTTATCAGAAACGCATGCTGAGAAAATCTGCAAAGTAATGGACATGGCTTTGAAAAGTGGTGCGCCAATGATTGGATTAAACGATTCTGGTGGTGCTCGTATTCAAGAAGGAGTTCGTTCATTAGGTGGTTATGCTGATATTTTCTACAGAAATGTACAATCATCAGGAGTTATTCCGCAAATTTCTGCCATACTTGGACCATGTGCTGGAGGAGCTGTTTATTCGCCAGCAATGACCGACTTTACCATGATGGTGGAAGGAAATAGTTATATGTTTGTTACGGGGCCAAATGTGGTAAAAACTGTTACAAACGAAGAGGTAACTTCAGAAGAATTAGGAGGAGCAAGCACGCATTCAACTAAATCGGGTGTTGCGCATATTACATCTCCAAACGGTGTAGAATGTTTGGAAGATATTAAAAAATTATTGAGCTATGTGCCTCAAAATAATAGAGAAACAACTCCTAAATTACCTTATGTTTTAGGTGATGAAAAACGAGAAAAGTTAGATGCAATTGTTCCAGATAATGCGAATAAGCCTTATGATATGCATGATGTTATTGCAAATATCATTGATGAAGATTCGTTTTTTGAAATCCACAAAGATTTTGCCGAAAATATCATCGTAGGTTTTGCCAGATTAGGCGGAAGAAGTATTGGAATTGTGGCTAATAATCCAAAATATTTAGCGGGATGTTTAGATGTTAAATCATCTATTAAAGGTGCACGATTTGTGCGTTTTTGTGATTGTTTCAATATTCCATTATTAGTATTAGAAGATGTGCCAGGCTTCTTACCAGGAACCGACCAAGAATGGAACGGAATTATTGTTCACGGAGCTAAATTATTATATGCATTTAGCGAAGCTACTGTTCCAAGAGTTACTGTGATTACTCGTAAAGCTTATGGAGGTGCCTATGATGTAATGAACTCAAAACACATTGGTGCTGATATGAATTTTGCATGGCCAGGAGCCGAAATTGCAGTTATGGGTGCAAAAGGAGCTTCTGAAATTATTTTCAAAAAAGAAATTAGTGAAGCCGCAGATCCAGCTGCTAAATTATTAGAAAAGGAAGCTGAATATGCCGAATTGTTTGCTAATCCATATACAGCTGCACAGCGAGGATTCATTGATGAGGTTATTTTACCTCATGATACGAGAAGAAAATTACTGAAAGCTTTTAGTATGCTAGAAAATAAAGTGGTTGATACACCCAAAAGAAAACACGGTAATATTCCGTTGTAGGGGTATAAAGAAAGTATGATTAATAACCCGTTGGATGCATTATTTTTAGAATAATAATAGCATTCAATGGGTTTTTCTATTTAACGTTCTAAAACTCTTTTTTAAAAACAATAACTAATGAATAAATAAAGTAGAAAATACTTTTATAAGTCATTACATTAAATAACTTTGTAAAGACTTATTTTTTTAATGAATTAATTTTATGAAGTATTTAGTATTATTATTTTTTTGTGTTACTAATTTTGTTTTTGCACAGCAAGAAACCACATTGACGCATGCCGTAGCAAAAAGTGAAACGATTACTCAAATAGCAAAAAAATACAATTGCACTCCTTCGGATATTTATGAAATGAACCCTGGAACCGAAAATGGAATTCAGGAAAATCAAATCCTAACGGTGCCAAATCCTATAAAAAGCACCAATAGTTCGCAAAAAAAGCATCTAGTTCAGCCTAAAGAAACATTGTTTAGCATTGCGCGTTTGTACAATGTTTCGGTTCAGGATTTAGACGAATACAATGCAGAATCATTAAAAAATGGTTTGCAAATAGGGGAAAGCATTGTTATTCCTAACAAAAAGAAAACACTAAACGGTCAGGCCAGAATTATCAATGCAGAAACCATTTTTCACGTTGTACTTCCTAAAGAAACAAAATATTCCATTGCAAAAAAATACGGCATTTCTATCGAACAATTAGAAACACAAAATCCAGAAATTATAAACGGTTTGGTTGAAGGAAATAAATTAGCGATAAATATTCATCAAATTAAACCTAAAACTGACAACGAAGAACTAATGATTGCTCTAGCAGAAAAGCAAGTAGCTGTCGAAAAAAACAAAGCCAAAACGGTCGAAATAGAAGATTTGCAAGACAAACTGATTGTTCAAAAGCAAATGAATCAAAAAGTACTCAAAGTAAATTCGCTCAAAGTAAATTTGAATGAAATTGACGAAACTAAAGGAGGATCAGCCAAAAAATTAAAATTGGTATTGGAAGCCAACAAAAATATTCAAGAAATTTTAATTTCTAAATTAGATTCGCTTGTTGTTACCATGAGTGACGACCTCGAAACATTGAAAAATAGGGATATTGATAATTTAGAAGAATCAAAAACATTAGAAAAAGAATCCTATAAAAACATAGGACAAACAAACGAAATGTTGTTAGATCTTAAAAAAGATTTGGCCGACAATCGAAAAATTTATACCGGTTTGATGAATAAAGTGCAACGAATAAATTTGCAGGAAAATCATGAATACAAGAAAAAAGTAAACGAAAACCAAAAGATTAAAAACAAACCCTCGGAAGATTCCGAATTGCTCGAAGTAATTAAAAACATTAAAACTAAGCAAGAAGCCAATGAAAAACGAAATAAAGTATTGCTTACAAAAGCGGACTCTTTAGGAACTGAAAAAAAAGCAGTCTTAAAAAAGAGAATATCGAAAGCTACTTTTTACAGTGCTGAAGCTCGGGATTATGACGACAAATTGGCACAAGTAAAGCTTAAAAGATACCAAAAACAAACGTTAGAGACCAATAAAAAAGCAGGGGATAATTCGCATGACAAACCTTCTGCTCAAGAAATGAGAAGAGCATTAAATACGCCTAACGATAATGGCGTTAATATGGCAAAAATAGAAGTAATCAGCAACCTAAAAGACATTGAAGAAGGTTATTATATCATTGTAAATACCTTCTCAGAGCCAGAACCGAGAGATACTTTTGCTAGACAATTATCCGATTCAGGCGAAATAAACACGGGTTTTTTCTTTAACGTAAATGTTTTTGCGTACTATGTTTTTGCAAAAAAACTTAAAAATACCGAAGAAGCACTTTATGAATACAATTTAAGAAAAAGCAACTCAATGTACAAGGATATGTTCATTGTACAAATTAAAAAAGAAGAGTAAGTATTCAAAAAAAAAATACGGTAAAAAAAGAAAGAATGAAATATCTAATATACATAGTTTGCCTTCTTTGCGTTAATTTATTAGTCGCACAAAAAACAGATTGGATTGAACACAAAGTACAAAAAGGCGAAAACATAGAGCAAATAGCAAAAAAATACAATGTAACGCCTTTAGATATTTTTAAATTAAATCCAGACACACAAAAAAAGGTCGATGAAAACACGATTTTGTTAATTCCGAAAAAAGCAAAATCGCCCACATTAACTGCAAAAAAGCATACCGTTTTGCCCAAAGAAACAGCATATAGTATTTCAAAACTATACACCGTTTTTATTTCAGATTTAGAAAAGGAAAACCCCGAAATTTTTAAAAACGGATTGAAGACAGGTGACGTTTTGATAATTCCAGGCAAAGCAACTGCAACCGAATCGCCAAAGCAAACCAATTCTAAGACTAAAATTTATCACGAAATAAAACCTAAAGAAACTAAATACTCAATTGCCAAACAATACGGAATTACAATCGAGCAACTTGAGAAAGGAAATCCTGAAATTGCAACTGATTTCCCAATAGGTTTCAATCTAGTAATCAACGCCGAAAACCAAAACAATATTCCAAAAACAGAAGTAGTTTCTGCCAAAACACCAAAATCAGTAGAAAGTGTATATACTATAAAAGCAAAAGAAACTTTGTATAGCATTTCAAATCAATTTGAAGTAACACAAGACGAATTATTAGTCTTAAATCCGGAATTAAAAGAAGGGGTAAAAGAAGGAATGTCAATCAAAATTCCTCTAAAATCCTCTGCGCTAATCGTTAAAAAAGGGTACAAAGATTTAACAAAAAGCATCCAAAAAGGAACCCTAAAAAAATTAGCCATTTTACTTCCGTTTAATTTAACTAAATTAGACAAAGACACGATTAATTCAACCAAAGCCCGTCTAAAAAAAGATAAATTTCTGAATATGACACTCGATTTTTATGCAGGTGCTTTAGTCGCTATCGATTCTGTTCGAAAAATGGGGTTAAATGTAGAAGTCACTATTTTAGATTCAAACGAAACAAAAGAGAGCTCGAATGTAGCGGCATTGGTACAACAAAATAATTTGAAAGCAAAAGATGCTATTATAGGACCATTTTATCAAAATAATGTCGAAAAACTAGCCGATTTATTGCAAGCTAGTACTGTGCCCGTTTTTTCGCCTCTTTCTAAAGATTATAACAAAAAATATGACAATTTAATCCAAACAATGCCTACTTTAGAAGACATAAGAAACGAAATGTTCGATTTTATGAAAGCTAAAAACGGGAATGCAATTGCTATTATTGATCCCAAAAAAGCATCTGTCAAAAACTATATTTCTGAAAATCAAAAAGAAGTAGCTATTGTCGAATTTACAGATAAAGGAATGCTAAATACTGAAAATTTAAAAGCACTTTTAGTAAAAGACAAAACGAATTATGTTATTTTAGAAACCGAAAAAACCAATCTTATTTTAAATAGTACCAAAACCTTACTTGCATTACAAACCAATTACGATATCAAATTAGTAATGCTAGGCGAAAATGCAGCTTTAGATTATGAAGAAATTCCGATGGAACGGTTGGTAAAACTAAAAATTCATTATCCATCCATTACGAGGAATAATGCGTCAAACGAAGCCACTTTTTTTGAAAATAATTTTAAGAAGAAAAACAAAATACTACCCAATTCGTTTGCAACACGTGGTTTTGATGTTACTTTCGATGTTTTAGTGCGTTTAGCTCAAGAAAAAAGCATTACCGAAACATTAAACGAATCGGCAACCGAACAAGTTGAAAACAAATTCTATTACAAGCAAAATCCCGACGGAGGTTTTACTAACAAAGGAGTCTATATCTTATTTTACGACACCGATTTAATCATAAAAGAAGCCAAATAATGACATCAAAAATAACCTATTTAGGCGATTTCCGAACCACATCTACTCATTTGCAATCTGGAACCGAAATCCTATCGGATGCGCCAACAGACAATAACGGAAAAGGCGAAGCATTCTCCCCAACCGATTTAGTGGCAAATGCAGCAGGAAGTTGCATGATGACCATAATGGCTATAAAAGCAAGAGATATGAATGTCGATTTGATAGGAACAACTCTTGAAATAACAAAAGTTATGCAAGCAGAGCCTAGAAAAATAGGCAGAATAATAATTGTGATGAACATTCCTATTACGGTCGATGAAAAAACCAAAACTATTCTAGAAAGAACAGCCATGAATTGTCCCGTTTTATTAAGCTTAAATCCAGATATTGAAAAGGAGATTACTATCAATTGGAAGTAGTTTTTTCTGAACTTTGTTAGTAAATAAAACCTTGTGAACTTCGTGAAAAACTTGGTGTTCTTTGTGGTTAAAAAAATGCGAACTTCGTGGTTAAATAAAAAATCTTGGATCAAAATCAAAAACAACTCATCAAACTAGCCCATACTAAAATGCCATTTGGCAAATACGAAGGCTATTTTCTTATCGATATTCCAGAATATTACATCGTTTGGTACAGTAACAAAGGCTTTCCAAAAGGAGAATTAGGTGAACAGCTCAAACTTATATACGAACTGAAACTAAACGGACTAGAAGAATTAATACGAAACATAAAAAAGAAATACCCAAAACCATAGATTTATTGTTTTTAAATGTCAATTATCCATTGCAAATTATCAATTAATAATTGTATTTTTGCATCGTTTTTTTACACAACGACAACACATCAACTAACAACACAATGGATCAAACGAAATATATTTTTGTCACAGGAGGCGTTACTTCCTCATTAGGCAAAGGAATTATTGCTGCCTCACTCGCAAAATTATTGCAAGCAAGAGGCTATAGAACAACCATACAAAAGTTTGACCCCTATATTAATGTTGATCCAGGAACCCTAAATCCTTACGAACATGGCGAATGTTATGTTACTGACGATGGCGCCGAAACCGATTTAGATTTAGGTCATTACGAAAGATTCTTAAACGTACCAACATCACAAGCAAATAATGTAACCACAGGAAGAGTTTATCTTTCGGTTATCGAAAAAGAACGCCGTGGCGAATTTTTAGGAAAAACAGTTCAAGTCGTACCTCACATTACCAACGAAATCAAGGAACGCATGCAATTGCTTGGAAAATCAGGCGATTACGATATTGTAATTACAGAAATTGGAGGAACTGTAGGTGATATCGAATCGTTGCCTTATATCGAATCGGTGCGTCAATTAGTTTGGGAATTAGGAGAAAATAACGGAATTGTAATTCACTTAACGCTAGTGCCTTATTTAGCGGCAGCTGGAGAGTTAAAAACAAAACCAACGCAACATTCTGTAAAAACATTGATGGAAAGCGGTATAAAAGCCGATATTTTAGTTTGTAGAACCGAATACGAATTGTCGGAAGATTTACGTCACAAACTAGCTTTATTTTGTAATGTAAAACGCGAAGCAGTAATTCAATCTATCGATGCTTCAACAATATATGATGTTCCTAATTTGATGCTTGAAGAAGGATTAGATAAAGTTGCATTGAAAAAACTAGATTTGCCCGAAAAAGCAACACCCGATTTAAAACAATGGAATGAGTTTTTGAACAAGCACAAAAATCCAAAACACGAAATCAATATTGGGTTAGTAGGCAAATATGTCGAGCTACAAGATTCTTACAAATCAATTCTAGAAGCATTCATTCACGCAGGAGCAGCAAACGAAACAAAAGTAAATGTAATCAGCATTCATTCAGAATATTTAGACGAAAAAAATGCTGCCGAACAACTAAAAGGATTAGATGGTATATTAGTTGCGCCAGGATTTGGAGGTCGTGGAATAGAAGGAAAAATAGAAACTGTTCGTTACGCAAGAGAAAACAATATTCCATTTTTAGGAATTTGTCTCGGAATGCAAATGGCAGTGATAGAATACTCTCGAAATATTTTAGGTTATACTGATGCTAATTCGACAGAAATGAATGAAAACACTTCACATCCAGTAATCAACTTGATGGAAGAACAAAAAACAATTACAGATAAGGGCGGCACCATGCGATTAGGAGCTTGGAAATGTCATTTATCAGAAAATACATTAGCACACAAAATATACGGAAAATCCGATATTTTAGAACGTCATCGTCATCGTTATGAGTTCAATAGCGATTATTTGGAAGTATTGCAAAACGCAGGATTAATCACTTCTGGAGTCAATCCAGAAACAGGTTTGGTTGAGGTTATAGAATTATCAAATCATCCGTTTTTTATAGGCGTTCAGTACCATCCAGAATATAAAAGTACTGTACTTGCTCCGCACCCATTATTTGTTAGTTTTGTGGCGGCAGCAGTAAAAAATAAAAATAAGTAAGAGCATATAATTTATTTTGGTAACAAAATAAAAAAAGATAGACTAACATAAGCTTACCGCTTGAAGCCTAATGCTTAGAGCAAAATTTAAAAGATGGAAAAGAAGAAATTAGACCTTAATTCGATTATTGGATTTGTATTAATTTTTGGTATCATGATGTGGATTATGTACCAAAATCAGCCTACACAAGCTGAAATTGATGCTAAAAAAGCCAAACAAGAGCAAGTAGAAAAAGCTAAAAAACAAGAAGTCCTTTCTGCCACAGCTCCCGTTGCTGATAGTAATGTACCAACAGATTCTGTACAAGTTGCAAAAATGCAAGCCACTTTAGGTAGTTTCGCTTATTCAGCAACATTGCCATCAGCAAAAACAGCATTTACAACCATCGAAAACGAGTTGATAGTTCTTAAAATAGCTAATAAAGGAGGTTATATTGCGGAAGCCACGCTGAAAAACTTCAAGCAAATTTCTAAAGATTCTGGAAAATTAGTACAGCTTATTAAGGACAATAATGCGGGTTTAAATATCGTATTGCAAACAAAAGACAACCGAGTTTTAAATACGAAAGACTTATTTTTTGAACCAACATTGACAAAAGTAGGAGCAGACCAAGTCCTATCGATGAAGCTAAAAGCGGGTCAAAATCAATTTTTAGAGTACAAATATGTCTTAAAACCTAACGATTGTATGTTAGATTTTGATGTTCGTTCGCAAGGATTGTCATCAGTTTTGAATACAACAAAACCAGCCAACTTAGAGTGGAACTTGAAATCATACCGCAACGAAAAAAGCATTTCATACGAGAATCGTTATACCGAACTTATTTACGAACACGAAGACGGAAAAGATGATTATCTAAACCAAACAGAAGACGAAGAAGTAGCACAAGATGTTACCTACGTTGCATTCAAACAACATTTTTTCTCTTCAGTTTTATTGACAAAAACACCTTTTAAAACATCAAAATTAGTTTCTTCAAATCTTGTTAAAGACGAGAAAAAAGACACTATTTTCACTAAAAGCTTTGTTGCAACACTTCCATTAGCTTTCAACAATGGCGAAGTAGATTATAAAATGAACTGGTATTATGGCTCTTCAGATTATAAAATATTAGACGCATACGAAAGAAACCTTGACGAAATTGTGTCGTTAGGTTGGGGTATTTTTGGTTGGATAAATAAGTTTATTTTCATGCCATTATTTGGTTTGTTAGGTTCGTTTATTCCTTACGGAATCGCTATTATTGTTTTCACAATATTGATAAAATTGGCCATGTCGCCTATTACATACAAATCATTCTTGTCGCAAGCAAAAATGAAAGTATTGCGTCCAGAAATTACCGAATTGAACGAAAAATTTGGTAAAGATCCAATGAAAAAGCAACAAGAAACCATGAAGTTGTATAATAAAGCAGGCGTAAACCCAATGGCGGGCTGTATTCCAGCCTTAATTCAGCTTCCATTTATGATGGCTTCTTTTCAATTTTTTCCAGCAGCAATCGAGTTACGACAAAAAGGATTCCTTTGGGCAGACGATTTATCGTCTTACGATTCCATACTGAAATTGCCGTTTAATATTCCTTTTTATGGAGATCACGTGAGTTTGTTCCCGATTTTAGCCTCTATTGCCATTTTCTTTTATACTAAAATGACAATGGGAGACCAGCAAATGCAAGCGCCACAACAAGAAGGAATGCCAGATATGAGCAAAATCATGAAAATGATGTTGTATATTTCGCCCATCATGATGTTGTTTATTTTCAATACATACGGTTCTGGATTAAGTTTGTATAACTTTATTTCCAATTTAATTACCATTGGAATCATGCTTGTTATCAAAAAATATATTGTAGATGAAGATAAAATTCATGCTCAAATACAAGAAAACAAACTGAAAGAACCTAAAAAACAAGGCAAATTCCAACGAAAATTGCAAGAAGTAATGGAACAAGCCGAAGCGCAAAAAGCAAAAGACAAAAAGAAATAGTTACTAAAAATCATCCCTTAAAACGGATGTTTTTTTTTACTAACACAATGGCATTATTCTTGCTGTTTTAGTATGTAAATTTTAATTTAATTTTTAAAATAAAAAAGCTATTTTAGAGTTACTATTACATAATCAATTTTAAAAAATATGATACCCCAAAAAATAAAAAAACAGTTGCTTTTCCTATTGTTGTTAAGCATATCAGTTGGACAGGCTCAAATAGCAAAAGTAGAAACCCCAACGCCAGAACCTATAAAACCGCAAGTATCTCCTAATAGTTTTGACGAAAATGGTTTGCGTCAAGGACTCTGGAATGGCTTTTACGACGATTCCAAAATATTGCGATACGAAGGCACTTTTAATCATGGTAAGGAAGTAGGTGTTTTTACGTATTATGCTAATTGCGATCGAAAAATTGTGATGGCAACTCGTAATTTCACAGGAAATAATATGGCGTATACCATTTTTTTTGATGAAAAGAAAAATAAAGTCAGTGAAGGAAATACCAAAGATAAACTTCGAACAGGCATTTGGAAATACTACCATAAAAATGCCAAAACGATTATGGCTACGGAGAATTATGTTGACGATAAAATTGAAGGCGTGAAAAAAATTTTCTATCCTAATGGAAAAGTTGCCGAAGAAGTTCCCTACAAAAACAACCTTAAAGAAGGAATTGCAAAAAAATATTCTGACAAAGGAAAACTAATAGAAGAGTCAACTTTTACAAACGATGTTATGCAAGGTTCCTACAAAGTGTATGACGGTTCTGGAAAACTGGCAATCAAAGGACAGTTTAAAAACGATAAAAAAAATGGAATTTGGCAGTATTTTGAAAAAGGCAAACTAGTTCGTCAGATGAATGCTGATACCATTAATGGACACAAAAAACCTTCGTTAGTAAAAAAGAAAGAAGACAAATTAATCGGTAAATAAAATTACCTTTGCATTCCTAATTTAAAGTGTATGAAACGTGTTGTTGTTGGTCTTTCTGGAGGTGTCGATTCGAGTGTTGCTGCCTATTTATTGCAAAAGCAAGGCTATGAAGTGATAGGACTTTTTATGAAAAACTGGCACGACGATTCGGTAACCATTTCTAACGAATGTCCCTGGTTAGAAGACAGTAACGATGCACTTTTGGTGGCTCAAAAACTAGGTATTCCTTTTCAAACTGTAGATTTGAGCGAACAATACAAAGAAAAAATTGTCGATTACATGTTTAGCGAGTACGAAAAAGGACGTACTCCTAATCCTGATGTATTGTGCAATCGCGAAATCAAGTTTGATGTTTTTATGAAAATAGCTTTGTCTTTGGGTGCCGACTATGTGGCTACAGGACATTATTGTCGCAAAGGACAAATTGACGTAGCGGGAAAACCAATGTATCAATTGCTAGCTGGAAAAGATGACAATAAAGATCAATCGTATTTTCTTTGTCAATTGTCACAAGAACAATTAGCCAAAGCATTATTCCCAATAGGCGAACTCACCAAACCGCAAGTGCGTGAAATTGCAACCCAAATGGAATTGGTTACTGCCGAAAAAAAGGATTCGCAAGGCTTATGTTTTATAGGAAAAGTTCGTTTGCCCGAATTTTTGCAACAACAATTGCAGCCCAAAGCAGGTTTGATTTTTGAAGTGGAAGCCACTCATGAAATTTATCATAAAAAAGAAATGGCTTTCAATTCGGAAGAAGAACGATTACAACACGAAGCAACAAATATAAAATATACGCCCGAAGTAGCTAAAGTTGTTGGGAAACACCAAGGCGCTCATTATTTTACCATTGGACAACGCAAAGGATTGAATGTAGGCGGCACAAAAGAAGCCTTGTTTATTATTGCTACCGATATAGAAACCAATACCATTTATACAGGACAAGGGCATAATCACCCAGGTTTGTTTAAAAAAGCCTTGTTTGTGGTTCAAGACGAAATTCATTGGATTAGAACAGATTTAGCACTAAAAAATGAGGAAAAAATGCCTGTAAAAGCACGCATTCGCTACCGACAAGAATTGCAAAATGCTACCTTACATCAATTTGAAAATGGCTTGTATGTCGAATTCGAGCAACCTCAATCAGCCATTACCCAAGGGCAATTTGTTTCTTGGCATATTGGTGACGAATTAATAGGTTCTGGAGTAATTTCATAATTCTATTTTGTTTTTTTGTGTATATTTGAAAATCCAAAAAACATAAAAAGATGAAAATAAAATTACTAATTGTCCTATTTTTAAGTTCTATCAGCATTTTTGCACAAGAAGATGCTTGGATTTTTTTTAATGCCAAACCCAATTCGGCAGCATTTTTTACGAATCCTTTAACCGAACTCACACAGCGTTCGCTAGACAGACGAACAACTCAAGGAATAGCTTTGGATATAAAAGATGCGCCTATTTATCAGCCGTATGTAGATCAAGTTGAAAACGCTACAGGAATCACCGTTTTGGCTCAATCCAAATGGTTAAATATGGTTCATGTTCGAGGTTTACAAACTGATATTGCTGCATTATCTGTTTTTTTGTTTGTAGATCACATTCAATATGCTAATCATTCCTTGAATCCGGGAGGAAAAATGGCTCCACCTTCAAATAAAATTGGTAAAATTAATAAGTGGCAAGACACTAACGAAACTCAGATTACCTACAATTATGGTAATTCGGCTAATCAAGTTCAAATGCTAAACTGTCATATTTTACACCAACAAAATTATACAGGAACGGGTAAAATAGTAGCTATTTTAGATGCTGGTTTTCCAGGGGTAAATACAGCAGCTCCATTTGCAAGTTTGCGAGATAGAGGTTTACTACTAGGCGGTTATGATTTTGTAAATAACTCAACTAGTTTTTATACAGGGCATTCTCATGGAACCAATGTTTTATCAACCATGGGTGCTAATGCTACAAATTTAATTGGTACAGCTCCAGATGCTAGTTATTATTTATTTATCACAGAAGATGTTGCTTCAGAAACACCATTGGAATTGACTAATTGGGTTGAAGCTGCTGAAGAAGCCGATAGGTTAGGAGTAGACGTTATAAATTCCTCTTTAGGTTATTTTGGGTTTCCAGATTATCCTTCTGCTAGTTTTACATATGCCCAAATGAACGGACAAACATCAGTAGCTTCAAGAGCAGTAGATATTGCTTTTGCTAAAGGAATGATATGTGTCATATCCGCAGGAAACGAAGGTGGAACAGCCGAACCACATGTAGGAACTCCAGCCGATGCCACTTTTGCAGTCACAGTAGGTTCAGTAACTGCGGCAGAGGTAAAATCTGGATTTAGTTCTATAGGGCCAACAGGTGTTGGACCAGCAGGGACTAGTGTACAAAGAATGAAACCTGACTTAATGGCTATGGGAACAGCAGCGGTTGTTTCTAATACTGCTGGAACTATAACAACAAGTAATGGAACTTCTTTTTCCAGTCCAATTTTAGCAGGTGCTATTACGTCATTTTGGTCCGCTTTTCCAAACAAAACCAATGCCGAAATTGTACAGTTTGTAAAAGCTTCTGCCGATAGATATGCGACTTCTATTGTGACACAAAATAACAATTATGGTTACGGAATTCCAGATTTTCAGTTGGCTTTAAATACAGCACTTTCAACAGTAAAGTTTGATGTCAATAGTTTTAATATATATCCAAATCCTGCTACTAGCGAAATTACTATTTCAAGTCCAGATACTATGGCGGGGTCTTCGATTAAGTTTTATAATAATTTAGGGCAACTGGTTTTAGAAAAAAATATTGATAATCAAATTCAAAAAATTTCTTTGCAATCGTTAAGTAGCGGTATTTATTATTACAATGTTGCTTCTGCAGAAAAAACTTTGTTTGGAAAAATAATTAAAAACTAAATTTCGATTAAATAATTCTCAATGAATAAAATCACTTCACTTTTTAATATACAATATCCCATTATCCAAGGCGGCATGATTTGGAATTCAGGCTACAAGTTAGCCAGTGCCGTTAGTAATGCAGGTGGATTAGGGTTGATAGGAGCTGGGTCTATGTATCCCGATGTTTTGCGTGAACACATTCAAAAATGCAAAAAAGCAACCGATAAACCTTTTGGTGTCAACGTCCCGATGTTGTATCCCAATGTGGAGGAAATCATGCAGATTATTGTAGAAGAAGGCGTAAAAATTGTATTTACTTCGGCAGGAAATCCTAAAACTTGGACTCCTTTTCTTAAAGAAAATGGAATTACAGTAGTGCATGTCGTAAGCAGTTCCAAATTTGCCTTAAAGGCACAAGAAGCAGGTGTCGATGCAGTGGTTGCCGAAGGTTTTGAAGCAGGTGGGCACAACGGAAGAGAAGAAACCACAACATTAACATTAATTCCGATGGTTAGAGAAAATATTTCAATTCCATTAATAGCGGCAGGCGGTATTGCCACAGGTCGCGGAATGCTAGCCGCTATGGTTTTAGGTGCCGATGGTGTCCAAATGGGTTCGAGATTTGCAGCCTCTACCGAAAGTTCGGCTCACGATAATTTTAAGAAAACGATTGTTGAGGTGGAAGAAGGTGGAACACAACTTACGTTGAAAGAATTAGCTCCTGTTCGGTTAATCAAAAATAAATTTTATAACGATTTACAAGAATTGTATGCCAAATGTCCTACTCCAGACGATTTAAAAATACTTTTAGGGCGTGCTCGTGCCAAAAAAGGCATGTTTGAAGGAGATTTACTAGAAGGCGAACTCGAAATTGGTCAAATTGCAGGGCTCATTCACGACATAAAACCTGTGAGATCAATTATAGAGGAAGTAATTTCTGAATTTAAAATAGCAAAACAAGAAGTTGTTAATTTGTAATATTTTTCCTTTCGGAACTAATTTTTAATAGGATTATATAATCAAAATTGTACTTTTGGAAAATAAATAATTGAATATGAAAAAAATAGTAATTCTTGTGATGATTCTTGCATCGTCATTAGCTCAGGCACAAAAAAAGCAACAAGAACAACAAAAAAAACCAAAATTAGTTGTTGGTATTATTGTCGATCAAATGAGAATGGAATATTTATACCGTTTTCAAGATGATTTTTCTGAAAACGGCTTTAAGCGAATTATGAATAAAGGCTATACGTATCATAATGCTCATTTTAATTATATGCCTACTTACACAGCACCAGGACACGCATCGGTTTATACTGGAACGACACCTTCGGTAAACGGAATTATAGGCAATGCTTGGTACAACAGAGCAACTAATGACGATATTTATTGCACCGACGATTTATCGGTACAAACACTAGGAGGTGGTTCTAAAACAGAAGGTGAAATGTCTCCAAAAAATTTAATTTCAACCACCATAACCGACGAACTTCGATTAGGAACCAATTTTCAAGGAAAAGTGATAGGTGTAAGTCTAAAAGACAGAAGTTCTATTTTGCCTGCTGGGCATTTTGCTAATTGGGCATTTTGGTACAGTAAAACAGGTAATTTTATTTCGAGTACGTATTATGGCGAAAAGTTGCCAGACTGGGTGACTACTTTCAATAACGAAAAAAGATATTTAAATTATATAAATAAAGGTTGGGATTTATACAAGCCAGCAGCTACCTATAACGAAAGTGACCCAGACGATAGCCCGTATGAAGCCAAATTATATGGAGTTGAAAAACCTATTTTTCCGTATGATTTGAAAAAAATGTACGAAAAAAACAACGCAGGAATTTTAGCATCGACACCATTTGGAAATGATATTTTGGTGGATTTTGCGATGAGAAGTATTGAAAAAGAAGCCTTGGGTAAAGATGAGAATACCGATTTTCTAGCCATTAGTTTTTCCGCTACCGATTATATCGGACACTCGTTAGGACCACGATCTATGGAGTTGCAGGATACTTATTTGAGATTAGACCAAACCATAGCAGATTTTTTAGTTTATTTAGATAAAAATGTGGGCAAAGACAATTATTTGTTATTTCTAACTGCCGATCATGCTTGTTCTGAAAATGCCGTTTTTCTTAAAAATAAAAAGATGAATGTAAAAAACATTGAATCTAAAGAAATTGCAAAAACTATCAAAAAATTCTCAACTGATACTTATGGAGACGATTTAGTGTCAAATTATTCTAATTTCAATCTGTATTTTAATAAATTGAAAATTAAAGAAAAAGGATTGGAATATCCAAAAGTTGAAAAAGCCTTCCGAGATTTTTTAATGACGCAAGAGCAGGTAAAACAAGTCTATAACCAAGACGAAATAAAACACTCCTCAGGAAGCGATTATTACTTAAATATGATTGCAAAAGGATTTGACGAAACGCAAAACGGTGATTTAATTTTGTTAGATAAACCAGGATACATCGAGTATGGAGCGTATGGAACTTCTCACGGAACTCCATATGCTTATGATACCCATGCACCCTTGTTGTTTTATGGTTGGAATATACCAAAAGGAGAAAGTCATACTAAAAAATACATTACCCAAATTGCTCCAACCATTGCCCAAAAAATAGGAATTACATTTCCAAACGGCAGTGAATGCGAAGTATTGCCAGAGGTTTTTGAAAAAAAATAAATATCTAAAATAAGCACACTGTTATTATTTCTAGAATTGATAAATCCCATGCTTTTTTAAGAGTATGGGATTTTTTTATTACAATTCAATTAGAATCTGATTTTTCAACAAATCATCAAACGTTTCTCGTTCTCGGATAAGATTTGCTTTTCCTTCTTTCCAAAGGACTTCAGCGGGTTTGTATCGAGAATTATAATTAGAAGCCATCGAAAAACAATAAGCACCAGCATTCCTGAAACTTAAAATATCTCCTTCTTTTATTTCCGAAATCCTTCTATTTGTAGCAAAAGTATCGGTTTCGCAAATATATCCTACAACGGAATAAAAACGTTCTTTACCTTTTGGGTGCGAAATATTTTCGATATAATGTTCGGAGCCATACAACATAGGGCGAATTAGGTGATTAAAACCGGAATCTATTCCCGCAAAAACGGTTGAAGTGGTTTGTTTTACGACATTTACTTTGGCTAAAAAATAACCCGCTTCACTCACCAAGAATTTTCCAGGCTCGAAAGTTAAGGTTAATGGTCTGCCATATTCTTTTTCGAAAGCATTAAATCGTTTGGAAAGTTTTCGGCCCAATTCTTCTATATTGGTTTCAATATCCCCTTTTTTGTAAGGTACTTTGAAGCCACTTCCAAAATCGATAAAATCTAGAGTTTTGAAATTTTTTGCTGTATCAAATAATATTTCTGATGCATATAAGAATACTTCAATATCTAAAATATCCGAACCAGTATGCATGTGAATGCCGTTTATGTTCATTTTTGTATTTTCTACAATGCGCAATACATGAGGTAATTGATGTATTGAGATACCAAATTTGCTATCAATATGTCCTACTGAAATATTCGAATTTCCTCCCGCCATGACATGCGGATTAATACGAATACAAACAGGTATTTGAGGATGTTTTGTGCCAAATTGTTCTAAAATAGATAGGTTGTCAATATTGATTTGAACACCTAATGCAGCAACAGCCTCAATTTCGTCCATAGAAACTCCATTAGGGGTATAAATAATTTTGTCTGGTGTAAAACCGGCATGCAAACCTAGTTTTACTTCTTGAATAGATACTGTATCAAGTCCAGACCCCATCTGTTTCAGTAGCTTTAAAACAGAAATGTTCGACAATGCCTTGACAGCATAATTGATGCGTAATTTTTCTACCTTAGAAAAAGCATTTGTTAAACGTTGGTACTGTGATTGAATTTTTGCTGCGTCATACACATAAAGTGGGCTGCCAAATTCTTCTGCTACTGAAAGTAATTGTTGAGATTCCATTAAAAATATTTTTTTTGAAGGGTAAAATTATGAATTTTAATCATACCAAAAACTTCCAATTTCTATTAAAGAGTCCTATTTTACTGAATCTCCTAGTTCAAAAGGAAGAGACATCACTTTCTATTGCTTTTCCTGCTACAAATAGTGAGAGCAACTGGGTCCAAGTAAAAGAGGACGGATGAAGTAAATAGCTTCAAATAAAAATTAAAATCAGTGCCAATATTGTTTAGAATTTATTATTTTTGTAGCACTTTAAAAAGTCAAAAACTTTATTATGAATATACACGAATATCAAGGAAAAGAAATTTTAGCAAGCTACGGTGTACGCATACAACGTGGAATAGTTGCCAATAATCCTGTAGAAGCGGTTGCTGCTGCAAAACAATTAACTACCGAAACAGGTACAAAGTGGTATGTTGTAAAAGCACAAGTTCATGCAGGTGGACGCGGTAAAGGAGGAGGAGTTAAGTTAGCTAAAAATTTGCAAGAAGTAACAGACATTTCTGAGCAAATTATAGGGATGCAACTTATTACCCCACAAACTTCTGCCGAAGGAAAAACAGTACATAAAGTCTTAATTGCGGAAGATGTTTATTATCCAGGCGAAAGCGAAACATCTGAGTTTTACATGTCCGTTTTACTAAACAGAGCTACTGGTCGTAACATGATTGTGTATTCCACTGAAGGAGGAATGGACATTGAAGAAGTAGCAGAACACACACCGCATTTAATTTTTAATGAAGAGATAGATCCAGCCGTTGGTTTGCAAGGTTTTCAAGCCAGAAGAATAGCCTTTAATTTAGGTCTTTCTGGTAACGCATTTAAAGAGATGGTCAAATTTATCGAATCTTTATACAATGCTTATATTGGTTCCGATGCTTCGATGTTCGAAATTAATCCAGTTCTAAAAACGTCGGATAATAAAATTATGGCTGTTGATGCCAAAGTAAATATAGACGATAATGCTTTATACCGTCAGCCAAAATATGCTGATATGCGTGATGTTCGTGAAGAAAATCCTATCGAAGTAGAAGCTAAAGAAGCTGGTTTGAACTATGTAGATCTTGACGGAACTGTTGGATGTATGGTAAACGGAGCTGGATTAGCAATGGCTACCATGGATTTAATAAAATATGCCGGTTTTGAACCAGCAAATTTCCTAGATGTGGGTGGAACTGCTGATGCTAAACGTGTAGAATTAGCGTTTAGAATTATCTTAAAAGATCCAAATGTAAAAGCTATTTTGATTAACATTTTTGGAGGAATCGTTCGTTGCGATCGTGTAGCTCAAGGTGTTGTAGATGCTTACAAAAATATGGGAGATGCTATAAAAGTGCCAATCATTGTTCGTTTACAAGGAACTAATGCTGAAATTGCAAAAGAGTTAATAGACAATTCAGGAATGCCAATTTTATCGGCAGTACAGTTTCAAGAAGCCGCAGATCAGGTACAAAAAGCACTTTCTTAATAGAGAAAACAGAAACTAATTTGAAATAAAAAATCCCGTTTGTTTTTATACAAACGGGATTTTTAGTTTTTATTTTACCTCACAGGTGTTTTTTCCTAATATTTTATACAAAGGGCAAAAATTGGTAAACGCTGTAACTAATAAAACGATAGCTACCACTGATAAAAACCATGAAAACGCTCCAGTAACTACTTCAAAAAAATCAAGAGCAGCTAGTATTACGGCTAATACAATTCGAACAATTTTGTCTGTTTGACCTACATTCTTAATCATATTTTTTGTTTTTTGTTGGTTTATGATACCAAATTTAATCAAAAAAAAGTAGTAAATTGTAGATTATGCTTTTTTATTCTTCCCATTATTAAACTTTACTTTCTCGACAACCTGAACTTTGGGCGCAGGTTTTCTATCACGAGATGTAGTATTAGAAGCTGGTTTTTTCTTAAAATCAGTTTTGGGTTTAAACTCAGCTTTAGGAGTAAAACCTTCTTTTTTAGGAATTTCGGCTTTGTGTTTTGCTAAAACATCGTTAGGATTTTTAGGATTTTCTCTTGTTCCACGTAAATGGATAACCAATCCATTCAAGAAATTTCGCAATACTTGATCGCCACATTCCATATAATTTTCGTGGTCTTCTTTTCTGAAAAAATTACCTATTTCGCCCTTAGACATTCTAAAATCTACTAATTCTAAGATTTCTACTATTTGATCGTCACGAAGCATTAAGGCTACGCGTAGTTTTTTGAAAATATCGTTATTGGTCATATTTTTATGAATTATTTCTGCAAAGATACATAAAATGAATGTGTGCTTTTTTGATTCCGATTTTAATTTTACTTTTGTCAAAAATCAATAAATGAATTCGTACCAAGAAAAAATAAGTTTGTTATCCGAAATGATTGCTTTTGCGCTACTAGATTGCGAATTGCATGACAAAGAATACGATTTTTTGTTGCTCATTTCGGAAGAATTAGAAATTGAAAAAAGTGTTTTTTTAGACTTGTTTCATAAACGGAATGAACACGTTATTATTAAAGACGAGTTTAGTCGAATTATTCATTTCTATCGATTGGCTTTGCTGATGCATTGCGATGGAATTTTGCACAAAAAGGAAAAAATTGCTATTCACGAAATAGGCATTACTATGGGATTAAATCCTTTTGCTATGAATCGAATTCTAAAATTGATGGAGGATTCTTCAAACCAAATGATTGCTCCAGAAAAAATTATTTGTGCCTTTCAGGAACAGTATAATTAAGCGATTAAGTGAATTAATGCTTTATTTTCAAATCAAAAATGTTATATTTACATTTTCCTAAAAAAATTAAATCTCAAAAAAATGACTGTTTCGGTAGCTTTATGCACATATAACGGCGAGCAATTTATTAAAGAGCAGATAGATTCGATACTGAATCAAACGGTACCTGTTAATGAAATAATAATTTGCGACGATCGATCTAACGATACAACAATCGAAATTCTTGAACAATATTCAATTGAAAATCCAGGTATTTTTAAGATTTTTATAAACGAAACTAATTTAAGAAGCGTAAAAAACTTCGAAAAAGCAATAACGTTATGTTCGGGAGATATTATTTTTCTTTCTGATCAAGACGATATTTGGGCTTTGAACAAAGTAGAAGTCTATTTAGATTATTTCACCAAAAATCCTCAAATAGATGTTTTAGCCTCTAATGGGTATTGTATAAACGAAAAATCGGAAGTAGAAGACAAACATGCTATTTGGGATGTACCTCAGTTTCTAAGAAACGAAGGTATTAAATTTGATTATTATCGCTTAATTACTCAAGTAGGAAATTTAGCAACAGGAGCTTCTATGGCTTTTCGAAAAGAAATTCTTCCAGACATCTTGCCTTTTCCCGTGATAAAAGATTTTCATCATGACGAATGGATAGCTATCATTTCATCGAAAAAAAATGCCTTTGAATTATTAAACGAAAAGTATTTTTATTACCGAATTCATAGAAATCAACAAGTTGGCGGCGTTTTTTACAAAAAAAATGACTACCAACGGCTAGGATTAACTAATTTATTTAATATCTACGAAAGCGATCCGTCCTTAGTAATTGTCAAACGAAGGCTAAAAAAACTGGTAGTTGCTTACGCTAGAAATAAAGACATGATTGAAAAAAGCAATGCTGGAAGCGATTCTATTTTTCATGAAAATTTAATTCAAATCGAAAACGCATTCAATAAGATAAGTAAATTCATGAAAAAGAAGTATCCCTTATCAGCTTCTATACTAAAAATAACGGATAAGATTTTAGACAAAAGACAATTAAAAAAAATAAATTAGAATCAAAGACAATGAAATTAAGCATTTGCATGATTACTTACAATCATACCGACTATTTGAAGCAAGCAATTGATGGAGTACTCATGCAAAAAACGAATTTCGATTATGAATTAGTCATTGCAAACGATAATTCGCCCGATAATTCGGATGAAATTATTCAAGATTATATCAAAACACATCCAGAAGCATACAAAATTAAGTACTTACAGAATACAGTTAATTTAGGCATGATGCCTAATTTTGTAAAGGCGCTTACTAATTGTTCTGGCAGCTACATTGCTCTTTGTGAAGGCGATGATTATTGGACTGATGCAAACAAATTGCAAAAACAAGTCGATTTTTTAGACAATAATTTGGACTATTCCATCTGTTTTCATCACGCAGCCATTGATACAAAAGGAGTTATAACCGAAGATGCGATTACTTTAAAATCGAACCAAACTACCACAATTGAAGATTTAGCCAAAGGAAATTATATTCATACGTGTTCTGTGGTTTTTAGAAATAAGTTATTTAATCAATTTCCAAGCTATTTTGCCAAAGCTCCTGTAGGTGATTATTTCCTGCACATGCTAAATGCTCGCTTTGGTAAAATATATTGTATCGAAGAAATAATGGCAAATTATAGGGTTCACGAAACCTCATATTGGTCATCAAAACAGCAAGAAGAAAGGACTGCAATATGGATAGACTTTTTAGAAAATATGAAAGAAAATTTCACAGCAGAAATTCAAATTCTTTTAACTAATCAGATAGAAGCCGTAAAGCGTGCTGCAATTGTTGTTATAAAAAAACCGAGCGTAACTAAAAAAATTAAAAATAGAATTAGAAAATTTTTTAATATCGAAAAGAAAATTAAGTAAATTTCTCCCTTCAAATAGATCCTAAAAAACAAAATTTTGATAAACGTTACTAAAACATTTTTACCTCCACAAGAAGAATATAACCTACTTGTAAAACGTGCTTGGGACAAAGTATGGCTCACCAATCGTGGAGAACTCACATTAGAGTTAGAACAAAAACTTACAGCGTATTTAGATGTTGCTAATATAATTGTAACCAATAACGGTACCATTCCGTTGCAAATAGCCTTAAAATTATTTGGAGGAAATGGCGAAATAATAACCACACCCTTTTCTTATGTAGCCACATCAGCCGCCATACTATGGGAAAATTGCACGCCCGTTTTTGTAGACATACATCCCGAGTATTTAACTATTGATGAAACAAAAATAGAAGCTGCAATAACTCCTAAAACAACAGGCATACTGGCTACTCATGTTTTTGGAAACCCTTGTCACGTTGATGCCATTGAAACGATAGCAAAAACACACAACCTAAAAGTGATATATGATGCCGCACATTGTTTTGGTGTACAATACAATAATCAATCTATATTTAATTATGGAGATGTGAGTACCTGTAGTTTTCATGCCACAAAATTATTTCATACAGGCGAAGGCGGAGCAATGTTTTGTAAGGATAAGGAAATATACCATCAATTATTTTACAGCCATAATTTTGGACATAACGGCCCTTTGGATTTTTACGGACTAGGAATAAATGCCAAAATATCAGAACTACAATCCGCCATGGGATTAGCCGTTTTCCCGTACATGAGCCACATTCTTTACGAACGAAAAAAAGTGGTCGATTACTATCTTTTGCACTTAAATTTTCAAGTCCTAAAAACAATTAAGATACGAGAAAATACCAACTGGAATTACAGTTATTTTCCCATTATATTTGAAACGGAAGAGAAATTACTCAACGTTCAAACCATCTTAAATCAAAACGAGATTACACCAAGACGCTACTTTTATCCTTCGTTAAACAGAATTGAGTACATCAATAGTGATGATGAAATGCCTATTTCAGAATCAGTAGCTTCTAGAATTTTGTGCTTGCCACTTTATGTAGGATTGTCTGAAGAAGAATTGATAAAAATAGTAGCCCTTATAAATCAAAACGTATGATCATCATTGGAGCCAAAGGTCATGCCAAAGAAATTTTCGATATTCTAAATGAGGAGTGTTATAGTTCGCTGTTTTTTTTTGATAATGTAACTACCGATATTGATGACAATTTGTATAAAATTCCTATTTTAAAAGACCTAGAAGTAGCGGGACAAAAACTAAAAGATAATCCTGATTTTGTATTAGGTTTAGGTGGCGTTAAAAATAGATACACATTATATAATAAGTTTCTTGACCTTGGAGGGAATCCTATTTCTGCAATAGCTTCAAATGCGCAAATTAGTAAGAATTGCAAGTTAGGAAAAGGCTTAAATAGTATGGCATTTTCTTTTATTAGCGCCAATGTTGAAATAGGCGACGGTACTTTAATTAATGCTCACGCCAGCATTCACCACGATTGTGTCATTGGTAAATTTGTCGAAATTTCTCCAGGTGCTAGAATTTTAGGCAATTGCGACATAGGTAATTTTACAACCATTGGCGCCAATGCCACCATTCTTCCAAAAGTAACAATAGGATCTAATGTTGTGGTAGCTGCAGGAGCTGTTGTTACTGCTGATGTGCCTGATAATTGTATGATAGCAGGAATTCCAGCCATTGTAAAAAAACAATTACCAGCGCTTAGTTTATAAATTTAATTTGCTGTTTTTTCTACTAAAACCAAAGTAAATGACCAATCCGATAAGCAACCAAATGGTAAAATAAATCCAATTCCAAATACTTAATTCGGCCATCATATACAAACAGCAAATTAATCCAAGTAGCGGAATTAGAGATAAATTTTGACGATTAGACCAAATGGTAAGTCCTAACAAAACAATTAAGAAAATCCACATCGGTATCTTGTGTTTGAATAGGTTAAAACCGCTTTCGTATTTTAATGAATTTTCGATAGGTAACGTATTTACAACTAGTTTGTAATTATCTCCATTTTCTTCAAGATTACTTAAAACTTCTTCTAAATCTTCAGAACCTTTTATTTCAGAAGGATGGTTTTTTACCATAAAATCAAAAACAATTTTAGTTTGTTCTTTATTTAAAGAAGTTACAATCGTTTCGGGCGTATTAATTTGTTTTTCATTTGTCAAAAACGACATTGTTGCTTCTTTGTTATACGTAAAAGCAAAAAGAAGTCCAGCTATAATTAAAAAAGGCATCACAAATTTAGAATTCACATAGGGCGTTTTGAATTTTCCTCTCGGGATGTTGGGTTTATTTTGCAAAACTAAAACGCCAGCACAAACCAGTACAAAGGCAAATAATGTTCCAATACTACACAAATCGGTTACCATGGTCAAGTTTAAGAATAAGGCTGGCACAGCCACCACAAAACCTGTAACAATGGTAGCGTAGGAAGGCGTTTTGAATTTTGGATGCACTTTCGAAAAACGTTTTGGCAACAAACCATCACGACTCATACTCATCCAAATTCGAGGTTGCCCCATTTGAAAAACCAATAAAACACTCGCCATAGCCACAACCGCACTAACACCTATAATGGCAGACATTATTTTTAAATCTAATTTCTTGAAAACATACAATAACGGATCGCCTACATTTAGATCCGAATAATTAACCATTCCTGTAAGCACCAGTGCAATAGCAATATAAAGTACAGTGCAAATAATAATAGCCCACATCATACCCCGAGGCAAATCACGTTGTGGGTTTTCGCATTCTTCTGCGGTGGTCGAAATAGCATCAAAACCAATATAAGCAAAAAACACTGCCGACACTCCTTTTAGAATCCCTCCAACTCCATTTGGGGCAAACGGATGCCAATTATCTACATCAATATAAAAAACACCAACCGCAATAACTAACAAGATAATACACAGCTTGATAGCCACCATAACATTGCTTGCATTTCTGGATTCTTTCATACCTCGATACACGAGAGCAGTAATGAGTACGATGATAAATAAAGCAGGCAAATCGGCTACTAAATGAAAACCTCCTATAACAGGAGAGGTGGTCCAAGCTGTATAAGCAGCCTGCAATCCTGAGCTTAAATTCTCAAAAGATTTCCCGCCTTGCATTAAGGCTGTTGCGTCCTTAAAGCCGTTGGAAGCCGTCAAATAATCCATTTGAACCCAATCGGCTAAAACCTGCAAATGAAAACCATGGTTGTGGTTCAGGTTGTTTATAATATTATCCATCAAGCTGGTAAAATAATCACTCCACGAAATAGCAACGGTAATATTACCAATGGCATATTCCATAATTAATGCCCAGCCAATAATCCACGCAATAATCTCACCAAATGCTACATAAGAATACGTATAAGCACTTCCGGAAACAGGTACCATCGAAGCAAATTCGGCATAGGCAAAAGCTGCAAAACTACAAGCAATAGCGGTAAACAAGAATAAAAAGATAACCGCAGGACCTCCGTCGAAACTCGCTTTTCCAATAGTGCTAAAAATTCCAGCACCAATAATTGCCGCAATTCCAAAAGCAGCTAAATCTCTTGTTTTCAGATGTTTTCCTAGCGAAGCATGTCCGTCGGCTTCGTTCTTAGCTACTTGTTTTAGTATATCTTCGACTGTCTTTTTTCTAAATAATGAGGAAAAATTCATATACGGTATTGCTTATGGTTTATTAAATGTAACAAAAAAACAAATATAGCATAATATTGATACATTAGTAACAAGATAAATGAAAAGTAAACTATAATTAAAAACTATTGATTTATAAAAAGATATAATGTAAAAGCATGTCAAATGATATAGAAATGGATTAAATTTGTAGTAGAAATTAATTAATCATTTAAAATAAAAAATTATGTCATTAGTAGGAAAAAAATTCCCAAACATTACAGTAGATGCTATCTCATTTATGGGAGATAATTTAAGAATCAATGTTCTTGACCAAGCTACAGAAAACAACAAGAAAGTAATTTTATTTTGGTATCCAAAAGATTTTACATTTGTTTGTCCAACAGAATTACACGCTTTTCAAGCTGCTTTGCAAGAATTTGAAAAAAGAAATACTATGGTTATTGGAGCATCTTGCGACACAAACGAGGTGCATTTTGCGTGGTTAAATACCGCAAAAGACAATGGTGGTATCGAAGGAGTAACGTATCCATTATTAGCTGATACAACAAGAAATTTATCTTTGGCATTGGATATTTTGGATGCAGAATATGTTTATGATGAAGAATTAAATGACGAAATTCTTGAAGGATCAAATGTAACATTCAGAGCTACTTATTTGATTGACGAAGAGGGAAAAATTTTCCACGAAAGTGTAAACGATATGCCGTTAGGAAGAAATGTAAACGAATACTTACGTTTAATAGATGCCTACACGCATGTACAAACTAAAGGTGAAGTTTGTCCTGCCAACTGGGAAGCTGGAAAAGACGCAATGAATGCCGATAGAAATAGTACGGCAGCTTATTTAGCATCTCATTAATAATTTGTTTTAGGGTTTCAAGTTTCAGGTTGAGGTACAACTTGGAACTTGGAGCTTTAAATTTTAAACTAAAAAAAATGTTTTCAGAAATAGAACAAGATAATTTAGCCGAAGTAATTGCTTCCAATGAGGTGGTTATAGTGCAATATGCAGCAACATGGTGTGGCAACTGCCGTATTATGAAACCAAAATTCAAAATGTTAGCTTCACAAAACGAAAACATTCCTTTTGTAATTGTTGATGCTGAGAAATTTCCAGAATCTAGAAAATTAGCAAAAGTAGATAATTTGCCCACATTTGCCACTTTCAAAAACGGTGTTTTGGTCAATCAAAGTCAGACGACAAAGCTAGAAGTGTTAACAGAATTAGTAAACGAAGTCGTATAATGAAGGATATGTGTTTATGAGGTTTATGAAGTCAAACTTCCATAAACGCCATAAATAGCGTATGCCATAAACTAAAAAAAGATGAAATTACCTGTAATAAAACACTTAACTCAATTTATTGAGGATAATGATCAGGATTATTTGATTGAAACAATCGAAGTTCTTGAAAATCTTACCGAATTATCTTCTTTAAAAGACGAAGAACTTGAGGTAATAGGCGAGCTAATTTCTAATATGTATGGCGCCCTTGAAGTTCATAAAATGGTAAAAGAAGGTAAAGATAAGAAAACTGCTTTGAATGATTTTATGAAACGAGTTTTAGGGTCTATCGACAAATAGAATTGGTCTGAATTTTTAAATTGGAATAATTTAGAAATATAATTTTTCCATTTTCTACTATAATAAGAAGCTATCTTACGTGAGATAGCTTCTTTGTTTTTATAGTCAGGCTTTGTAGGGTCTAATTTTACTGCCTTTTTACTGTTCATCGTTTTATTTTCTCCGAATTTTATTTTAAATAATAAAAGAAAAAGATTACTCAAATTAAACAAAAGATAGTACTTAGAATTTATTTTTTTCCTTTCTAATTTTTCTCTTTTTTAGACTTTTCCTTCTTTTTAGGAAACAATAATTCTTTTTTATCTTTTAGCCTTTTTTCTGTGCTCTCAATTTCATATGTATTGGCATTGGTATAGAGCAATAGTTTTACTTCTTTAATCAATTTTAATGCTTTTTTAATTTCTTGTTGCTTTTCTAAAAGGAGTACTTTTTTATGGAGCACAGCTACTTTATCAATGCCTTTTAAGGCCAACGCAAAATCGATTAGTTTGAAAGCTTCCTCAAAATCGTCGTTTAAAATTAAGGTTTCCAAATAAAAAGGATATACGGATATGGCATAAATGTTGATTGCCAAAGCTTCTTGAAAATAGACTTTTGCAGCTTCATAATCTTGCAATTGCTCACTTTGTACTCTTCCGTACAAACATAAAGCCATGACATTTTTATTATTATACGATAAAGCATAATCTAAGGATTCTATGGTTTCTTCTAGCGAGTACGGATAATTATCTAATGCTTGAAAAAGGTATTTATCTACTGTTTTCATGTTTTTTAATTTAATATTGAAATGAAATGATTCGTAAATTAATCATTGTCATTATTCAACTGTTGTTTTAATTTCTGTCGTTCGGATTTGTAACTCTTTACGACTCTTTCGCTTTTAAAATCGGAACCTTTGAATGTTCGTTTGGGATTGCCTCTTGCTATATTTAGTTGGTTTTCCCACTGTTGGATGGCTTGTTTTTTTATCATTTCCAATTCAAAAACCTTGAATTTTTCTAACAACCTTTCGGTAGCTAGTTTCTTGTTTTGGTGTTGCGAACGAGAATCCATAGACACCACACTTAACCCTGACGGTTGGTGCGTGGCTCTAATTGCCGAACTGACTTTGTTTACGTGTTGTCCTCCTGCTCCTGAGCTTCGCATGGCTTGGTATTGAATGTCTTTTTCGGAAAATGTACTTGATTCAATCGCATCTACTTCAAAAATTCCAATGAACCAATTACTGCGTTTGTGAAATTTTCTAAACGTACTTTTTCCAATCCATTGAATGGTTCCAACCCAAGAATTCGTAAATTCAGTAGCTTCTTTTCCAATAATTTGCACCATAGCCGAAGCTACCGTTCCATTTTCGGGTCCTGCTTCGTGTTGTAAAACAGTCGCTTTTAATTGTAACGCTTCTGCTTCTTGCAACATTTTTTTGAGTACTTGAGCCACAACCCAAGTACATTCTGCTGGGCCTCTGCCAGCTGTTATTTGAATTATATTGTCCATTGTTTTTTAATTTTTTTATGCTTTTTTTCAGCACTTTTTTTGTTTCTTTTGAAAAAAAGAAGCTTGTTTTGAGCCCCGATGGAAGCAAGTATCCTTTTTTGTTCGGTTTTTTTGCCGGACAAAAAAGATACTGCGTAGAGCGGGAGGGATGTTCCTATGGAAGCATATTGTTGTGCTCCTAAAAAAAAATTATCGATCCATGCGTACAATTTTTGGTGTGAATGTACCTAAGATATCGACCAATTCTGTTTGGTTTGCCATAACAGTATTGATGTTTTTATAGGCCATAGGTGCTTCGTCAATATTGCCTCCTAGGAGCGCTACATCATGTGCTTGCAAGACTTTTTTGATTTCACTTTGTGTAAAAGTTTCTTTGCATTTTCGTCGAGAGAACAGTCGTCCTGCTCCATGTGAAGCAGAGTTTAAGCTTTCGGTATTGCCTTTGCCTTGTACGATGAAACCGGGTGCTGTCATAGAGCCTGGAATGATTCCTAATTCGCCAGCATTGGCTGGTGTTGCTCCTTTTCTGTGCACAATGGCTTCTTTGCCATTGACGATTTCTTTCCATGCAAAATTATGATGGTTTTCGATAGTGACAATGATTTTTTTTCCTATTGCTTTGGCAATACGTTTGTGAATGTTGTCGTGGCAAGCCTTAGCATAATCGCCCGCGAGATTCATTGCTAACCAATATTCCTGACCGTCGTGTGTGTTGAGATCGAGCCAAGCTAGATGTTGCACATTTTTGGGTAAAGGACATTGTTTGCTTGCTAAATAGGTGTAATGTTTGGCGATATTAGCTCCCAAGCCTCTTGATCCGCTATGGGATAAGACGGCAAAATACTCGCCTATTCCTATTTTCCATTCGTTGAGCGGATTGGTTATTTTAGCAATTCCGAATTCTACAAAATGATTTCCTCCACCAGATGTTCCGAGTTGCTTGTAGGCCTTTGTTAAAAGACTTTTTAGTAACGGAATGTCTTGAAATTCGCTTCTTTCAAAAATTTCGTGATCGGCTTTGATGGCGTGTACTTCGGTCATTCCGAACTTGGTATTGTCTTTTAGAATGGCTTGCAACTGATGGTCTTTCCCTTTTAGAAAAGAGGCAGGTAAGTCGAAAATAGACAAACTCATTCGGCATCCAATATCGACGCCTACTCCGTACGGAATGACCGCATTATCGGTTGCGAGTACGCCTCCTATTGGCAATCCGTAACCTGCATGTGCATCGGGCATCAAGGCTCCTGCAACTGCAATAGGCAGTTTTAGTGCGTCGTACAACTGAAACTTCGCTTTTTCGTCGATAATGTTTTCACCGAATATCGAAAAAGGTGCTCTGGTGTTATTCAACTGATGCATTCTAACCTCAACTGGATGTAGCAATCCCTCCGCAACTTTGCCCCAAGTACCGTGTCCCGAAAATTTTTCTGGAGTAAGTAATACTTCTTTAGCTTCTGTTAGTATATGTTCTTTTTTTTCTCTTTTTCGGTATCGATTTATTTGTCCTAATGCAATATTGATACTGTTGTTTTTTGGAAAGCCAAGTTTTATTAGGTCTTTTCCAGATAATTTATTTCCCATGATTTATTTTGTAATTGTAATACAATCAAAATCAGTAGCTTGCTATAAGCCACAATGATTTTGATAAACATTTTATCCTACTGGATAAATTGAGTTCAGGATTCTCGGGAAATTTTTTTGAAGTGTCTAGAATTAAAAAAGCCCGAAAGTTAGTTTCCTTCGGGCTTTTTCATATATCTAATTTTGATTTGCTATGATAGAGAAAAGCCACGAAGACACAAAACAAGATCTAATCCTGTTACTGCGTTTTTTGAGTTATAGTTTGTTACAAACATGTCGTCTTCGTTTTTTAAATGGATGTTTATTATTTTCTGCTACAAATTTTGTAATTTATTTTTTATATTTCCTAATTATTTGTTAAAAAAAGCAGAAATTAAATGTAAGTTACTTTAAATCAATGAGTTATATTTGTTTTTTTATGTGATTTTAAATCCTTAATACCATTAGTTTAAGTGTAAAAGTGTTTATTCATTTATCATATTAAACAAAAAGCAACACTATTTTCTTACTAATTTAGTTTATTGATAATAAATTCGGGAAAGTATTTTATAGCTAAAATTTGTCGTTTTGTATTAAATAAAGCAAAAACACACATAATTTTCATTTACTATGCGTGCATAATAAATATTTTTACTACATTTGAAATTCTAAACAATATAACTATGAATTTTTCAGCAAAAATGCTCCGCGATAACGCGCTTTCAGACAAAGTAATTGTAGTAACAGGTGGCGGAAGTGGCTTGGGTAAAGCCATGACAAAATATTTTCTAGAGTTAGGGGCAAAAGTAGCCATTACTTCTCGTGACTTAGAAAAATTGCAAAATACAGCCAAAGAATTAGAAGCTGAAACAGGTTCTATTTGTTTGCCATTGCAATGTGATGTACGTCATTATGACCAGGTAGAAGCGATGTTGGCTGAAGTGCTAAAAACTTTTGGACGTGTAGATATTTTACTAAACAATGCAGCAGGAAACTTTATCTCTCCTACCGAAAGATTATCGGCAAATGCTTTTGATACCGTAATAGACATCGTGCTAAAAGGTTCCAAAAACTGTACGTTAGCTTTTGGAAAACATTGGATAGATACCAAACAAACCAATTGTAATGTATTAAACATTGTAACTACTTATGCTTGGACAGGTTCTGCTTATGTGGTGCCAAGTGCTACAGCAAAAGCGGGTGTTCTTGCTATGACTAGAAGTTTGGCAGTAGAATGGGCAAAATACGGAATTCGTATGAATGCTATTGCGCCTGGACCATTTCCTACCAAAGGGGCTTGGGACAGATTATTGCCTGGAGATCTTGCCGAAAAATTCGATATGGCTAAGAAAGTACCTTTAAAACGTGTGGGCGATCACCAAGAATTAGCCAATCTAGCAGCGTATTTAGTTTCCGATTTTTCGGCTTATATTAATGGGGAAGTAGTCGTGATTGATGGTGGCGAATGGCTAAAAGGTGCTGGACAATTTAATATTTTAGAAGAAATTCCAGCCGAAATGTGGGATATGCTAGAAATGATGATTAAAGCAAAAAAGAATAAATAGTAGTTTTCATAATTCCGTTTTCAAAATAAAAAGTCAGATAAAATTAGTCTGACTTTTTTCATTAGTATAAGCATCAAAAAACAATCGTTTTTAACCCAAAAGAGGAACGATAAAATCGGAAAGCTGAAATTTCGGATTTTGTTAACAAATAAGATTTTCTATACTCATAAAAAATTGTATTTTTACCGTTCAAAATTTCAAAAATAAAATGGGTAAAATCATTGCAATTGCAAATCAGAAAGGCGGTGTTGGAAAAACGACCACATCGATAAACTTAGCAGCATCACTAGGCGTTTTAGAAAAAAAAGTCTTATTGATTGATGCCGACCCACAAGCAAATGCCAGTTCTGGATTGGGTATTGATGTTGATAATGTCGAGATTGGAACCTATCAAATCCTAGAACATAGCAACACACCTGAAGAAGCTATTATAAAAAGTTCGGCACCCAATGTAGATGTTATTCCAGCTCATATTGACCTAGTTGCTATTGAAATTGAGCTAGTAGACAAGGAAAACAGAGAATATATGTTCAAAAAAGCATTGGAATCTGTTAAGGATAAATATGACTATATTATTATTGATTGCGCACCATCGCTAGGTTTATTAACGCTAAACGCACTAACGGCAGCAGATAGCGTAGTGATTCCTATTCAATGCGAATATTTTGCCTTAGAAGGTTTAGGGAAATTGCTCAATACAATAAAAAGCGTACAAAAAATACACAATCCGGAATTAGACATCGAAGGATTATTACTTACCATGTTCGATTCTCGTCTTCGATTGTCCAATCAGGTGGTGGAAGAAGTTCAAAAACATTTTAATAATATGGTTTTTGAAACAATTATTCAAAGAAATACAAAGTTGAGCGAAGCACCAAGTTACGGCGAAAGCATTATAAACTATGATGCAACCAGTAAAGGGGCAATGAATTATTTGAGTTTGGCTCATGAAATTATTAAAAAAAATGCTAAATAATATATGGCACTAGCAAAAAAACAAGCAATGGGTCGTGGTCTTTCCGCTTTACTAAAAGATCCAGAAAATGATATTACGTCTGTAAACGATAAAAATGCAGACAAAGTGGTAGGTAATATTATCGAATTGGAGTTAGATCTTATCGAAATAAATCCGTTTCAACCTAGAACTAATTTTAATGAAGATTCATTACAAGAATTGGCTACTTCTATTAGAGAATTAGGTGTGATTCAGCCTATTACAGTTCGTAAAACGGAGTTTAACAAATACCAATTAATTTCGGGAGAACGTCGTTTGCGTGCTTCAAAAATTGTAGGCTTAACCACCATTCCTGCTTATATTCGTTTGGCCGATGATAATGAATCATTAACCATGGCTTTGGTCGAAAATATTCAACGTCATGACTTAGACCCAATCGAAATTGCTTTGTCGTACCAAAGATTAATCGACGAAATTCAACTTACACAAGAACAAATGAGTGATCGTGTGGGTAAAAAACGTTCGACAGTGGCTAACTATTTGCGTTTATTAAAATTAGATCCAATTATTCAAACAGGGATTCGCGACGGATTCATTTCTATGGGACACGGTCGTGCGATTATCAATGTTGAAAATCATGACATTCAAACGGATATTTACCAAAAAATTGTTAGTCAGAACCTTTCTGTTCGGGAAACCGAAGCTTTGGTCAAAAACTACCAAGAAAGTTTGAAACCCAAAGCACCATCGACAGTAAAATCATCGTCATTCGAAATTAATGAAAATGAGAAAAAGTCATTTAACGATTATTTTGGTACTAAGGTTGATGTAAAAGTAGCTGGAAACGGAAAAGGAAAAATCACTATTCCATTTCATTCGGAAGCCGATTTTAATAGAATAATTAAATTAATAAAAGGGTAGTGAAAAACTGGTTTCACATAGTGTTTTTGGTCACTTTTTTCGGAAATTTTTCGGGATTTAGTCAAGATGATTTAAAACTAATTGCTTTAGACACTACAACAACAAAAATTAACCCATTGGCACCAGCCAGAGCGGCTTTTTATTCGGCAATTTTACCTGGATTGGGACAAGCCTATAATAAAAAATATTGGAAAATTCCTTTAGTTTTTGCTGCCGTAGGAGGGGGGATTTATTCCTACACTTGGAACAGACGGAAATACAACGAATATCGAGATGCGTATAAAGAACGATTGCTTTTTGGTACACAAAGTAAAGACGCTTTCAACAATCAAGCTACGGGAGGTATTTATTTAAGCGAAGCCAAGCTGATTGATGCGCAAAAACAGTTTCAGCGTCAAAGAGATTTGTCGTTACTCGTTACTGTCGCTTTGTATGTTTTGAATATTGTAGATGCTAATGTTGACGGTCATTTACGACAATTTAATGTAAATGGAAAACTAACCGTTAGGCCTGATATATATGACTCTAATATAAACTACACTCAAAATGTAGGAGTAACTTTAAATTATAATTTCTAATGAAAATTGCATTGCTAGGGTACGGCAAAATGGGTAAAGTAATAGAGCGAATTGCTTTAGAACGTGGTCACGAAATTGTATTAAAAAAATCAAGTACATCAAGCTACGAAGGTCTTGAAAATGCAGATGTTGCTATCGATTTTAGTATTCCAGACAGTGCCGTTTGTAACATAAAACAATGTTTTGATACTAATATACCAGTGGTATGTGGTACTACAGGTTGGTTGGAGCATTATAATGAAATGGTTGCGCTTTGCGAGTACAAAAACGGAAGCTTTATATACGGATCCAATTTTAGTTTGGGCGTTAATGTTTTTTTTGAATTGAATGCGTATTTGGCAAAAATGATGGCAAATTTAAAACAATACAACGTTTCGATGGAAGAAATTCATCATACCCAAAAGTTAGATGCGCCAAGCGGTACAGCGATTTCGTTAGCAAAAGGCATTATCGAAAACTCAGATTACACGGGTTGGACATTGGATAATCCTTCTGAAAAAGACATCTTAATTGATGCCAAACGGATAGAAAATGTACCTGGAACACACAGCGTTTTTTATGACTCTAGTGTTGACCAAATCGAAATAAAACATACCGCTCACAGTCGTGAAGGTTTTGCGCTGGGAGCCGTTATTGCTGCCGAATGGCTTGCTAATAAAAAAGGTGTTTTTACGATGAAAGATGTTCTTTCATTACATTAGAAAATGGGTCAATTAGAAAATTAGATAATGATTATCTCCATTAAATAATTTTTCTTGACAATTATAAAAATTTAAAAATAACGAATTATCTAATTTTCAAAATTATCTAATTCACTAATTAATTTATTATGACACTATTACAATGGTTTATTTTTTTCCTAGTACTGCAAGTAGTACATTATTTAGGAACATGGAAATTATACGAAAAAGCAGGCAGAAAATCATGGGAAGCAGCAGTTCCAGTCTATAACGCCATCGTTTTAATGAAAATAATAAACCGTCCAACCTGGTGGACAGCCTTGCTATTTGTGCCTATTGTAAACCTCATTATGTTTATTGCGGTTTGGGTAGAAACGTTACGAAGTTTTGGCAAAAACACAACTAAAGACACTATTTTAGGTGTTGTTACACTTGGTTTTTATATTTATTACATTAATTATTTTGAAAATGTAGCATATAAAATAGACCGTAGTTTAGTAGCTACCACAAAAACTGGCGATACTATAAGTTCGTTATTGTTTGCTATCGTAGTAGCAACATTAGTACATGGTTATGTGTTGCAACCCTTTAATATTCCAACTTCTTCGTTAGAAAAATCATTGTTAGTGGGCGATTTCTTGTTTGTGAGTAAGTTTCATTACGGAGCAAGAACACCTAAAACAGCAGTGGCTTTGCCAATGGTTCATGATAGTATTCCGTTTATTAAAACAAAATCGTATGTAAACTTTCCACAATTACCCACTTTCCGTTTTCCAGGCTTGCAGGCTATACAACGAAATGATATTGTAGTTTTTAACTGGCCAGTTGATACGGTATATAAGTTTCGTGACCCTTCAGGACGCCACGTAGATAAACCTATGGACAAACGCTCTAATTATGTAAAACGTTGTCAAGGAATTCCAGGCGATAATCTGTCGATAAAAAATGGCGATGTTTATATTAACAATAAAAAATTAGCTCTTCCAGAAAGAGCAAAACCACAGTATTCGTACAAAGTGACTACTGATGGTTCCGGATTAGACGGAAAGTATATCATCGAAGATTTGCAAATTACAGATGGAATATATCCAATAGGAACAAACCAGTATTTGTTCTCGGCTGTAACTGAAGAGGCTGCCAAAAAACTGAAAGAAATTCCAGCAATAAAATCGGTTGTGAAAAATATTACTTCCGAGACAGACCGCAGACTTTTTCCTCACAATCAAAATTGGAGTCAGGATAATTACGGCCCTATTTATATTCCAGAAGCAGGAAAGACAGTGGCTATTACCAAAGAAAACCTGCCTTTGTACCGCAGATTAATAACGGTATATGAAGGCAATAAATTAGAAGAAAAAGGGGGGCAAATATATATTAATGATAAACCTGCGCTAAACTACACGTTCCAACAGGATTATTACTGGATGATGGGGGACAACCGTCATAACTCTGAAGACAGCCGTTATTGGGGATTTGTACCGTTCGATCACGTGGTTGGAAAACCAGTTTTCATCTGGTTTAGTTTAGATCCTAATTTGCCATGGTCACAAGCTATTGATAAAATTCGTTGGGACAGATTGTTTTGTACTGTGGGTGGTGACGGGCAACCAACATCCTATTTTAGCTATTTCTTAATCCTGCTAGCAGGTTGGTTTGGGTTTGATTATTTTAGAAAAAGAAAGAAAGCCAATTAGTGTTTTAATACAGTTAAAAAAAATAATAAATTTTACTGACTATAATTAAGAAATCCTTCATTACACAATGAAGGATTTTTAGCATAGAAAAGGTTCTGATAAACAATATTAAAAAGTAAAAGGCATGAATACAATAACTTGGTCTGATTTTGAAAAAATAGAAATCCGAATAGGAACAATAATTGAAGTGCATGATTTTCCAGAAGCAAAAAAACCAGCTTATCAGCTTATAATCGATTTTGGAAATAAAATTGGGATTAAAAAATCATCGGCACAAATCACTCAGCGATATGCCAAGCACGATTTGTTAGGTAAGCAAATTGTTGCAATTGTAAATTTTCCTGCAAAGCAAATAGGTAAATTTATGAGTGAATGTTTAGTGCTTGGTTCGATAGGAGATGAGAATGATATTGTTTTACTTTCTAGTGATGCTACGGTAGAAAATGGTTTGATAGTGAGATAAAAAAAGCTCAAAATTTTAAATTTTGAGCTTTTTTTAGGAAATTGAAATTTACTATTTCCAGTATGTTTCTAAATATTTTTTTATTTTTTTTGCCGTTTCTTCAGTAGCGTTTGAAATAGCAAAAACTTGTTTGTCTTTTTTTGTTAACACAATGTTGAGTTCTTTAGACAATTCTTTTTCAAAAGTATTCCAATATTCCGTTTTAAATTTTTCGTCAGAATCACCCAATAAGGCATCAACATTGAGTATTAATTCGATGTGACCATCAGTAAAAAGCTTAATTTCTGGCTCTGCACTTTTATTAAAACCTTTCACAGTAGTTAGTTTGTAATCTTGCGATGTTTGGCCATAGGTTAGGTTACAAATAAAAAGAACAGAAAAAAGAATCGATAATTGTAGTATTTTGCTTTTCATTTTTTTTGGGGTTTTAAGTTTATTACAGTGCTAATTTACACTATATTATACAATAAAAAAAATAATTTAAATATCGTCAAAATCTAAATCAGTAAAAGCATTCGTTGCTTTAGTTTCATCGGAATTGTTTTCAGAAAGATATTCTTTTTTAAAATCTTTTTGATGTCTTTCAGAAATAACTTCTTCTCCTTTATTGTTTAGCACATACGAAGTCATTTGTTCTAAAATTTCGGTAAACTCGTTAAAATCTTCTTTGTATAGATAAATTTTATGTTTTTTGAAGTGAAAAGAGCCATCTTCTTCGGTAAATTTTTTACTTTCGGTTATGGTAATATAGTAATCATCTGCTTTTGTAGAACGAACATCAAAAAAATAAGTTCTTCTTCCCGCTCTTAATACTTTAGAAAAAATTTCTTCTTTTTCTAGCATATCGTTTTCATTCCTATTCATTCTAATTAATTTTAGTTGTTTGTTTGTTCAAAATTGGAAAAAAAAACAGAACAAAACAACAATTACGACATTTCTTTTTCAGTAATTTGTTTTAAATATAATGCTTTGTAGTATCCGTCTTGGTTTACTAATTGATTATGAGTGCCTTCTTGTTCTATTTTTCCGTTATCAATAATAATAATTTTATCCGCATTTTTTGCAGACGAAACTCTGTGGCTTACAATTATAGTCGTTTTTCCTTGGCAAATAACTTTCAAATTATTTAAAATGGCCTCTTCGGTTTCGGTGTCAACAGCCGATAAGCAATCGTCAAACAATAAAATTTCGGGATTACTAATAATAGCTCGTGCAATAGAAACTCTTTGTTTTTGTCCTCCAGAGAGCGTGATACCACGTTCGCCAAGTATGGTTTCGTATTGGTCATTGAAGCTCATAATATTATCGTGTACAACAGCATTTTTTGCAGCTGCAATCACTTCTTGATGGCTTGCATTTTCGTTTCCAAATTTGATATTGTTTTGTATAGTGTCCGAAAACAAAAAAGCATCTTGCGGAACAGCTCCTATGCTGTGGCGCAAATCTTTGAGGTTTACTTTTTTAAGCGACATACCGTCAATGATAATCTCACCATCCGTAGGATCGTATAGTCTGCTGAGTAAGGAAAGTATTGTCGATTTTCCAGATCCTGTTCGACCAATAATAGCCAGTGTTTCGCCTTTATTTACCGAGAAACTAACTTGGTCTAATGCTTTGATGTTTGTATCTTCATAAATTAATGATACGTTGTTAAAAGCAATATTTCCGCTAAAAGTCATTGGCGTTAGATTGTCGTTTTGTATTTCAGGTTGAATTTTCAAAAATTCGTTAATTCGTTTTTGAGAGGCTTCTGCTTCTTGTACTAGCGACGAAACCCAACCGATCGAGGCTACAGGCCAAACAAGCATATTAATATATAAAATAAATTTTGCAATAACTCCAATATTTTCAATGCTACCACTAATGTACATCATCCCTCCAAGGAAAATAACTAGCAAATTACTTAATCCAATTAACAATAGCATTAACGGGCTAAATAGTGCTTGTACTTTTGCTAAACTTAAACTTTTTTCATTGCTTTCTTCTGATAGGGTTGTAAATTCTTTTTGCTTTTGATTCTCAATACCATAGGCTTTGATGACTCTAATGCCAGAAAATATTTCCTGTGTAAAACTGGATAAAACCGATAAATTTTCTTGAAAAACAGTACTTCTTTTATTAATTTCAGTACTTAATTTGAAAATTAGATACGCAAGAATTGGTAGTGGTAGCAAGGTATATAACGTTAGTTTTGGCGATACGGTGTACATATAAAAAATTACGATGGCAAACCTAATAAGGGTATTTATAGTGTACATAACAGCAGGCCCCACATACATTCGCACCCGACCAACATCTTCACTTATGCGGTTCATCAAATCGCCAGTTCGGTTGTGTTTGTAAAAATTTTGAGTCAAACATTCGTATTGTTTAAATACTTCATTTTTCAAGTCGTATTCTACATGGCGAGACATTACGATAAGTGTTTGCCGCATCAAAAAAGTAAGAACAGCAGCCGCAAGCGTTGTTGCTATTATAAAAAGAATATTTTGTAACAATAAATTTTTAACAACAGCAGGGTTTACCGCCCCCGATTTTATATGTTCTTCAATAGCAGCAATAGAGTTTCCAATTAATTCAGGTGTATAAAGCGAAAAAATTTGTGCCGCTATTGTAGTTACTATTCCTAGCAGAAAATGATATTTATATTTTATAAAATAGGGGTTTAAATAACGAAGTTCTTTCATTTTTTTATGATAAATATTGTATATAATGGAATACTTGTATTAAATAAGTATAAGTAATTAATTTATTGACGAATTCGTAATTGCGAATTCAATAATTTTTTATTAACAATTAAGTCTCGTTTTATGAATTTCTAATTTAAATATGTAATTTTGTGCGGACTATTTTTGAAATAGCCTATAATTTTAAATATATAAATTATGATTACTGAAACTTTAAACGCTAGTGAGCTTTATAAAATCGACCCTGTTTTTGGGCAATTGTCTTTTGATAATCACGAACAAATTGTTTTTTGCAACGACAAAGATACTGGTTTGAAAGCAATAATTGGCATTCATAATACAGTTTTAGGACCAGCCCTTGGCGGAACTAGAATGTGGAAATACGAAAACGAATGGGAAGCATTAAATGATGTTTTGCGTTTGTCTCGCGGAATGACTTTTAAATCAGCCATTACAGGATTAAATTTAGGTGGTGGAAAAGCAGTAATTATTGGCGATTCTAAAACAGATAAAACCCCAGAAATGATTGCTAAATTTGGTCAATATGTAAATTCCTTAAGTGGACGATACATTACTGCCGAAGATGTAGGAACAACTACTGGCGACATGGATTTGATTCGTTTGCAAACGCCTTACGTAACAGGTGTTTCTATCGAAAAAGGAGGGTCAGGAAACCCATCGCCCGTAACTGCTTATGGTGTGTATATGGGAATGAAAGCGGCTGCTAAATACAAATTTGGTTCCGATGTTTTGGATGGCAAAAAAGTATTAGTTCAAGGAATAGGGCATGTGGGCGAAACGCTTGTAGATTATTTAACCAAAGATGGTGCCAAAGTAATTATTTCGGATATAAACGAAGCTCGTTTGCAAGAAATTGGAAACAAATACGGAGCACAAATTTATAAGGGAGACGATTTATATGGAGCCGATGTCGATATTTATGCGCCATGTGCACTTGGAGCAACAATAAATGACACTACAATACACAAAATAAAAGCAAAAGTAATTGCAGGAGCAGCAAACAATCAGCTAGGAAACGAAGTAACACACGGCGCACTATTGCAAGAAAGAGGTATTGCGTATGCTCCTGATTTCTTGATTAATGCAGGAGGAATAATCAATGTATATGCCGAAATTGCAGGTTACGATATGGCCGAATCAATGCGCAGAACCGAAAACATATACAATACAACCTTAGAAATTTTTGATTATGCTGATGCCAATAAAATAACAACGCATCAAGCTGCCATGCGAATGGCTCAAAATCGTATTGATTTGCAAAAAAAAGAAAATGCTAAATAGATTTTAGACTTCTTAGATTTCTAGATTGTAAAATATCTAAATTGTCTAAAAATCTTTAAAAAAAAAATGTACTTTTGTGGAGCGAAAGAATTTCTTTCGCTTCCTTAATTTTTAAATGTTCTTACCAAGTGTTAAATAGACGACATATTCGAGTTAAAGTGATGCAAACGTTATATTCCATGCGTCAAACACAATCAGATGATCTTCAAAAAGAAGAAAAATTTCTATTTCAAAGTATCGAAAATATACAAGATTTGTATTTGATAATGATTACTACTTTGGTTGAAATTCAAGAAAAAGAAGCCACTTTTATCGAAATTTCTCGTAACAAACACTTAGTTACTAAAGAAGAGAAAAATCCAAATTTGAAATTTGTCGACAATAAAGTTTTAGCCATTCTTGCGAATAGCAAATCGTTATTAGACGCGCTAGAAAATCGAAAAATAAACAATTGGAAACTTAACGACGATTACATATTACTACTACTACAAGCCGTCAAAGAGAGTTCTTTGTATGAAGCCTATATGAGCAAACCAAAAGCTACTTTTGAGGAAGATAAAAAATTTGTAGCCTCAATTTTTGCCGAAATAATTGCTCCAAACATAAAACTTTACGAATATTTAGAAGATCATAAACTAACTTGGATAGATGATATTCCGTTAGTAAATACCTTGATTTTAAAGCAGTTAAATGCTATTCAAGATACGGAGAACGGAAACTTTTCGGTACCCAAAGTGTATCACGATGCAGAAGACAAAGAGTTTGTAAGTAACTTATTTAGAAAAGTACTACTAAATAACGAGGAGTTAGCTAAAGAATTTGCAGACAAAACACCCAATTGGGAATCAGATCGAATTGCCGAAATAGATACCATTGTGCTAAAAATGGCCATTTGCGAATTTCTTAAATTCCCATCCATACCCGTAAAAGTTACTATTAACGAATATTTAGAAATTGTAAAAGAATATTCTACACCAAAAAGTAGTATTTTTATTAACGGAATTTTAGATAATTTAGCCAAAGAATTTGAAACTACAGGCAAATTAAAAAAAATAGGAAGAGGTTTAATGTAAAATAAAATATAAAATGATTAAAAATGTAATCACACTTCTCACAGTTGTCTCTTTATTAGTAACGGGATCTTGTAAGAAAAAAGAAGAAACCAGCGCTATTTATATAGACGCTAATAATCTAGTAGTAGCGCGCGATGAGCAAACAGATCAAATGGCTGTTGTAAAAAAAGAAAAATTAAAACCCGAGGATTACGCAAAAATCGAGTTTGAAAGTAAAGATAAAGACTTCGATTTTGGACCCATTACACAAGGTGATATTGTAGAGCATGTGTTTAAATTAAAAAACATAGGAAAAGCCGATTTGATTATCTTAGAAGCCCGAGCTAGTTGCGGTTGTACGGTTCCAGAATGGACCAAAACACCTATAAAAACAGGCGAAAGTGGCGAAATAAAAATTAGTTTCAACTCCACAGGAAAAATGGGAGAACAACACAAAACCGTTACATTACGCACCAATACAGAATTTGAGAGTGAAGTAATTTCATTTAAAGCAACTATTAACCCCAAAGCAGGAGATAAACTTCCTGTAAAAATAAAATAAGTTATTATGGCACAATTAGGACAATTTTTACCCTTTCTTTTAATGTTTGTTGTTATCTATTTTTTTATGATAAAACCACAGCAAACCAGAGCAAAAAAAGAAAAAGAATTTGAAGCATCACTAAAAATAGGTGATAAGATAGTTACAAAAAGTGGTTTGCACGGAAAAGTTGCTGAACTAGCAGAAACAACTGTGGTTATAGAAACAATGTCTGGAAAACTAAAAATGGAGCGTTCTGCTATTTCAAACGAAATGTCTGAGGCTTTGAATAAAAAATAATAACGTTTCCCCTTTTTAGCGTTAAACTAAAAAATCCTGAATTTTCAACAAATTCAGGATTTTTTTATTTTGCTAAGCTTCCGTTAAAACTTTGACTTTCTTATCATCGTAACCAAAAAGATGGTCTTTCTTAATTTGTTCTGCAATTCCTTCTGGAAGCATTTTTTCCCATCCTGGCGTTCCGCTACTAATCATTTTTAGCACTTCACGAGAAAAAATCTTAAGGTTCTCTCTTTCAAAATCAGTAATATCAATTACTTTTCCATTGTAAGCAAAGAATTTATACAACTCTTTCATGCGGGGATGTACTTTTAGGTTTTGAGAATTTATTACATCGCCATTTTCATCTTCCATAGGATACAAGAATACTTTTAAATCTCGGTAAAATAATTTACCAAAAGCTTCCAAAATTCCACCACTGAGATGACGATAGTATTTTTCATCAAACACATCAATCAAGTTGTTTACTCCTAGTGCTAATCCCATTCTAGCTTTGGTATAGGCCGAAAAATATTCAACTACTTTGTAGTACTCTTGAAAATTCGAAATCATAACCGTTTGCCCTAACGAACAAAGCAGTTCGGCTCTATCCATAAAATCTCTTTCGTCAATTTCTCCATCAGAACTTAGGTTCGAAAGTGTAATTTCAAAAATAACGAGTGTGTTTTCTTCTTTTACTTTATTACCATCAATAAACATTTGCAAAGACCTATTGTACATATCCATATTCACCTTCGTTACAGGGCGGAAACTTCCACGCAAGGCAAGGATATTTTTTTTGTACAAAACAGCCGCTGGCAGAATGTTTTTTCCTGTTGGGTCAAACATGACGGCATCGGTCATGCCATTTTTTACCAGTTGTAAACTCATTAATCGGTTGTCAACATTGGCAAATCGAGGACCTGAGAAGTTGATAGTATCTATCTCTAGCTGGTCTTTGTCTATGTGATCATACAAATAGCGCAACAATTTTTTAGGATCATTGTATTTGTAGTAAGCACCATAGATTAAGTTTACGCCTAGTTTTCCTAACGTTTCTTGTTGCAATTTTGCATCTGTTTCTTTAAAACGGATGTGCAGTATGATTTCGTTATAGGCTTCATCGGGTTCAATTTGATATCTAATACCAATCCAGCCATGACCTTTAAATTGCTTTGCAAAATCGATAGTGGCAACAGTATTGGCATAACTGAAAAACATTTTTGTAGGATGCTTGTCACGCAATAATCGTTTTTCTATCAAATCACTTTCGTGGAATAGCATTTTTTTAAGACGACTTTCGGTAACATAACGACCATCATCTTCAATACCATAAATGGCATCGCTAAAATCTTTGTCGTAGGCAGACATGGCTTTTGCAATAGTTCCTGAGGATCCTCCCGCTCTAAAAAAATGACGGACGGTTTCTTGTCCAGCACCAATTTCAGCAAAAGTTCCGTAAATGTTGTCATTCAGGTTTATTCGTAGCGCTTTGTCAGTTGTTGAAGGTATTTGTTCAATAACTTTATCACCTTTTAGCGTAATTTCGTTTTTTAAATTTGTCATTTGTTAGATAAATACTTTGCAAAGTTAATAAAATAGACTGTTTTACATAAAAAAATCTTTATTTTTGTGAAAATTATTTTAGTTGAAAGTTTATTTTTTAGGTACTGGAACTTCACAAGGCATTCCCGTTATTGGGAGCCAACATTCTGTATGCAGAAGTCTGGATCACAAAGACAAAAGATTGCGTGTTTCTGTTTGGATACAATGGGATGATTTTTCTTTTGTAATAGATTGTGGCCCTGATTTTAGACAACAAATGCTTACCTCTGGCTGTGAGCATATAGATGCTATTTTGTACACACATGAACATTCGGATCATACGGCAGGATTGGATGATATTCGCCCCTTTTTCTTTAAGCAAGGTGCCATTTCAATTTATGGACACAAGCGAGTTTTAGAAAATCTAAAAAAACGTTTCGATTATATTTTTGAAACCGAAAATAAGTATCCAGGAGCTCCAAGTGTTTTGCCTATTGAGGTTCAAAATAATTGTCCAATTTCCGTTCAAGGAAAAAGTATTATTCCCATCGATGTTTTACATGGAGATTTACAAGTTTTTGGGTATCGATTTGATAAGTTTGCTTATTTAACGGACGTTAAATCTATTGAAAATAAAGAAATTGATAAATTAAAAAATCTAGAGGTATTGGTTATAAATGCCTTGCGAGAAGAACCCCATAATACCCATTTTAATTTGCAAGAAGCTTTAGATTTTATTACTATTGTGCAACCAAAAAAAGCCTATTTAACGCACATAAGTCACATTCTTGGTTTTCATGAAGAAGTGCAAAAAAAATTGCCTGACAATGTGTTTTTAGCGTATGATAATTTAATAATTAATATTTAAAAAAAAATGAAAAAACTGGTTTTATACGGATTAATATTTTCGGTGCTATTGAATATTTTCCAATACATGTATTCGACAAAAAAATTTAATTTTGATGAAGATCGTGCTGAGAAATTTAAAGTGAAAATGCACGATAGTATTGCTAAAATTATGGCAGAAAAGGAGGAAGGCGATTATTTTTCATTAGCGTATGACGAAAAAGCACAAGATTATTTAGAAGATTATGATGTGCAGAAACTAATGCCACAAGTAAAAGAAAAACTAATGGATATGAATTCGAATCCTACGGGAAACAAATTGATTCCGTATGATAATATGGTAATTAATAAAGTACGTTTTTTAAACCACCGATGGATTATAGCCGATTTTACTGGCGATTCTAATTGGGGAGAAGTTATTCTAAAATATTTTTTAGAAAAAGACGGTTCCGTTACTTTTGAAACTGCTGAAACCATTATGTATCCGCAAGAATAGGTTTTTAACCACAAAAGGTTTTCACAAAGTTCACAAAGTTTGATATGTTTTCATTCTTTGTGAACTTTTTGCCTTCTTAGTGACTTTGTGTTTAAATTTTTTCCAACCAATTTTTGAAATCATAAAAATTTTGAGGTGAAATTCCATGTCCAATAGGATATTCTTTATACACGTTTTCAATCCCTAAACTATCTAATACTGGTTTTGCTTTTCTAGCCCAATCTACAGGAACTACTTGGTCGACTGAACCATGTGAAGCAAATAATTTTAAATTTGAAAAGTCATTACTTTCAAACTCTTCTTTAGCAATTTCGGTATTAAAATAACCACTCATAGCCACAATTCGTTGCACTTTTTCTGGATAGGATAATGCCACAGCATAACTTAAAATGGCACCTTGGCTAAAACCAATAAGTGTTATATTGTTAGCGTCTATAGGATAATTAGCTATTAATTCATCAATAAAATTGGCTATTAAATCTCTTGAGCTTCTTGCTTGATCTAAATCTGAAAATTTGTTTTCATCAGCATCAAAATTGATGGCATACCAAGCATAACTTTCGTATTGTAAATCGTAAGGCGCACGAGCCGAAATCACATAATACTCATCGGGCAATTCGGATGCAAACGAGAATAAATCTTCTTCGTTGCTACCATAACCATGAAGTAATAACAGTAATGGATTCTTATCTAATTTTATTTTTGGTTCTCTAACGAGGTGATGTAAAGTCATTTTTTATAAGTTTTTAAACCATTTCTGAAAATAATTTCCTAACAATGGAATCGTTTTTTCTTCTCCTTGAATAGCACTGATAAAGCCATACCCCCATAAAATAAAAATAAACAAATAAAATCCTGAGGAAACGCCCCAATTATCGAAATTACTTACAAAATAACCCAATAAAAACCACGATAAATAAATACCTAATGCTTGACGAATGTGAAATGCGGCAAATGTATTTTTCTTTTCAGTATTCATGAAAATAGCAATTATTGTCCCAATAATGGTGATATAACTAATAATAGCGGTTTGTTTTCCTTCTTCCATTTGATATTTTTTATGATAAAATTAATTTTCCTTGATTGTAAATGCCATATACTTTTCCTTTTACTTTTGTGCCAAGAAAAGCCGAATTTTTAGATTTTGATAGTATAGATTCTTCTGTAAATATAGATTCTTCTTCAGGATTAAATAACGTAATGTTGGCTTTTTCTCCTTCGGATATTGATACCTTTTCTTGAGCAAAAATAGTTCTACCAGCACATAATTTTTGGACGATAATTTCCGTTGGCAAAATAGTTTGCAAAGCACCAAAAGCACTTTCTAAACCAATGGTTCCGTATTTTGCTTTATCGAATTCCATTTTTTTGTTTTCAATGTCAATCGGATTGTGGTCTGATGTGATGCAATCGATGGTATTGTCTAAAATTCCTGCGATTAATGCTTTTCTGTCTTCTTCAGTTCGAAGTGGAGGTAAAACTTTATAACGTGTATCAAAACCTTCAATTTTTTCGTCTGTTAAAATCAAATTATGTACCGCAACACTACAAGTTACTTGTAATCCTTTGGCTTTAGCTTCTTTAATTAGCGCCACAGATTTTGCGGTAGAAATAGTTGGAATATGTAATTTCCCGCCAGTATATTCTAGTATAAAAAGATTTCTAGCAATAATTAATTCTTCTGCAAGCGCCGGAATTCCTTTCAATCCTAACATCGTCGAAACGATACCTTCATGAACCATTCCTTTCCCTTTGATAGTGTTGTCTTGAGCAAAAGCAATCACTAATCCGTCAAAATCTTGGGTATATTGTAAGCTTATTTTTAGCAAATTAGCATTGTCTAAACTTTTGTTATAATCACCAAAAGCTACTGCTCCTGCATTTTTCATATCAAAAAGCTCTGCTAAATCATGTCCTTCACTTTTTTGTGTTAACGCTCCAATCGGGAAAAGTTCGGTAGCAAAACCGTTGGCTTTTTGTTTTACAAAATGTATTTGCGATTGATTGTCTAGTATTGGGAACGAATTGGGTTGCAAAGCAATTCCTGTAAATCCTGATTTTGCAGCTACTTGCAATCCGTTTGCAATAGTTTCTCTGTCTTCAAAACCTGGTTCTCCAAGCGAAACACTCGTGTCAAACCAACCTTGTGAAATATGAAGGTTTTCCAATTTAATTTCTTCAAATCCTTCGCTACTTTGAATCGTTGACGCTATTTTTTCAATAATTCCGTTACTGATTTTGATATCCACAATTTGATTGTGAAAAGGATTCTTAGTGTCAATAATTCGGGCAGCTTTGAGTATCAAATTCATTTTACAAATTTTTGTATGAGTATTTCAATAAGAATAAATAAGAGTGTAAAAATAAGAAACCATTTCCAAACTTGGCTATCGGTTCTATTGGTTTGAATGGTATCAAAAAACGATTCGATACTAGTAACAATAGTCAAATCGTCTAAAGTGGCATCACTTGGTGGCGTCAAATTGCTCTCGCTTCGGTCATAATTGAAACTGATAGTTCCAATGTTTTTTTTGCTTTGAGTGACTTCAAAATTCCCTGCCAACGTTGGATTATCCGCACACGAAATTTTAATTTTATCGGACATAATTTGTTGCGATGGAATAAACTCTTCCGAAGGATTTCTTATAGAAATAATCTCGTTATTGTTTGTATTTGCAGTAATTAAAAACGGATTGGTGTTACCAATAGTTTCGTATTTCACTCCATGTTTGTCGCTAGTTAGCGCCATTTTATAAAAAGTAGGCACAATAAGTGGCGAATTCTGAAAATTACTATTAGCTGTATTTACAGGCGCCGAAAACACAAATAAAGCACCCATTTGTTTTAGAATAGTACTTAGAAAAGGGCTTTGGTCATCGTAACTAATGGCTTGCGAAGCATTGGATCTGACAGTGAAGCTTTGTTTGACTGATGGATATTGAAAATTAGTAATTGTCTTTTCAAAAACATTCGAAAATAATGGATTCGAAAAATGAATCTTCGTTATTTTTCTTTCTTGATCGTTAAGATTTAAAAATTGTAATCCGCCAAAAGCTGCAAGAAAAGTGTTCAAATTTGAAATGTCATTTTTCTCCGATGGAATCAAAATCACGTTACCGCCTTTTGATACAAACGATTTTAAATTAGTCTGCAAAGCCACAGGAATATTGTCTAATTCGTTCAAGATAATAGCATCTTGCTTGTCGAGTTGGCTATAATCTAAAGTAGAAATTAGAGAATTGGAATAATTAAACTCGGGTTTGGTGTAAATTCGAGCTAAAAAATCGCTTTTTTGAGCTTCGCCAATACTAAGAACATTCGTTATTTTGGGTTTTGAAATCGAAAAATATAAAGTATTATCGAAAGCCAAACTAGTATCATTGATGCTTACATAACCATTAAAATCTTCTTTTGGAATGGTAAAATGGATGGTTTCTTTACTTTTCTTTACATTCAAAATTGTTTTAGCAATTAAACTTTTTTGGTTGTAAACAGAAACTGGAATTGCTTTTTCATCTTCAAAATTAGAAGAAAACTGAACGGCTATTTCGTAGAAATTATCTAAAGTTTGGGCTAAATAAACACTGTCTATGGCGACATTTTTGAGTTGCTCCGCTTCAGGAATGATGAAATACGTTTTGTCTTTTTCGTTGCTAGTTTTTAGATGGTTTTTGTTCAAGCCAATAGCATCGGTGATTACAACAATGTCTTTATTTACAAAAGTTTTGCGAGATTTTATTTTGGTTAAAGCGGTTTCTAAAGAAAACGGAATAGCACTGTAATTTAGATTTTGTAACTCTTTTTCGATAGCGTTTATGTTGGTATTCCAATAATTTTCGTCGTTGGTAATTAGTGAAAAATTACCGTTTTTAGGTGCAAACTCTAATAAATCTTGCACCGCACGTTTTAGTAATTCACCTTTTTGACCTTTGGCTTGCATACTGTACGAATTATCTAAAACCACAAACAATTCGTTGTTGGTATTGTCGCTATCTTTTGCTTTAAAAAAAGGCTGTGCAAAAGCAAAAATTAGGCAAGCCAACAATAATAGACGGGTCGCTAAGAGCAACCATTTCTTTATTTTAGAACTTTTCCGAGTTTGAATGGAAAGTTCTTTTAAGAATTTTACATTCGTAAAATATTCTTTTTTAAATTTTCGTAATTGAAATAAATGCACCAAAATTGGTATGACCAATAAGAAAAGGAAATAGAGAATTTCTGGATGTTTGAATTGCATT
>CAXYWC010000008.1:0-51823 GCA_964292845.1 uncultured Flavobacterium sp. | reverse complement strand
TCCATACTTTAAATATACGAAAAAATTATAAGTAATTATCAGAACACCTCAAAAAATAAATATTCAAGTTATGGTTACACAGCTGGTCAAATGGTTGAAGATTCCTATACTTATAGTGGCTCAACTGCTGTTTGTAAGAACTTAACGGTTACTAAAATTGGAACTGTTTATCCGAACACTTATGTAATTGTTTGTGGGCATTATGATTCTATTACAGGGACTGGAACTAATGATAACGGAAGTGGAGTAGTGACTATTCTTGAAATGGCTCGTTTGATGAAGAATGTTCCTACGGAATATTCCATAAAGTTTATTAATTTTTCGGGTGAAGAAGATGGTCTAAAAGGGAGTCAAGCCTATGTAAATAATGTGGTTAACGCAAGTACTCCGTTAAACATTAAGGTAGTTTTCAATTTAGATGAAATTGGTGGTGTGGCTGGAGCAGTAAACAATACCATTACTTGCGAAAGAGATACCTCTACACCTACAACAAACAATGCAGCTTCTACTACTTTTACAAATGAAATGATTGCTTGTGTAGGGTTGTATTCTCCTTTGAACACGTTATTGTCATACGCATACGCATCAGATTATATGTCATTTCAAGCCAATAACAATGTAATTACAGGAATGTTTGAAACCAATGAAACGGTACACAAACATACGTCTACCGATTTATTGGTAAATATGGATCCCGTATACAATTATAACGTAACAAAAGCAGCGTTGGGAACTGTTTTACACTATACAGCAGCATTGACAGCATTGAGTGTGAATGATTATAATCAAGATTTTCAAGTCAGTTTTTTCCCAAATCCGACTAAAGATTGTATTACAATCAATTTAGGTGTATTAACCGAAAAAGAATATCAGTTTCAATTAATTGATATACAAGGGAAAAAAGTTTTAGAAAAATTGATTACTAATCCTAATCAGTTAGAAAAAATAGACATTAGCCATTTTGCCAGAGGAATATATTTAGCAAATTTAAATGCGGGTGATAAGAAAATAAGCAAGAAAATTGTGATTGATTAAGTTAAAAAAGGGAAATTATAAGTTTCCCTTTTTTATTATAATTTCTCCTTCAAATATTTTCCTGTAACGGATTTTTTGTTTTTTACAATTTCTTCTGGTGTACCAAAAGCTAAAAGTTGTCCTCCGTTTTCACCACCTTCAGGACCTAAATCGATAATATAATCGGCACATTTTATCATATCTAGATTGTGTTCAATCACGATGATAGAATGACCTTTTTCTATTAATGCATCAAATGAAGTCAATAATTTTTTAATATCATGAAAATGCAATCCAGTGGTAGGTTCGTCAAATACAAACAATACTTTGTCTTTTGTCGTTCCTTTTACTAAAAAAGAGGCAAGTTTAATTCGCTGCGCTTCACCACCAGAAAGTGTTGAGGATGATTGTCCCAGTTGCACATAACCCAAACCTACATCTTGTAAAGGTTGCAATTTTTGTGAAATTTTAGTTTGTTTGGTTTCTGTAAAAAAAGCTAAGGCATCGTCAATAGTCATGGTTAGAATATCATCGATATTTTTGCCTTCAAAAGTAACTTCTAAGACTTCTTTTTTGAAGCGTTTGCCGTTACAGGTTTCGCAAGGCAATGATACATCGGCCATAAAAACCATTTCTACAGTAATAGAACCTTCTCCTTTGCAGGTTTCGCAACGACCACCATCCACATTAAACGAAAAATGTTTGGCTTGGTAACCACGATTTTTAGAGAGTTTTTCTTTAGCATATAACTCTCGAATATCGTCGTAAGCTTTGATATACGTAACAGGATTGGAACGAGAACTTCTCCCTATCGGATTTTGATCTACATATTCGATATGTTTAATATGTGAAAAACTGCCGGATAATTCAGAAAATTGACCCGCTTTTTCACCAACTCCGTCTAATTTTTTTTGCAAAGCTGGGAATACTATTTTTTTGACCAAAGTACTTTTTCCAGAACCCGAAACACCTGTAATTACGGTTAAAACATCTAACGGAAAAGTAACATCAATATTTTGTAAGTTATTCTCGCGAGCACCTTTTATATCAATATAATTTTTAAATTTCCTGCGTTTTTTAGGAACTTCAATTTCTAATTTTCCATTCAAATACAAGGAAGTCAGCGAGTTTGATTTCAGAATTTCTTCAAAAGTGCCTTGCGCAACGAGTTCGCCACCAAATGTACCTGCTTCGGGACCAATATCGATAATCATATCAGCGGCCTTCATAATATCCTCATCATGTTCGACTACAATGACCGTATTTCCTAAATCCCGAAGCGAAAGCAATACGTTGATTAATCGCTCCGTATCTTTTGGGTGCAAACCAATACTGGGCTCGTCTAGAATATACATAGAGCCTACAAGACTACTTCCTAGAGATGTTGCCAAGTTAATTCGTTGCGACTCTCCACCAGATAATGTGGCTGAGTTTCGGTTTAAAGTCAAATAATCTAAACCAACTTCTTGCAAAAACGATAATCGGCTGTTAATTTCTATGAGTAATCGTTTGGCAACTTTTGTATCGTATTCTGATAATTCTAATTTTTTGAAAAATAAAACGGTATTTTTAATAGACAAATCGACCAACTCAGGTAGTGTTTTGCCACCTACTTTGATGTTATACACCTCTTGACGAAGGCGTTTTCCTTTACAAGCACTGCATTTTGTTTTTCCTCGATAACGGGAAAGCATTACTCGATTTTGAATTTTATAATTTTTTTCTTCCAGTTCTTTGAAGAAATCATTCAATCCCTGAAAATATTTATTACCCGTCCAAACCAACTCTTTTTGAGCTTCCGTCAATTCGAAATACGGTTTGTGTACAGGGAAATCGAATTTATGACTGTTGTTCACTAATTCGTCACGAAACCAACCCATACTTTCGCCACGCCACGGAAATATGGCGTTTTCATAAATGGATAAAGCGGTGTTTGGAATCACTAATTCTTCATCAATACCAATAATATTACCATAACCATCGCAAACTGGACAAGCGCCATACGGATTATTGAAACTAAACAAATGCACATTTGGTTCTAAAAAAGTAATACCATCGAGTTCAAAATTTGCACTATACGAATATTTTTTATCGGAATTTACTTCTTGTAAAGAACAAATTCCTTTGCCTTCATAAAAAGCAGTTTGAACAGAATCTGCCAATCGATTCAAGAAGTCCTCATCGTCTTTGACTACAATTCTGTCAATAATGAGTAAGACATCTTTGTGGTCTAACGAATGTTGCTCAATTTCATCTAAACGAACCATTTCATTTTTAACCAAAATACGGGCAAAACCTTGTTGAAGTAGCACTTTTAGTTTGTCTTCCAATTTTCTTCCTTCTTCCAAATGAATAGGGGCGAGGAGCAACCATTTTGAATCAATTTTGAAGGTTTTTACCTCATTAACAACATCAGAAACAGTATCTTTTTTGACTTCAAGTCCAGAAATAGGCGAAATCGTTTTACCCACTCTAGCGTATAATAATTTTAGATAATCGTATATTTCGGTAGAAGTTCCGACGGTAGACCGAGCATTGGTCGTATTTACTTTTTGTTCGATAGCAATAGCAGGAGCAATTCCTTTGATGTACTCAACTTTTGGTTTGTCTAATCGTCCCAAAAATTGTCGTGCATAGCTAGATAAACTTTCCACATAACGGCGTTGTCCTTCGGCATATAAGGTGTCAAAAGCCAAAGACGATTTTCCAGAACCCGAAAGTCCTGTAATAACCACTAATTTGTTACGAGGAATGGCAACGTCAAGGTTTTTCAAATTATGAATTTGAGCGCCTTTAATTAAGATATTATTTTTGGGTTCTAAGGTCGAAAAATCGGGTTGTATCATATAAAAAGTCAATTTTTACAAAGGTAATCAATTCTACTTTTTTATTATTATTTGTATCTACTTCTATTTGTGATTTTGATTTTTCCCAAGAACTTTAAATTAGAAGTATTATTTCAAACAAAATGTTAAAATTTCAAATAAATATTGTTAATATGGAATTATTTACTTTAAATTTGAAGTTTATAAATAACACTAAAAAACAAAGCCTATACTAAAGAAATACTTTTAAGAGATTTTTCTCGATGATAAACCCAAAATCTAAAAGTATTCTTATGGCTACTACTCAACTCCCAGACGCATTATTGGTAAAGCGTTACATCGATGGCGATGAACTAGCATTATCTACATTAGTTACAAGACATCAGTCTAGAATTTTTGGTTTTATATATTCAAAAGTTTTAGATAGAGATGTTTCCGACGACATATTTCAAGACACCTTCATCAAAGTCATCAAAACATTAAAAAGTAATTCGTATAACGAAGAAGGAAAGTTTTTGCCTTGGGTTATGCGTATTGCACACAATTTAATTATCGACCATTTTAGAAAAAATAAAAAAATGCCGCTGTATCGAGAAACGGAAGAATTCTCTATTTTTTCGATAATGACCGACAATAGCCCGAATATTGAAGGCAAGATAATTACCGAACAAGTAGAAAGCGACTTATTACGATTGATAGCGGAACTTCCAGCAGATCAAAAAGAAGTGCTAGAAATGAGAATATACCAAGATTTAAGTTTCAAAGAAATTTCTGAATCTACAGGGGTGAGTATCAATACGGCATTGGGAAGAATGCGGTATGCACTAATAAATTTGAGACGCATAATTGATAAAAATCAAATTATTTTAACCAATTAAACAATATTGTTTGTAAGTGTGCGTTATACTATAAAAATTAATTTATTTGTATGGCAAAACTTTACACTAAGGAAAAAAATGCAGTTCCAAAAATGTTACCTAAAAAAGAAACAGTCAATTTTATATTGAACTATTCGAAAGCATTAAGAATAGATAAGATAGGGGAGAGAACTTTTGAAACAATTTTAAACTAACCATAAACGCTCTAATTATAGAGCGTTTTTTTTATAATAATCTTTCAAAACAGATTGTCTTCCAATAGTTTTGGTAATAATATCTTTCTCTAAATCCCAACCACGAGCTGGCGAATATTGGCGTCCGTACCAGATAATTTGCAAGTGTAAATCGTTCCAAGTTTCTTCAGGAAAAATACGTTTGGCATCTTTTTCGGTTTGCACCACGCTTTTACCATTAGTCAAATTCCAGCGGTACAGCAATCGATGAATATGCGTATCAACAGGAAAAGCAGGCACACCAAAAGCTTGACTCATCACCACACTAGCCGTTTTATGCCCCACGGCTGGCATAGCTTCTAAGGCTTCAAAACTTTGAGGAACTTGCCCGTTATGTTGCTCGATAATCATTTGTGATAACCCAAAAATACCTTTCGATTTCATTGGCGAAAGCCCACACGGACGAATAATTTCTTGGATTTCTTCCACCGAAAGTTTGACCATATCGTACGGATTATCGGCTTTTGCAAAAAGTAGCGGCGTAATTTGGTTTACCCGAACATCCGTACATTGTGCCGATAGTAAAACCGCAACGAGCAACGTATAAGGGTCTTTATGGTCGAGCGGAATAGGAATTGTAGGGTATAATTCTTTTAACGTATTTATAACAAAAGTTACACTTTCTTTTTTGGTCATTTTAGCTACATTTGAAAAACAAAAATACAATTTCAACGGCAATATAATTGCAATGATTAAAGAAATCTAACAATCTAAAATTCTAATACCTAGCTAATGACAACATTAAAAAAAGGCGATAAAGCACCCCATTTTTCAGCGTTAGATCAAGACGGAAACGTTCATACATTATCGGATTATGCTGGAAAAAAAGTAGTACTCTTCTTTTATCCCAAAGCAAACACGCCAGGTTGCACGGCAGAAGCTTGCGATTTAAGAGATAATTTCGAGCGTTTTACAGCCAATAATTATGTGCTTTTAGGGGTAAGTGCAGATACTGCCAAGGCGCAACTGAAATTTAAAGAAAAATTCGATTTCCCCTTCCCACTTTTAGCAGATGAAGACAAAGCTGTTATTGAAGCCTTTGGTGTTTGGGGACCTAAAAAGTTTATGGGAAAAGAATATGACGGCATCCACAGAACCACTTTTATTATTGACGAAAAGGGATGTATTGAAGAAGTGATAACCACTGTAAAAACAAAGGAACATGCCAAGCAGATTTTGGGATAATTAATTAAATTTCAGGTTTACCTTTAATTTTGTAAACCTGAAATTTAGTGTTTAAAAACGAATTACTCCAGCAAGTTATTTATTAAATCCCTAAAAAATTACTTGGCGTAATCTGCAATAATTCTCCTTTAATTTCTTCCGAAACCGCAAGTGTCGAAATAAATTCGTGAATGGCTTTTTTGTCAATCGCTTCGTTGGTTCTAGTCAGTCCTTTCAGGGCTTCATAAGGATTTGGATACCCTTCACGACGCAAAATAGTTTGTATTGCTTCTGCTACAACAGCCCAGTTTTTTTCTAAATCTTCATGAAATTTAGGTTCGTTTAACAGTAGTTTATTCAAGCCTTTTAGAGTAGCTTCAAACGCAATTAGGGTGTGTCCCATAGGAACTCCAATGTTTCTTAAAACGGTACTGTCTGTTAAATCACGCTGCAATCTTGATAGAGGCAATTTTGCCGAAAGGTGTTCGAAAATAGCATTCGCTATACCTAAATTTCCTTCCGAATTTTCAAAATCTATTGGGTTTACTTTGTGTGGCATGGCGGACGATCCTATTTCTCCAGCTTTAATTTTTTGTTTAAAATAATCCATCGAAACATAGGTCCAAATGTCTCTGTCTAAATCGATAATAATGGTATTTATTCTTTTTAAAGCATCAAAAAAAGCAGCAAAATGATCGTAATGTTCAATTTGTGTAGTTGGAAACGAGTGGTGTAAACCAAGGTTTTCTTCCACAAAATGACTTCCAAATTGTTTCCAATCGATTTGAGGATAAGCCACATGATGGGCATTATAGTTTCCTGTTGCTCCACCAAATTTTGCGGCAAACGGAATGTTAAACAGCAAACGCATTTGCTCTTCCAATCGTTCAACAAAAACCCCAATTTCTTTTCCCAAACGAGTAGGGGAGGCGGGCTGTCCGTGGGTTCTAGCTAACATTGGAATATCGCGCCATTCGACACTTAATTCTTTAAGTTTCGACACTAAACTGATTAGCGATTTTAGGTACACTTCCTGAAAAGCTTCTTTTGTTGAAAGCGGAATGGCGGTGTTATTGATGTCTTGCGAAGTTAATCCGAAGTGAATAAATTCTTTGTATTGTGATAATCCTAATTTTTCAAACGTTTCTTTGATAAAATATTCGACCGCTTTTACATCGTGGTTGGTTACTTTTTCGGTTTCCTTTATCCAAAGGGCGTCTTCGGTAGAAAAATTTTTGTAAATTGCTCGTAAACTATCCAATACATTCGAGTTTACAGTAGTAAGTTGTGGTAGCGGAATTTCGCAAAGCGCAATAAAATATTCGATTTCAACTAAAACGCGGTATTTGATTAAGGCTTCTTCCGAGAAAAATTGTGATAAGGAACTGGTTTTGCTTCTGTATCTTCCATCAATTGGCGATACAGCATTTAATTCGTTAAGAGTTGTCATTGTTGTAGTGTTGTTTTTTTTGAAAGGGCAAAGATAATAGATTTCTGATGTAAAACGGAAATAAACTTTGGCTTATAGTCACAGACTTTTATTAAGCTTTTTTGCTACCATTTTCATTCCTTTTGAAGCAATTTCAGCAATCACGATGACTTTGTTGGGCAAATCATAAAGAGTTGCTGGTTTTGGGTCTATATAATAAACAGGAATATCGGGTTTTGCAAAATTCATTAGTCCTGCTGCTGGATATACTTGTAATGAAGTTCCAATGATGATTAAAACATCGGCGTCTTGAACCATACTAACAGCTTCTTCAAGCGCAGGAACATCTTCGCCAAACCAAACAATGTGAGGTCGCAACTGATCTCCGTTGGCATCAACATCGCCTAAATTCAAATCGGTATGCCAATCTAAAATGCGGTTTTTGTTTGCCACACTTCGCACTTTAAGTAATTCGCCATGAAGGTGCAACACGTTTGAACTTTCTGCTTTTTCATGCAAGTTATCCACGTTTTGGGTTATAATTTGTACTTCAAAATCATTTTCTAACTCGGCTAAAATTTCATGACCTGAATTAGGGATTACCGAGTGCAATTGTTTGCGTCTTTGATTGTAAAAATCTAAAACTAACTCAGGATTTCGGTGCCAACCTTCTGGAGTAGCCACATCATTGACGTTGTGTCCTTCCCAAAGTCCATCGCTATCTCGAAAGGTTTGAATTCCACTTTCGGCACTAATTCCAGCTCCAGTTAGGACGACTAGTTTCTTTTTCATTTGTACTTTTTTTAAATATACTTTTGTGTAATTTAACGTTATATTTTATGTTTCAAGTAAGAATAAAGATAAGAAAATAAAGGTACTGTATTTTTAGTATTTTTGCCAAAAAAATAAGTTGCTATGGTCGATCTCGATTACCTCCATTTTCTCGAAAATATGCTAACCGAAAACAGGAAAGAAAAATTCCAGAAAGTGTTAGAAACCAGAACAAATCATTTTACAGTTGTGGTTGAAGATGTTTTTCAGATGCACAATACCAGTGCGGTAATGCGCAGTTGCGAGGTTTTTGGAATTCAAGAGCTTGCAATTATTGAGCAACGTTATGGTAAAAGTATCGATAAAGAAATTGCTATGGGTGCCCAAAAATGGGTTGATATTACTACGTTTGACAGTATTTCAGATTCTCTGCAAACCATGCGAAATAAAGGCTACCAAATTATTGCCACCACACCACACGAAAAGGATTGCTTGTTAGACGATTTTGATATTTCAAAACCAAGTGCTTTATTTTTTGGTACCGAGCGAGACGGTTTGTCGGAAGAAATTATGCAACAAGCCGATGGTTTTCTTAAAATTCCTATGGTGGGTTTTACCGAAAGTTTGAACATTTCGGTTTCAGCAGCAATTATTATTCAAAATCTAACAAATAGATTGCGAAAATCCGATATTCATTGGCAATTATCCGACAAGGAAGTTTTAGAAAAACGACTGTCTTGGGCAAAAAACTCTATTAAAGACATTGCCCGAATAGAGGAAAGGTACTACAGTGCCTTTAGAAACACAAATTTGACATAGTAGAAAAAGGGTACCTTCAAAATGAGTAACTTTGCAAAAATAATTTCCCCCTATGATATACCATGATACTATAGTTGCACTTGCCACGCCCTCTGGAGCTGGAGCCATTGCTGTAATTCGGATTTCTGGACAAGATGCGATAACTATTGCTTCCACAATATTTCAATCGATTACTAAAAAAGACATTACCAAACAAAAAACACATACATTACATTTAGGTCATATTGTAGATGGGACTAAAGTGTTAGATCAAGTTTTGTTATCGCTATTTAAAGGGACAAACTCCTACACTGGTGAGAATACGATTGAAATTTCCTGTCACGGATCTATTTATATTCAACAACAAATCATACAATTATTACTTCGCAAAGGTTGTCGGATGGCGCAAGCAGGCGAATTTACGTTGCGTTCTTTCTTGAACGGAAAAATGGATTTATCGCAAGCCGAAGCTGTAGCCGATTTGATTTCGTCAGACAACGAAGCAGCACATCAAATTGCCATGCAACAAATGCGAGGTGGTTTCTCTAACGAAATAGCCAAATTGAGAGGAGAATTACTCAATTTTGCTTCTTTAATTGAATTAGAATTGGATTTTGCCGAAGAAGATGTTGAATTTGCCGATAGAACTCAATTTCATGAATTATTGAATCGAATTGAATTTGTGCTCAAACGACTAATCGATTCTTTTGCTGTAGGGAACGTAATCAAAAACGGTATTCCTGTTGCTATTGTAGGCGAGCCCAATGTAGGGAAATCAACTTTATTAAATGCTTTATTGAATGAGGAAAGAGCCATAGTTTCGCACATTGCAGGTACCACTCGCGATACTATTGAAGATGAATTGGTTATTGATGGCATTGGGTTTAGATTCATTGATACAGCAGGAATTCGTGAAACCGAAGACCATGTAGAAAGCATTGGTATTCGCAAAACTTTTGAAAAAATAGAGCAAGCGCAGGTCATTTTGTTTTTATTGGATAGTGTTCAGTATTCTCTAAATAGCGTTCAATTTACTATTGAAATCGAGAAAATAAAAAATAAATTCCCGTTGAAACCTTTGATTATTGTTGTTAATAAAATTGATTTACTTTCTGAAAATCAAATAAAGGAACAACAAGAAAAACTCACAACACACAACACACAACTTATAACTATTTCTGCCAAAAACAATATCGGAATCGAAACGCTTAAAAGTCAATTGCTTTCGTTTGTAAATACAGGAGCTTTACGAAATAACGAAACAATCATAACGAATACAAGGCATTATGATTCGCTACTAAAAGCTTTGGACGAAATTCAGAAAGTAAAACACGGATTAGAAACTAATTTATCTTCCGATTTAATGGCAATCGACATCAAAGAAGCCTTGTATCATTTCGGAATGATAACAGGGCAAGTGACCAACGATGAGCTTTTAGGCAATATCTTTGAAAATTTTTGTATCGGTAAATAAGTAGACTAAAAATGGAACGTATATACTATTTTCAATACTAATCTAAATTAATCCAAATATTACAATGCAACTCGTTTTCGCCTCCAATAACAAAAATAAAATACAAGAAATACAAAGTATGCTTCCTGAAAGCATCAAAATACTAAGTCTGTCGGATATTGGCTGTCAGGAAGATATTCCTGAAACCGCCAATACTATCGAAGGAAATGCAATCCTAAAAGCCAATTATGTAACCCAAAAATACGGTTACGATTGTTTTGCAGACGATACAGGATTAGAAGTTGAAGCACTAAACGGACAACCTGGTGTTTTTTCCGCTCGCTATGCAGGCGAACAAAAAAATGACAGTGATAATATGACGAAATTATTATTTGAATTAGAAAACGAAACCAATAGAAAAGCACAATTCAAAACCATTATTTGTTTAAATATTCAAGGAAAACAGTATCTTTTTGCGGGAATTGTAAAAGGAGAAATCACAAAAGAGCGTTTTGGAAATCAAGGTTTTGGTTACGATCCCCTCTTTCAACCCGAAGGTTATCAACATACATTTGCGCAAATTTCACTAGAAGAAAAAGCATCTATAAGCCATCGAGGCATCGCAACAAGACAGCTTTTAGAATTCTTAAAAAAGTAACATATTGATTTTCAATTGTTAATAAATTTTTAATTCTCAATTTAACATTAGTTTATCTCGTTTATTCGATGTACTTTTGCACCGAATTTAAAAATAAATAATGAACAAATTTGAACAATTAGGTCTGAATGAGTCGCTACTGCTTGCGATCAAAGATCTAGGATTTGAGAATCCATCAGAAGTGCAAGAAAAAGCGATTCCAGTACTATTGGAACAAAACACAGACTTAGTCGCATTAGCACAAACAGGAACAGGGAAAACAGCAGCTTTTGGTTTTCCACTTATTCAAAAAATTGATGCTGAAGACAGAAGTACACAAGCGTTAATTTTATCACCAACGCGTGAGCTATGCTTACAAATCACCAACGAGATTAAACAATACTCAAAATACGTAAAAGGTTTACATACAGTGGCAGTTTATGGTGGTGCAAGCATTACAGAACAAGCCCGAGAAATTAAACGTGGAGCACAAATTATTGTGGCTACTCCAGGTAGAATGCAAGACATGATTAACAGAGGTCTTGTCAACATTAAAAACATCAATTTCTGTATTCTTGACGAAGCAGATGAGATGTTGAACATGGGCTTTTATGACGACATCGTATCGATTTTATCCGATACTCCAGACGAAAAAAATACTTGGTTATTCTCGGCTACAATGCCTGCTGAAGTAGCACGTATTGCAAAAAAATTCATGCATAATCCTGCTGAAGTTACCGTTGGTAGCAAAAACTCAGGTTCAGCAACCGTTTCTCACGAGTACTATTTAGTAAATGCACGTGATCGTTACGAAGCGTTGAAACGTTTAGCTGATGCTAATCCAGACATCTTTTCGGTGGTTTTTTGTAGAACAAAACGGGATACTCAAGCCGTAGCCGAAAAATTAATTGAAGACGGTTACAGTGCTGCTGCTTTGCACGGCGATTTATCGCAAGCGCAACGTGATGGTGTAATGAAATCATTTAGAGGTCGCCAAATTCAAATGTTGGTAGCAACAGATGTTGCTGCTCGTGGAATTGACGTAGATAATATTACTCACGTAGTAAATTATCAATTGCCAGACGAAATAGAAACCTATAACCACCGTTCAGGTCGTACTGGTCGTGCGGGTAAATTAGGAACTTCTATCGTTATTGTAACGAAAAGTGAAATTCGTAAGATTTCTTCAATTGAAAGAATCATTCAACAAAAATTTCAGGAAAAAACAATTCCATCTGGAATTGAAATCTGTGAAATTCAATTGTTACACTTAGCTAATAAAATCAAAGATACTGAAGTAGATCACGAAATTGACAACTACCTTCCAGCTATCAATGAAGTATTAGAAGGATTGTCTAAAGATGAGTTAATCAAAAAAATGGTATCGGTAGAATTCAACCGTTTCATTAATTATTACAAGAAAAATAGAGACCTTTCTTCTCAATCTTCAGGTTCAGACCGAAGAGAAAGAGACGGAGCGCCAAGAGAAAACAATAATGGTGGAGCAACTCGTTATTTTGTAAACATCGGTTCAAGAGATGATTTCGATTGGATGCAACTAAAAGATTTCTTAAAAGAAACACTAGACTTAGGTCGTGATGATGTATTTAAAGTAGATGTAAAAGAAGGTTTCTCTTTCTTTAATACCGATGCTGAACATACGGATAAAGTAATGGAAGTACTTAACGGATTCGACCTTAACGGTAGAAGAATAAACGTAGAAATTTCTAAAAATGATGGTGGAGGTTCAAGTTCTGGACGTCGTGATCACAACGGAAGAAGTTCTGGTGGTTTCGGTGGAGGAAGAAGTTCTGGCGGCGGAGGTTTTAGAGGCGAAAGAAGTGCAGCACCAAGATCAGGTGGTGGTTCTTTTGGGCCAAGAAGCGAATCCAGAAGTTCAGCTCCAAGAGAAGGTGGATTTAGTAGAGGAGGAGCGCCAAGAGAAGGTGGTTTTGGAAGAAGCGAATCTTCTGATAGAGCACCAAGAAACGAAAGACGTTCAGGTTTTACAACTCGTCCAACCGAGTCAAGTTCTGATAGACCGAAAAGACCAAGAAGAAGCTAAATTTTTTAGAATATATAATGTAAAAGCCTTGAAATTAATTTTTTCAAGGCTTTTTTAATTTAAAAATGAAATGATTTACTGAATTCAGCCCACCCAACAAGTTCTACAGAGGGCTTGTTTGCGTAGTTTTTTTTAATTGTAACATAAGTCACTGAAAAAAACAGAAATATACCTTATTTTTGTATTTAAATTAAAAATAGAGTACTATGCAAATCGAACAAATTTATACAGGATGTTTAGCACAAGGTGCATATTATATAACTTCAAATGGGGAAGCAGCCATAATAGATCCTCTTCGTGAAATTCAACCGTATTTGAATCGATTAGAGCGAGATAAAGTAAAGCTTAACTATATTTTTGAAACTCATTTTCATGCCGATTTTGTGTCAGGTCACGTAGATTTAAGTCAACAAACTGGGGCTCAAATTGTATATGGACCAACAGCTAATCCAACTTTTGATGCTATAATCGCCGAGGACAATCAACTATTCAAAGTTGGAAATATAAGTATAAAAGTGCTTCATACGCCAGGCCACACCATGGAAAGCACAACATTTTTACTTATTGATGAAAACGGTAAAGATTACGCCATATTTTCTGGAGACACTTTGTTTATAGGCGATGTCGGAAGACCTGATTTAGCACAAAAAGCTGCTACAATGACGCAGGAACAATTAGCAGGGATTCTTTTTCATTCGCTACGGGACAAAATCATGACTTTGGCTGATGATGTAATTGTTTATCCTGCACACGGTGCTGGAAGCGCTTGTGGTAAAAATATGAGCAAAGAAACGGTATCAACAATTGGTGAGCAAAAACAGCATAATTATGCATTACGAGCCAATATGACTGAGGCTGAATTTGTGACCGAAGTAACTGATGGGTTGCTGCCTCCTCCTGCCTATTTTGGTATGAATGTAGCCATGAATAAATCGGGAATTCCTAGTTTCGAGAATGTTCTTACTAACGGTATGAGAGCACTAAATGCTTCTGAATTTGAAGTGGCTGCAGATGAAACTGGCGCACTTATTTTAGATACCAGAAATAGTTCCGCTTTTTACAAAGGACATATTCCGCAGTCAATTAACATAGGGATAGCGGGCGATTTTGCTCCTTGGGTTGGTGCCTTAATTGCCGATGTAAATCAACCAATTCTTATCGTATCTGAAGTTGGCAAAGAAGAAGAAGTAATTACAAGATTGAGTAGAGTCGGTTTTGATAACTTATTAGGTCATTTGCAAGGTGGTTTTGACACATGGAAAAACGCTGGAAAAGAAACCGATACGATAAACAGAATTACTGCCGAACAATTTTCAAATGAAGTAAAAATTGGCAAAAGTAAAATTATTGATATTCGTAAAGAAAGTGAATATAGCGCAGAACATACCGAAGATGCTTATAACAAACCACTAGCCTATATCAACGATTGGATAAAAGACATAAATCCTCAAGAACATTTTTATATACATTGCGCAGGTGGTTACCGTAGCATGATTGCTGCATCGATATTGCAAGCTAGAGGATATAGAAACTTTAGTGAAATTGAAGGAGGCTTCAACGCTATTGCAAAAACAGCATTGCCTAAAACCGATTTTGTTTGTCAAAGTAAAATTTTAAAACTTTAATTTAAAAAAAATAACCATGTTTGGATTTTTAAAAAATATATTTTCGAATACTAATGATGATTTGAAAAAAATTGTCAATGACGGAGCTTTCTTAGTAGATGTTCGCTCTCCTGACGAATTTAAATCAGGTCATGTAAAAGGTTCTGTAAACATTCCTTTAGATCAAATAGGAAAACAAATGGCAAAATTTAAAGGAAAAACCAATATCGTAGTATTTTGCAGAAGCGGTATGAGAAGCAGCCAAGCTAAATCCATATTAGAACAAAATGGTTTTACAAATGTCACTAACGGCGGTACTTGGAATAGCATTGATCAATTATTAAATAATTAAAAATGAAACAATTACTTTTTACAAATTGGCATTTAATGCGTTGGGTACGATTAGCTTTTGCATTATTTTTATTTAGTCAAGCCTATACAACGGGTCAGTGGTTTTTTATCGCTTTTGGATTGTTTTTCTTATTTCAAGTAATTTTTAATTTAGGTTGCGGCCAAAATGGTTGCGCAATTCCTAACCCTAAAAACAGTAAAAATGAATGATACTTTTCACGATATTATAAATTCCGAAAAACCAGTTTTAATCGACTTTTTTGGAACATGGTGCGGCCCTTGTCAAATGCTGGCTCCCATTTTAAAACAAGTAAAAGATAGCATTGGCGACCGTATTTCCATCATCAAAATTGATGTGGATAAAAATCAAGAATTAGCTGCTAAATACCAAGTTCGTGGCGTTCCTACAATGATTTTGTATCAAAACGGAAAACAATTGTGGAGACAATCGGGTGTTTTGTCTAAAGATGAAATTATTAAAGTTATTCTAGAAAAAAGTAATTAATGACTAATAAAGTAATTTTAATTACAGGAATCGGAGTTGTCGTTGGCGCAATTGCAGGTTACTTGTATTATTCTTTTGTAGGTTGTGCCTCTGGTGCTTGCGCAATTACCTCAAAACCAATAAATAGCACTTTATACGGAAGCCTGATGGGTGGATTATTGTTTAATATGTTCGTTACATCGCCTAAGAAATAATTCAAATACAACATGAAGTTTTTTGCTTATATAGTCTGTTTTTATGTAACTCTTTTAACAGTATTACCAACTGTTAGAGCTATAAAAATGCACTTTTCTGAAAAACACGAAACAAGTTGTCACAATTCAAATTCCCAACAAAACGAAGCACCTTCTAGTTGCGAAAAAGGAAAATTTATAGCCAGTTTAAATTTCACTCCATTAGGAATTATCAATACATTACAACTACAAAAGGTAGTAGTTTCACAACTATTTGAATTACTAAAAAAAGAAAACGTATTCTACAAAAAAGTGTTCATTCCTAAATATAAAAACACCATTTGGCTACCGCCTAAAATTTTTTCATTAGTCTAAATTTTTTATCAATAATAAAAACCGTTCCCATTTCTGTGATTATTTTTATTACAAGAAATAGGATTATTTATACTATACAAAAATGAAAAAACATATTTTTATTCTATCTCTGCTATTTTTCAGTAAAATAGCAGTAGCACAAAGCACTTTTCCTTATGATGTGCAACTTACGCCCATAAACATTACTAATTTGCCAGGATTGCATTCCTATGCCTTTGGTCAAGATAACGGCAAATGGTTAATTATAGGCGGCAGGAAAGATGGTGTTCATGCAAGACAGCCTTTTAACGCATTTCCAAACGCACAAAATAATACCGATATATATGTGGTCGATGTTGCCACACAGCAATTTTGGTCGGCTTCATTAAACAGCCTTCCAACAGGAATTAAAGAGCAGTTGCAAGCTACTAATATGAACTTTCATCAGGACGGAAATACATTGTATGTTATTGGTGGTTATGCTTTTTCTACAACGGCAAACGATCACATTACGTTTGACAAACTAACCTCGATTGATGTGCCCAATTTGATTAATGCTATTGTTGCAGGAAGTTCTATTACCTCGTATTTCAAGCAAATTGCCAATCCTATTTTTCAAAATACAGGCGGACAATTAGGCAAAATTGGAAATGAATTTTACCTTGTTGGCGGACAAATTTTTACGGGTAGATATAACCCAATGAATGGCCCTTCGTTTACACAAACCTACGCCAGTCAAATTCAAAAATTTACGATTGATAATTCGGGAACGCAATTAAGTTTTACTAACTATTCTACAGTTAGCGATCCTGTAAATTTGCATCGAAGAGATTACAATTTAGTTCCTCAGGTTTTTCCTAACGGAGAAGAAGGATATACGATTTCTTCGGGTGTTTTTCAAATAAATGCCGACTTACCATTCTTATATCCTGTTGATGTTAAAGCGAGTGGCTATTTTCCGCAAACGCAATTCAATCAATATTTAAGCAATTACCATTCAGGAAAAGTAGGTTTGTACGACCAAACAAATAATAGGATGCATGCTTTATTTTTTGGTGGAATTAGTCAGTATTATTACAATGGAACTACTTTGGTTCAAGACAATACGGTTCCTTTTGTAAAAACAATTAGCAGAACAACACGCATTGCCGATGGCACTTTATCAGAACATAACTTGCCTGTTGAAATGCCAAATTTGAAAGGTGCTGGTGCTGAATTTATCCCAAATGAAAATTTACCACATTACACCAATGAGGTTATTAAATTGAGTGACATTACGGCTAATGAGTTTGTTATTGGTCATCTTTATGGAGGAATTCAATCTCCATCTATAAGCCCGTTCACGAACAATCAAACCAATACAACTTCGGCAAATCCTACCATTTATGAGGTAAAATTAATTTACAATCCCAATTTGAGTGTCCCTACAATAGATGGTAAAAATCCATTTTCGTTTACGGTTGCGCCAAATCCAACGACTGATGATGTAGTTCAAATTCATTTTAATATGCCTTATGCTACCACTCTCGAATATATTGTAACCTCGCTCGACGGAAAAATTCTATCTAATGGGGATATTTCAGGCACTAAAGTGGGCGATAATTCTATGAATTTTACACTCGAAAATGCCAGTTCAGGATTGGTTTTAGTCACTTTTATTTTTGATAAAAAGTTTTTTATTACTCAAAAAGTGATAAAAAAATAAAACTAAAAAAAGTATTTCGTTCTGGAATACTTTTTTTAGCTATCTTTGTTAACCAAACAGTTAAACTATTTAGTTAGAAAAACATGACAACCGAACAAAAAATATTCAATGCAGCAAGAATCGTCTTCCAAAAAAAAGGCTTCGCTGGTGCACGAATGCAAGAAATTGCAGATGAAGCGGGTATAAACAAAGCCATGTTACATTATTGTTTTAAAAACAAACAATTACTTTTTGAAGCCATTTTCATGAATGCTTTCGGGCAATTAGCCCCTCAAATTAATGAGATTTTTAATTCGCAAGACACTGTTTTTGACAAAATAAAAAAATTCACAACCAGTTACGTTTCCTTTGTCATAGAAAATCCGTTTCTGCCACAGTTTATAATTCAGGAACTAAATAATAACCCCGATTTTGCGCAATCTTTTTTAAATAACAAAAACAAACCCGATCCGACATTTTTGTTTACTCAAATAGAAAAAGAAATTGCAGATGGAATTCTAAAACCGATCAATCCAAAACAGCTTTTATTGGATATTTTTTCGATGAATGCTTTTCCGTTTGCGGCACAAACCATGGTTAGAGGGATTATAGGAATTTCGGAAGAAGAGTTTTTTATAATGATGGAAGAACGAAAAACACATATTGCGGAACAAATTATTAATTCAATTCGAAAATGAAGAATTTAAAACAACTACTATTCATAGTGTTTCTGCTGCCAATCTTGTCGAATGCACAGCAAAAATTAACGTTGGAGGAATGTTATCTTTTGGCCAATAAAAATTATCCCATTGCCAAACAAAGTGAATTAGTACAGCAAAAAGCTACTTTTGAAATTGAAGCACTAAAGAAAGGAAAATTACCTAAAATCGATTTGAATGCGCAAGCAACTTACCAATCGGAAGTAACACAATTGCCTATAAGTTTGCCTAATGTTACTGTAAATCCAGCAAACAACGACCAATATCGTGCTACTTTAGATGTTAATCAACTGCTTTACAATGGCGGAGTGATTAACGCTACTACCAAACTAAAAGAAGCTCAGGCACTAACCCAAAAACAACAAGTTGAGGTTAGTTTGTACCAATTGAAACTTAAAATAAACCAATTGTATTTCTCTATTTTAGTATTGCAAGAGCGAGAAAGTATTTTAGTTTCCAAACAAAATCAATTATTTTCAAAAAGTAAAGAGGTCAAATCGGGTGTCAAATTTGGAGCGATTCTACCCGCTTCAGAAAAAGTCTTGGAAGCCGAAAATTTAAAAATCAAACAACAATTAGTAGAAATTAATTCGGATAGAACAAAATTATTTCAAAATTTAGCCTCGTTGACCAATTCTGAAATGAATAGCAAAGCAAAATTAGAAAAACCTACTTTAATTTTAGATTTTGTCCAAAAAAGTAATCGTCCAGAACTAAAATTATACGATTTACAAAGCCAACAAATTGAAAATTCCTCGGTTATTTTGTCAAAAAATCAGTTGCCAAAAATTAATGCTTTCGGACAAGCAGGTTACGGAAATCCAGGATTAAATATGCTTGACAATTCTTTTCAACCTTTTTATGTGCTAGGTATCAAAGCCAATTGGACTGTTTTTGATTGGAATAAAACCAAATCCGAAAAACAAGCTCTTTCTGTTGCAAAAGAAATTGTAAATACTGAAAAAGAAACGTTTCAATTAAATACTCAAATGCAATTGCAAGAGTTTGAAAATGAAATCAAAAAACAAGAAGAAATTTTAAAAACAGATTTTGAAATAATCGATTTAAGAGAATATATTTTAAAATCAGCGGACGCTCAACTCAAAAATGGAGTTATTACTTCGTCCGAATATATGGCAGAATTCACCAATTTATATGAAGCAAAAACCAATCAAAAAGGACACGAAATTCAACTAGAATTAGCCAAAGCAAATTATCAAGTTATAAAAGGAAATTAAAACATGAAAAAAACAATCACAATACTACTAATAGCAACCTTATTTTCGTGTAACAAAAACAAGGAGAAAGCAGATGGTTACGGCAATTTTGAAGCTACCGAAATCACAATTGCATCAGAAGCCAACGGAAAAATTGAATTCCTAAAAGTAGAAGAAGGCGCCGTTTTAGAACCAAAAATACAAGTAGGTTTGGTTGATACGACGCAATTGTATTTTGCCAAACAGCAATTAGTAGCTTCCAAAAGCACAATTTCGTCAAAATCGGCTAATGTGTTATCGCAAAAAAATGTTTTGTACGAACAATTGAAAACGGCAAAAATCGAAAGCAACCGCATTCATAATATGTTTGCAGAAAATGCCGCAACCAAACGCCAAGTGGATGAAATTGATGGAAAAGTAAAAGTCATTGAAGAACAAATAAAAAGTGTTGGAACTCAAAATGCGCCAATTATTAACGATGTAAAATCGGTTGAAGTTCAAATTGCCAAAATCAACGATCAAATTGCCAAAAGCAAAATCATCAACCCAATAAAAGGAACTGTTTTAGCTAAATATGCCGAACCGAATGAAGTGACTGCTTTTGGAAAACCATTATACAAAATAGCCGATATTTCAGAAATGACACTACGCGTTTATATTTCCGAAAAACAATTGTCAGAAATAAAAATAGGCCAAAAAGTGACTATAAAAATGGATGGTGTAGAGGAAATGAAATCCTATCCAGGTCGTATTTCATGGATTGCTTCTTCGGCAGAATTTACTCCGAAAATTATTCAAACCAAAGAAGAACGTGTGAATTTAGTGTATGCCGTGAAAGTGAAAATAAAAAATGACGGCAGTTTAAAAATAGGAATGCCTGCAGAAATGTGGATTAAATAAATTGTAAAAACTTGATAAACAATTGATAAAGTAAAAATATGTATTTAACAAAAAAAATAATAGTAACAGCAATTGTTCTTTTCCTTTTTTCTTGTAATACGAAATCGAAAGAAGAAAAAACTACTGAAATTAAAATGGAAGAGCACCAACATTCAGATAGCGAAGCCATTCAGTTAAACGAAGGCAAAAAGTGGAAAGTAGATGATAATATGATGCTTCACATTCGCAATATGGAAAAAGATGTGATGAATTTTAATTCAGAAAACAACAAAAATTATCCATTGTTGGCCAACAAATTAAAATCAAATATCGATTTATTAACCTCTAATTGTACTATGAAAGGCGAAGCTCACGATGAACTTCACAAATGGTTAGTTCCTTATATAGAGTTAGTTGATAAGTTTTCTAAAGAAAAATCGAAAAATCAATTTATAGAAATTCAAGAATCGTTCAAAACATTTAATCAATACTTCCAATGATTTTAAAAAGCGTACACACCGAAAATAAACCCGTTCAAACACAATTGTTATTTGAACCAACCGAGGCCAAAGTAATTTCGTTGCAAATTGCAAAAGGAGAAACATTAAAAGAACATATTTCTAAAATACCAGCTTTATTGGTTTGTGTTTCTGGAAATGCTGTTTTTACTGATGAAAATGGATTAGTTATTGAACTAAATTCAGGCGTTTATGTTATGATTGAAAAAAACATAAAACATGCAGTAAAAGCCATTGAGGAAAGTAATTTTTTACTGATTAAATAATGAGCATCAAAGTCCAAAATATATCCAAATCCTTCAAAAAACTGCAAGCGGTAGAAGGTGTTTCGTTTCAGGTAAACGAAGGAGAATTATTTGGACTAATTGGCCCTGATGGCGCCGGAAAAACCACCGTTTTTAGAATACTAACCACGCTTTTATTGGCTAACGAAGGTAGCGCAACTGTTTCGGGTTTAGATGTTGTAACCGATTATAAAGCCATTCGAAATGCAGTAGGGTATATGCCCGGAAAATTTTCCTTGTATCAGGATTTGACAGTCGAAGAAAATTTGAAATTTTTTGCTACTATTTTTGGCACAACAATCGAAGAAAATTATGAATTAATCAAAGATATTTACACTCAAATTGAACCTTTCAAAACCAGAAGAGCAGGAGCATTGTCGGGTGGAATGAAACAGAAACTCGCTTTGTGTTGCGCGTTAATTCATGCGCCAAAAGTATTGTTTCTGGACGAACCCACCACAGGAGTCGATCCTGTTTCAAGAAAAGAATTTTGGCAAATGCTCAAACGATTGCAACAAAAGGGAATCACAATTCTAGTTTCTACACCTTACATGGACGAAGCGACTTTGTGTGACCGAATTGCTTTGATGCAAAAAGGTAAAATCTTAAAAATTGATTCACCTTCCTCTATTATAGCTAATTACGAGAAAACCATTTATGCTATTAAATCTAAAAACACCTACCAACTCATTCAAGATTTAAAAAAGTATCCAAGCCAATACAGCGTGTATGCTTTTGGCGAATATATTCATTATATTGATGTAAATCAGGATTTTAATTTAATGGATTTACAACATTATTTACAAAACATGAACCATACAGCCATAGAAATATATAAATCTGACCCTACCATCGAAGATGTTTTTATGGATTTATAATCAAAAAAATAAAAAATAGTATATGAAAAGTGATATTGAAATTTCGAGAGCGACTCCACTTTTGCCGATAACGGAAATCGCAAAAACAGTAAACATTGATGAAAACGATATTGAACAATATGGTAAATTCAAAGCAAAAATCAACGTCAATCAAATCAATGAAGCGGCCATACAAAAGAGCAATTTAATACTAGTTACCGCCATTTCGCCTACTAAATCAGGCGTTGGGAAAACAGTTGTAAGCATCAGCCTTTCCTTGGGATTAAACAAAATCGGAAAGAAAAGCATTGTTGCTTTACGAGAACCATCGCTCGGACCTGTGTTTGGCATGAAAGGCGGAGCAGCGGGCGGAGGCTATGCACAAGTATTGCCTATGGAAGATATTAATTTGCATTTCACAGGCGATTTTCACGCCATAACCTCGGCACACAATACGCTTTCGGCTTTATTAGATAATTATCAATACAACAATATCAATACCGACAAGGCTTTGAAACAAATTGTTTGGAAACGTGTACTCGATGTCAACGACAGGTCGCTTCGAAATATTACGACAGGTTTAGGTGGAAGAACTAATGGATTACCTCAAGAAGCAGGATTTGACATTACACCCGCGTCCGAAATTATGGCCATACTTTGTTTATCAAAAGATAGCGAAGATTTGAAAGTTAGAATCAATAAAATTGTTTTAGGCTATACGTTGACCAATACACCGTTTACCGTTGAAAATTTGGGTGTTGCCGATGCAATTGCTATTTTACTGAAAGACGCCATAATGCCTAATTTAGTTCAAACTACTGAAAATACACCTGCAATCATTCATGGTGGTCCATTTGCCAATATTGCCCATGGTTGCAATTCTATTTTAGCAACAAATATGGCACTTTCATTATCAGATTATGTGGTGACGGAAGCAGGTTTTGGAAGTGATTTAGGTGCCGAAAAATTCTTGGATATTAAATGCAGAATAGGTCATTTTCAGCCCAAAGCTACGGTACTTGTCATAACCACTCAAGCGTTAAAAAATCATTCAGGATTAACAGATGAGGAAGCCAAAAAACCAAACTTGGATGCACTTGAAGCAGGTTTGCCTAATTTGAAACGACATATCGAAAATCTTAAATCGTTCGGACAAAGTGTTATTGTGGCGCTCAATAAATTCTATTTCGATTCGGAGGAAGAAATATTGTTTTTAGAGCAATGGTGTTCCGAAAATGACACGGCTTTTGCAATCAATAATGCTTTTGTTGAGGGAGGAAATGGTGCAGTTGGTTTGGCCGAAATCGTAATCAATACCATTGAAAATAATCCTTCAAAACCAGTTCAATTTCAATATGAATTAGACGATAGTATTGTAACAAAAATCACTAAAATAGCCAAAAATATTTACAAAGCCTCTCAGATAGAATTAAGCCCAAAAGCAAAGGCTGCATTACTAAAATTAGAACAAAATAATTGGGACAACTTGCCTATTTGTATCGCTAAAACACAGTATTCGTTTTCGGATAACCCAAAACTATCGGGCGCCCCAATAAATCATACGCTTCATGTTGAAGATTTAATTATAAATGCTGGAGCAGGATTTATTATAGTGGTGGCAGGCGATATAATGAGAATGCCAGGTTTGCCCAAAATTCCAGCAGCCTACGGTATGTCTATTACCAACGGAATAATTGAAGGATTGAGTTAAAAAAACAGTTAAAAACTAGAAATAAATGTCCGAAAAAATCATACAAGTGGAAAATTTAACCAAGCAATTTGGTGATTTTACAGCCGTAAAAGGTATTTCTTTTGACGTTTATAAAGGAGAAATTTTTGGGTTTCTAGGTGCAAACGGCGCAGGAAAAACTACAGCCATGAAAATGCTCATTGGGATTTCAAACCCCACTGCTGGCGAAGCTTTAGTTGCTGGTTTTGATGTAAAAACCAATGCCGAAAGGGTCAAAAAAAGTATTGGTTATATGAGCCAAAAATTCTCGATGTATGACGATTTGACCGTCAAGGAAAACATTACTTTTTTTGGTGGAATTTATGGATTAACCAGAGCCGAAATAAAAACAAAAACCGAAATTCTCATCAATGAGCTAGGATTGCATGAAGTAGTAAATAGTTTAGTAGGCTCTTTGCCATTGGGTTGGAAACAAAAACTGTCGTTTTCGGTGGCTTTGTTACACGAGCCAAAAATCGTTTTTCTAGACGAACCTACGGGTGGTGTGGATCCAATTACAAGAAGGCAATTCTGGGAAATGATTTATGCCGAAGCGCACAAAGGCACCACCATTTTTGTCACCACACACTATATGGACGAAGCCGAATATTGCGACCGAGTTTCTATAATGGTAGAAGGCGTAATCGAAGCACTTGACACGCCTAAGAATTTAAAGGAAAAGTATAATGTGGCTTCCATGAATGAAGTGTTTTTGAAATTAGCTAGAAACGTAGAATAGATAGTATGAAAAGATTTATCGGTTTTATAACAAAAGAATTCTATCACATTTTTCGTGACAAACGTTCTATGTTTATCCTTTTCGGAATGCCAATTGCCCAAATTATGTTGTTTGGTTTCGCTATTACCAACGAAATAAACAACGTTAATATTGCCATTCTAGACCAATCGAAAGATACAGAAACTCAAAAAATAATTAGCAAAATTAATGCGTCGAAGTATTTTGATATTAATCAAGAAATTACCACCGAAAACCAAATAGAACATGTTTTCAAACAAGGAAAAGTAAAAGCTGTTCTCGTTTTTGAAAAGGATTTTATAAAAAACCTACAAACCCAAAAACAAGCCAAAGTACAAGTAATTACAGATGCTACCGACCCCAATATTGCCAATACCATTACTAATTATGTAAATGCCATACTTCAAAATTACACACAAGAAATTAATAAAAACAACAAACCAACCTACCAGATACAAACCCAAACCCAACTCTATTACAATCCTGAAATGAAAAGTGTATTCACTTTTGTTCCTGGCGTAATGACCATTATTTTAATGCTCGTTTCGGCCATGATGACCTCTATTTCCATCACCCGTGAAAAAGAATTGGGTACTATTGAAATCCTGCTAGTTTCGCCCATAAAACCGTTTCAAGTCATTATCGGAAAAGTATTTCCGTATATTTTTCTATCCATCATAAACGCAACCATAATTTTGCTTTTAGGCTTTTTTGTATTCAAAATGCCCGTAGAAGGAAGCTTGTTTTTACTCGCTTTTGAGAGTGTTTTGTTCATTATTTCTGCCCTTTCATTAGGCATATTAATTTCTACCGTTTCAAATTCACAACAAACCGCCATGATGATTTCCTTATTTGGTCTAATGCTCCCAGTAATCATACTTTCAGGCTTTATTTTCCCTATTTCGAGTATGCCATTACCCATGCAAGTGATCAGTAATATCATACCCGCAAAATGGTTTATCATCATCATAAAAGCCATCATGCTCAAAGGAGCAACGTTAAACATTATTTGGAAAGAAACCCTCATATTAATCGGAATGACCGTTCTTTTCATTGTATTGAGCATCAAAAAATACAAAATACGATTAGAATGATTTTTAGGAGCTATTTCCCGCTTTCCGTTGCAATCTTTTGTTTTTTAAAGAAAAAAACAAAAGGATTTTCACTTCAATCGGGGCTAAACTATCAGTACTAAATTTAAAATCCGCATTATCAGCCTTCCATTATATGAAAACAATTCTCTTCATAATTCAAAAAGAGTTCAAGCAAATTTTCCGAGATAAAGGAATGTTGCCTATTATTTTTATTTTACCCTTGATTCAATTGCTAATACTATCAAATGCGGCCAGTTTTGAAGTAAAAAACATCAAGTTTTCGTATATAGATAACGATAAATCTTCGGCTTCAAGAGAATTGGTATCTAAATTCCAAGCATCCAATTATTTCAACATCATTCAAAATTTTGCCTCAAAAAAAGAAGCCGTCATCGAAATGCAAAAAGGGACTGTCGATGTTATTCTTGAAATCCCCAACCATTTCGAACGCAATTTAATCAAAGAAAAAACAGCGGCACTTTCAGTAAGTATCAATGCTATAGATGGCGCAACTGCGGGTTTAACCAATGTATACATATCTCAAATTATAGGAGGTTTTAACCAAAATATTCAAACAAAACTCGCTCCATACACCGATGGTACCTTGGTAAAACTTCAAAACATAGCGATTATTTCCTCATTTTGGTACAACAATACTTTAAATTACAAAACCTTTATGGTGCCTGGAATTTTAGTTTTATTAGTTACCATGTTAACCTTGTTCTTGTCTTCGATGAACATTGTTCGAGAAAAAGAAATAGGAACGTTAGAGCAAATAAATGTAACCCCCATCAAGAAATACCAGTTTATTATCGGAAAATTATTTCCGTTTTGGATTTTAGGATTGGTTATTTTAACGGTAGGTTTGCTTATTGCCAAATTTGTTTTCAACGTCCCCATGTTAGGTAATATTGGGTTAATTTATTTGTTTACATCAGTGTATTTAGTCGTTATTTTGGGCATTGGATTATTCATTTCCAACCACACTGAAACCCAGCAACAAGCCATGTTTATTGCTTGGTTTTTTACCGTAGTTTTTATCTTAATGAGCGGATTGTTTACTCCCATCGAAAGTATGCCACAATGGGCACAAAATTTGACAGTAGTCAATCCAATTCGTTATTTTGTAGAAGTAATGCGAATGGTTTTGCTTAAAGGAGCAACTTTTGTAGATATTATTCCCCACTTTGGTATTATTTTTGGATATGCAGTAATTATAAACGGTTTTGCTGTTTGGAGTTATAAAAAAGTTAATTAAATTTGTGTATTCAAAAAAAGCAATACATTTGGAATAATGAAAATAAGTACAATACTATTTAGCTTTTATTTCCTACTCCTAATTGCAATTCCTACTCTAAAAGTAGTGAAAAGCCAATTTGGATGTGAAAAAATGTGTTGTAAAGAACGAAAACAGGACGCACCTAAAAGTTGCCAAAAAGAAAAATGTATTTTAAATTTTAATTCAGGACAGTTTGTTATAGAAGAAATTCAAAGTATACCTATTACTACTAAATTGCAATTGGTTTCAAAAAATAAAATAAGAAATCAAAAAGTTTTTATCGCTAATTATGACAACATGATTTGGCAGCCACCAGAACAAAATGTATAATACTAAAATAGAATACCTTTAAATACTTTAAATAATAAATTAAAAAAAAACAGTAATATGAAAAAATTAGTTTTATCAGTAGCATTAGTAGCTTTCTTATCTTCAATGACCTTAAATGCTCAAGAAGAGCCAAAACAAGAAAAAAAGAAAGCAAAAACAGAAAAATCTTGTTCAGCTGAAGAGAAAAAATCTTGTACAACAGAGAAAAAAGGTGGATGTTGTTCGGCTAAAAAAGCAGAAAAAGCAGAAACAAAATCTTAAATTTCTGTTAAGATAATTCTTTAAAGAGTGTTTGAATAGTCAAACACTCTTTTTTTTTTAGGGCTATGTGACTCATGTTACTGACTTCGCAATTTCTTCAATATACATTTGCTTCATAATTTAGATAAAACAATTATGAGCAAAATAAAAACAATACTACTAACAGGAATTATTTTCATTTCTACCTTAGGATTTAGCCAAGACACTTTGAGTATTTCTAAAAAAGAAATCAGACAAAAAGCGTCAGATAAAAATCTAAAAATCAAAATTGCCAATAAAGAATTTCAATCGGCACAGGCAGATTATCGGCAATCGAATGCTGTTTTTTTACCCAACATTACACTTTCCCACACGGGCATTGTTACCACAAACCCGTTAATGGCTTTTGGATCAAAACTCAATCAAGGTATTTTAATGGCTGCTGATTTTAATCCCAATTTATTGAATAATCCCGATAAAGTTCAAAATTTTGCCACTAAAATCGAAGTTTTGCAACCTTTATTAAATGTTGATGGACTCTACGGACGTCAAGCCGCCAAATCAAAAATGGAAGCCTACCAGCTCCAAACCGAACGCACCAAAGAATATTTGCAACTCGAAGTAGATAAAGCTTTTATGCAACTGCAATTGTCGTATAAAGCCGTTGCCGTTTTAGAAAAAGCCAACAAAACAGGCAATGCCAATTTGAAATTAGTAGAAAATTATTTCAAACAAGGCATGTTACAAAAAACCGATTTGCTAAACGTGCAAGTGCGTGTAAACGAAATCGGCAATCAGTTGCAATATGCCAAAAGTAATGTTCAAAATGCTTCGGATTATTTAGCTTTTTTGCTAAATGAAGACGCCACCAATAAAGTGTACAAACCCTTGGAAGAATTAGACAATTCAATTGTTATTGAAACGACTAACGACAAACTTTCGGACAGTCGAAAAGACATTCAAGCTATGAATAAATCGACCGAAGCTTATCACAAAATGCTGTTGTCCAACAAGACGAGCTTGCTTCCTCGTTTAAATGCTTTTGGAACCTACGAAATGAATGATCGAAATTTTATTGGAATGAATAAAAAAGGCTATCTAGTTGGCGCACAATTGTCTTGGACTGTTTTTGACGGGTATAAATCCATCGGAAAATGGGAAAAATCGAAAGCCGATTTTCAAAAAGCCACGATTGAAACCGACCAATACAAAAAGCAAAGTCAATTAGAACTTAGCAAAACCAATCGCCAATTGAAAGATGCTGAAAACAAAGTGACACTTTCAAAATTAGCTTTCGAACAATCGCAAGAAGCGTATCGAATTCGTCAAAATAGGTTTACCCAAGGTTTAGAAAAAACCACCGATTTATTGCAATCGGAAACTCAAATGTTCCAGAAAGAATTAGAGCATTTACAAGCCGTTTTCGAATACAATTTTACCAAAGAATATTTACAATTTTTAACGAAGTAAGAAAATAGATTTTAAAGAAAGAGAAAATATAAAAAAAGAAATTATGAAAAAAACAATAGCAACCCTTACACTAGCAGCAGTTTTTTTAACCTCTTGCGGTGGCGATAAAAAAGAAAAAATTCAAGAAGAAGCAGCCATTCCTGTAAAAGTAAGCGGTGTTTCGGGCAATGCCAATGGCGATTTCATAACTGCCAGTGGTAAAATAGAAGCCGAAAACAGTGCCAATGTTAGCACCAGAATGATGGGCTATATTACTAAATTCCATGTAAAAGTAGGACAAAAAGTAAGCACGGGACAACTATTAGTTAGTGTAAACAACACCGATTTACAAGCCAAAAAAGCCCAAGTTGACGCCTCAATACTACAAGCCACAGCGGGTTACAACAATGCCAAAAAAGACTATGATCGTTTTGTAATTTTATTCAACCAACAAAGTGCTTCGCAAAAAGAATTGGACGATATGACATCGCGTTACGAGATGGCAAAAGCAGGTTTAGAAGGTGCCAAACAAATGCGAAACGAAGTTATGGCACAGTTTTCTTACTCCAATATTACAGCGCCATTTTCGGGAGAAATTACCAACACATTTGCAAAAGAAGGCGACATGGCAAACCCAGGAATGCCTCTATTAAGTATTGAAGGCGCTTCGAGATTGCAAGTAACGGCCATGGTTTCGGAAAGCGATATTACTGCTATCAAAAACGGGATGAATGCTAAAATTGCTGTAAAATCGACCCATCAGGAATTGGCAGGTAAAGTTATTGAAGTGAGTAGTTCGGCTAAAAATACAGGAGGACAATATTTGGTTAAAATAAATTTAACGAATGCCGGAAACAAAGTATTATCTGGAATGTTTGTCAATGTTCAATTCCCAATTGCTACTAAACCATTAGTAAAAACAGCTCAAAATGACAACGTTTTAGTACCAGAATCCGCTTTAGTTAAACAAGGTCAACTAACTGGTATTTACACAATTGGAAGTGGAAATGTAGCCTTGTTGAGATGGTTGCGAATCGGGAAAACTTTTGGCAATCAAGTAGAAGTTTTGTCAGGTCTTTCAGCCAATGAGCAATACATTGTTTCGGCAGAAGGAAAATTATATAACGGAGCTTTGGTAAGTGTACAGTAAATAGTATTCAAAAAAGGATAAATAATAGTGTTCAGTTTTGGGATATAACCTGAAACTTTAAACTTTAAACAAAAAATAATATGCAAGAAGGTATATCAGGTAAAATAGCCCATTTTTTCATCAATTCAAAACTAACCATTTTATTGATGGTGGCATTGATGATTATTGGAGTGTACAGTTCGTTTCTAATTCCAAGGGAAGAAGAACCACAAATTAATGTCCCAATGGCCGACGTCATGGTGGGATATCCAGGCGCAAGTCCAACAGAAGTTGAAAGTCGTGTGGCAAAACCATTGGAGAAAATCATTTCTAACATCAAAGGTGTAGAACACGTGCACACCATGGCAATGAACGGTCAGGCGATGTTGATAGTTCAGTTTTTTGTAGGTCAAGATGTGGAGCGTTCGTATGTAAAATTGTACGATGAGTTAGCAAAGCACGACGATATGTTTCCAAAAGGCGTGTATAAACCTATGGTAAAAACCCGTTCGATAGACGATGTTCCGATGTTGGGTTTAACTTTATGGAGCGAAAGTCAAGACGATTTTCAGTTGAAACAAATCGCTGAGGAAGTAACTTCGGAGATTGAAAAGGTAAAAGACGTAGCCATTACCAAAGAAATCGGAGGGCGAAATCGAGAGCTAAAAGTAATTTTAGACAAAGATAAAATGGCCGAAAATGGCGTAGATGCTTTGGGAATTATGCAAATGATTCAAGCCAATAACGGCAGTTCGCAATCGGGAAGTTTTGTCAAAAATGACCAGGAATATTTGCTTACAACAGGCAAATTCCTTTCCAATGCCGAAGATGTAGAAAGTTTGGTTGTGGGTGTAAATAAAAATATGCCTGTTTATTTAAAACAAGTGGCAACCGTCCAAGATGGTGCTTCAACAGCACGAAGTTACGTGTCTTTTGGATACGGAAAAGCCAATGAAAAATTCAAAACGGCTAAATCAGAATATCCAGCTGTTACTATTTCTATTGGAAAAGTAAAAGGAGCCGATGCAATGAAAATATCTGAAAAAATCATTGCCAAAGTTGAACAATTAAAGAAAACAACCATTCCAAATGATGTTCACGTTGAAGTCACTCGAAATTACGGAGAAACCGCATCGGATAAAGTAGGCGAATTGTTGCTCCACTTGGGAATTGCCATTATCGCCGTAACGTTTTTGGTGATTTTGGCCATGGGTTGGCGAGGCGGATTGGTGGTGTTTTTCTCAGTGCCATTAACGTTTGCCTTAACCTTGTTTGCTTATTATTTGCTAGGGTATACACTGAATAGAATCACGCTTTTTGCCTTAGTTTTTGTAGTGGGAATTGTGGTTGATGATAGTATAATCATTGCCGAAAATATGCACCGCCATTTCAAAATGAAGCGATTGCCGTTTAAACAAGCTGCGATTTACGCCATCAATGAAGTAGGAAATCCAACCATTTTGGCAACATTTACGGTTATTGCTGCTATTTTGCCAATGGCATTTGTATCTGGAATGATGGGACCGTATATGAGTCCGATGCCGATTGGCGCTTCGATTGCAATGCTATTATCTTTATTTGTAGCATTAACAGTAACTCCTTATTTGGGTTATCATTTATTGCAAGAAAAAGAGGAGCAAGAGCACAAACACGAAGAAGGAATGGAAACCAGTTGGGTGTATAAAATTTACAACAAATTGGAGCGCCCTTTGTTAGAAAGTAGTGCAAAACGACGTATTTTATTAATTGCAACAGTTGTGCTATTGCTTGGTTCTGTAACCATGTTTTTTACCAAATCGGTTTTAGTAAAAATGCTTCCTTTTGACAACAAAAATGAGTTTCAAATTGTGGTCGATATGCCCGAAGGTACTACTTTAGAACGAACTGCAGCCGTAACCAAAGAAATTGCTCAATATTTAGCAACGCAACCAGAAGTGGTAAGTTATCAAAATTATATTGGCACTTCGGCACCGATTACTTTCAACGGATTGGTGCGCCATTACGATTTGCGTGGTGGTAGCAATATGGCCGATATTCAAGTAAATTTGTTGCATAAAGAAGAAAGAAACCCCCAAAGTCACGACATTGCAAAAATAGTTCGTCCTGAAATTCAGAAAATTGCCCAAAAATATGGTGCTAATGTAAAAGTAATCGAAGTGCCACCAGGACCACCTGTTTTATCGACTTTGGTTGCCGAAATTTATGGACCTAATTACAGCGAACAAATAAAAGTAGCCAATCAAGTTAAAAATATTCTGAAAAACACTTCGGATATTGTCGATATTGACTGGACAGTCGAAGACAATCAAACCGAATACAAGCTGGAAGTGGATAAAGAAAAAGCCATGCTCAACGGCATTGCACCGCAACAAGTGGTAGGGAATTTGACTTATTTATTGAAAGAATATCCCGTTTCTAATTTGTATGATGAAAACTCGAATAATAATGTAGGTATCGTGCTTTCGCTTGACGACAAGGACAAAACGAGTTTGCAAGACATTCAAAACTTGAAAATCAAAGGCAGTCAAGGAAATATGATTCCGGTGAGTGATTTGGTAAAAGTGGTTCAAGATACGTTGCAAAAAACCATTTATAGAAAAGACCAAAAACGAGTGGTTTATGTTACGGCCGATATGGCTGGCGGAATGGAAAGCCCCGTATATGCCATTTTAGGAATGAACGAAAAACTGACTAAAATGACCGTCCCAAAAGGCTATAAAGTTAGTGAATTATACATGGAACAACCCTCAGACGAAAGCGATTTCACTGTAAAATGGGATGGCGAATGGCAAATTACTTTAGAAGTTTTCCGTGATTTAGGAGTAGCTTTTGCAGTGGTAATTGTGATTATTTACATGCTTATTGTGGGCTGGTTTCAAAACTTCAAAACCCCAATGGTGATGATGCTTGCTATTCCACTTTCGTTAATCGGAATTGTTTTTGGACACTGGTTGTTGGGCGCTTTCTTTACTGCAACTTCTTTTATCGGAATGATTGCTTTAGCAGGTGTTATGGTCAGGAATTCGGTTTTGCTGATTGACTTTATCGAAATACGACTCAACGAAGGCGTTCCTTTAAAACAAGCCATTGTCGAAGCGGGAGCGGTACGTACAACCCCAATTTTATTGACCACAGGAGCGGTAGTTATTGGAGCTTCCATTATATTGTTTGATCCAATTTTTCAAGGATTAGCCATATCATTAGTGTTTGGTGCTGTGGTTTCTACCATATTGACTTTATTAGTTGTGCCAATAATCTATTATATTACGGAAAGAAAAAAATGGGAATAATAATTGAGTTCCAAGTTTCAGGTTTCAATTTGTGAAACCTGAAACCTGAAACCTGAAACCTGAAAAAATAAAAACAAATGAAACTACTTATAATAACATCAATCCAAGAATTTGAAAATGATATCAAGCAAATTCTGAAAAAAGCATCGGTTAAATCTTTTTCTTATAAATACGTGAAAGGATTTAAAGATAATTCTGCTGATGTGCTAGAAAGCAATTGGTTTGGAAGTGCTGTGCAAGAAAACGAATCGGTTTTGTTTTATGCTTTTGTGCCAATCGAAAACGTGAACATCGTTTTTGATTTGACGGAAAAATTCAACGAAAAGCAAGAAACAATATCGCACATACACATTGCGGTGCTAAATATTGAAAAATCTAATTAAAAATAAGAATTATGAAAAACAGAATTATCCATGCTTTTGCAGGAACGATTATTTTGGCAAGCTTATTATTATCTCTATATGTTAGTCAGAATTGGCTTTGGCTAACCGCATTTGTGGGGGCAAACTTATTACAATCATCCATAACTAATTGGTGTTTGTTAGATACTATATTGACAAAATTAGGAGTTAAAGATTAAATAAAAAACGAGGATAAATAAAATATCCTCGTTTTTACTACATTGTTGAACGCTATCTTTTTGAATCCTAAAACTAGAATTTACTCATGCAAAGCTAATATTGGGATATTAAAATTATAAGCTATTTTTTTTGTAAAACTAGGACTAAATAGGGATTCGAAAAAACTTCTTTTGTAGGTTAATATTGCAATGACATCAATATCTTGATGGGTAATAAAGCTGAGTATGGTTTCTTTAACATCATCGCTAGGAAGAATAAAAAACTGTACGGGTTCATTTTTAAATTCATTTTGCCATGCTAGAAAAGTCTCTTCAGAATTGTCGGTATCTTCCGTTTTAACATAAAGACACTTAACTGTAGCATTGGCTTTTTTTGCAAATTGCAATACTTGATGTAAGGCAACTTTGTCTTTTTCGCGATAACGTGTGGTAAAACCAATAGTTTCTATTTTTGAATATTTTGCTTCAAGGGGAACACACAATACAGGAACTTCGACAGATGTCATAACTTCGGCTGTATTCGTGCCTACAAATATCTCTTTCCATCCAACGGCACCTGCAGTACCCATTACCACAAAATTGATATTGTTTTCGCGGACGCTATCTTTGATATTATTGATTAAATCACCATTTAAAATTTTGTGTGATAATGGAATATGGCTTAAATTTAATCGCTTTGCAATGGTTTCAAGCTTTGGTAATTCATTTTTAAACAATTCTAATTCAGACAATTCTATTTCTTCGAGGTAGTCAGAAGAATTTGTTGGAAAAATTTGTTGGTCAACTATTGGTAGTTCATAAGTGTATAACAAAACCAATTCACCATTTACCGTTTTTGCAAATTCTAAAGCATGCTCAAAAGCATTAAGAGCTACTTCAGAAAAATCCATAGGAACAAGTATTTTTTTCATAATAAAAGAATTTATTTATGCAATAAAGTTAGTATTAATAAAATTAAAAAAACATGATAATTGTTAGATTTTTAGTTGCTTATAAATAAATTAACAATTCCTTAATACTGTGGAATAGTTTAATGAGGTCTTTTAAAAATGTTTTTTGATACTAAACAGGTAGTAAACCCAAAAATGGGTGAGGGCTTTTTTTAGTTGGTTTACTTAGCCGATGTTTTCCTAAATAACTCTAGGAAGAAACCAATTTGAAGAAAGTCACGACCAGTTTCGTCATTTATTTTGTAATCAAATTGATGTGTGTAACCCTGCTTGTACAGTTGTTGCCTTTGTAGGCTTGTAATTAAATGTAGCTAGTATTAAATTTCTTTCAAAAAAAGGTTCTTTGTTTGTAAAAAAAATCTCGTTGCTAACTCCAATTTGAAATGGTTTATAGCCTATAGTTTCCTTTCCAAAAGGATAGGAGATACCAAGTCTATACCGAAAACGGTTTCGATAGCCAATGTTTCTAAATCGAAACTCTGCTCGATAGCGTTGTTCTATTTTTAGTTTACCAATGGTTTGTGAAAGCGTAATTTGTGGCCAAATTCTAAATTCGTCATTGTTTTTAGGCAGTAGAAAATTGCCTCCTTCTTTGTAGGTTTGGTAACTACCTGCACCTAGTGTCAACTTTATATTTGTATCCGCTTTGTAGTCAATTATACCCTTATACTCGTAATAATGAAAGTTGTTGTAGAATTTTAGCGATCGTATTTGTGCTTCGCCAGAAAAACTCCAGTTCTCGTTGAGGTTATATTTTACATTTAAAATATTCCAACTGCCAAGCTCAAATTTTTGCGCCGATAGCGTATTTGTAAATAGATAAAAAGGAAATTAGGATTAGATAATATATTCGCATTTTTTCTAAAATAATGGAGCTTTTTAAGAATTAAAATATTTAGGAGCTTAAACGTTTTGGCTTAAATTAGTAACTTCTTTTTGTATAACGCCATTTACCATAATTAGTTTTCTGTCTGCCATATCAGCTAACTCTTCGTTATGCGTAACAATAACAAAAGTTTGTCCTAATTCGTCTCGAAGTTTAAAAAACAAAGCGTGCAAATTTTCGGCGGTTTTGGTATCTAAATTTCCAGAAGGCTCATCGGCAAAGATAATAGCGGGCTTGTTAATCATAGCTCTTGCTACCGCTACGCGCTGTTGTTCTCCGCCAGAGAGTTCGTTTGGTTTGTGGTGTATACGGTCTTCTAGTCCTAGGTAGGTTAGTATTTTTTTGGCTTCAACTTCAGTATCTTGTTTCGGTTTTTTGGCAATAAAAGCAGGAATACAAACATTTTCTAAAGCTGTAAATTCCGGTAAAAGTTGATGAAACTGAAATATAAAACCTAGATTTAAATTTCTAAATTTCGATAAATCTTGATCATTCATTTTCAAAACATCTTCACCATTGACTATAAGTTGTGCTTCAGGAGTTAGTTTGGGTTTGTCTAGTGTGCCTAGTATTTGAAGTAATGTTGTTTTTCCAGCACCAGATGCTCCTACGATTGAAACAATTTCTCCTTTTTGGATATGCAAATGAATATCTTTCAGTACCTGTAGGTTGCCATATAATTTATTAATATTTGCTGTTTTAATCATAAGTAAACTCTTTTCACAAAGGAACAAAGAATTTGCTTCAACATCAAATAAAGTTTTGTTAAGAAGATTACGAGATGCGAGTGATTTCCTTAAATTTGAATAAATTATAGCGATTATGAAAATTTTACTATTGTCTTTTTTATCCTTATTAACATTCAGTTGTCCGTCTAAAAATAAAAACTCGGAAAAAATAGAACCAAATACTATGAATTTAGAAAAAACAAAGGCAATTGCCATTTTTGCAGAAGGCTGTTTCTGGTGTACAGAAGCCGTATTTTTAGAGCTTGATGGAGTTGAGAGTGTTCAGCCAGGTTATACAGGCGGTACAACCGAAAATCCAACATATGAAGCTATTTGCTCAGGAACTACGGGGCATGCGGAAGCCATAAAAATTATTTTCAATCCCAGTGAAATTTCTTACGAAGAATTGCTGGAAGTATTTTTTGCAACCCATGATCCCACAACAATGAATAGGCAAGGAGCCGATTCGGGAACACAATACCGTAGCGAAATTTTTGCAACTAACGAGGATCAAAAAGAAACTGCTTTGGGGTATATCAAACAATTAGATGAAGCAAATACTTACGGAAAAAGAATAGTTACAAAGGTATCTAATGCTGTGACTTTTTATATTGCAGAGGACTATCATCAAAATTATTACAATCAGAATAAAGAAAAATCCTATTGTACGTACGTCATTACGCCAAAAGTAGACAAAGTGCGGAAAGAATTTAAAGATAAACTCAAAAAATAGTTTGGCATTGATTTTGTAAGTTCAAGGTCATGATTTTAATATATAAAAAATGACACAAGAAATGCAAATAGAAGTGAGACCTAAAGTTAAGCCAAAAGCCACAACTGCAAAATTGATATTAGGTTTGTTTTTTGATTTTATAGGTATGTTGTCCTATATTATCCCTGGAATTGCAGAAATACTCGATGTAATTTGGGCACCAATCTCAGGATTGTTATTAGTTGCTATGTACAGAGGAACGACAGGAAAAGTGGCGGGTATTATTGGAACACTAGAAGAATTGGTTCCTTTTACAGATATAATTCCAACTTTTACCTTAACTTGGTTGTATGAATATTTTCAGGATAAGAAAAATACATAAAAAGAAAAGCTCGATATTTCGGGCTTTTTTTAGGTTTTAAAAATAAAACCCAACCCCATCGATTTGAGCATTTTGGTACTAAAATTAAAGAAAAACTGAAATTGACCAAAAAGAAAACCAACTGCAATTAGCAAAAACGGATACAACGGCATGGCCAGAACAATAAGAATTAAATAGTACAAATACCAAGGCAAGTTTTGAGATGTAATCCCCATCAAATTCATGAAAAAGTAGGAAATTTTCGCAGAAAGCGAACCGTTTATAGCAAAAACTATAAATATAACCACCAATTGAAAATTAGAAGCAATACCCCAACGTTGTTTTAATTTTTTCATTTTAAAAATAAGATATACAAAATTACTTTTAAAACTTGATATTTCAATAAAAAACAAAAAAAAATGCTTACAATTTGTAAACGTTTCTATTTTCTATTTTTTTAAGACTTATTTTCCGAAAAGACCACCTAACAATCCAGCAAGTCCTCCTTTTTTAGTTGCTGCCGCAACAGCATCGCCTAGACCAAGTTGTCCATCGCCATCTTGGTCTAACATTGAAGTAAGAATGTTTCCGCTACCAGTTTGTGTAGCTTGTCCACCGCCACTTAATAAACCGCCAAGAATATCAGTTAATCCACCACCATTTGCAGCATTAGTATCATTATTCAAACCGCTTCCTTGTGCTTGTTTTGCAAGATATGCCATTAAGATAGGAGCCGCAATTTTCATAATCATGGCTATTTTATCAGAGCTTACTCCAGTATTTTGGCTCACTTGATTTTGAACAGTTTCTTGATTATTACCCAAAACGTGACCTAAAATTTTCCCACCATCTTCTTGAACATCGCCACCAAGAATTCCTGATAAGTTATCAAGCAATCCACCGTGTTTTCCTCCTAAAAGCGCTCCAAGTAAGCCACTTTGCCCATCGGGTGTAGAAGCATTGTTCATCATTCCTCCCACTAATGAAGGCAATACAGAAGCTAAAACAGAGGACGTTTCGCTTTCGCTGGTACCTACTTGTCCAGAAACTCCTGAAATAATTTGTTTTCCTAAATCACTATTTAATAAATCCATTAATCCTGCCATAATTTTTTGTTTTTTTAATTGTTTAAAGTTAAAGTATGAAATATATTTATATTTCAGTTTTTAATAAAGCAATTATCTGCTCTGCAAGTTCCGTGCCAATTCGATCTTGTGCTTCAATAGTTGCGGCACCTATGTGTGGCGTCATGGTAATATTTGGATGCATTAATAATTGAACAGCAGGAGCGGGTTCGTTTTCAAAAACATCTAAACCTGCAAACAATACTTTTTTGTTGTCTAGCGCAGCAACTAATTCGACTTCGTTTATAATTCCTCCTCGAGAGCAATTTATAATTCCTACTCCGTCTTTCATTAAGTCAAATTCTTTTTTACCTATAATATAGTCTTTTTGAGCGGGCACGTGTAACGTTACAAAATCAGAATGTTTTAATAAGGCATCAACGGGTTCTGTTTCTATTTCTACATTTATAAACTGATCATTGTAAAAATCAACTTTGATATCTGCTTTTCCAACAAAATTATCGGAGGCAATGACTTTCATTCCTAGTCCCAACGCCATTTTTGCTACAGCTTGTCCTATTCTTCCAAAACCAATAATTCCTATTGTTTTGCCACGAAGTTCGATTCCATTTGCATAGGCTTTTTTCAAATCATTGAAACGAGTATCGCCTTCTAAAGGCATGTTTCTGTTGGAATCATGCAAAAATCGTACTCCCGAAAATAAATGAGCAAAAACTAATTCGGCAACTGAATTGGATGAGGAAGCTGGTGTGTTTATTACCTGAATGCCTTTAGATATGGCATATTCTACATCAATATTATCCATTCCTACACCACCACGGCCTATTATTTTTAGTGATGGGCAAGCATCAATAATATCTTTTTTGGCTTTGGTAGCACTGCGTACTAACAAAACAGCTATTTGGTGGGTATTAATATAATTGGCAATTTGTTCTTGAGCAACTTTTGTGGTAATGACTTCAAAACCAGATTTTTCTAAAATTGTTATGGCAGATTTTGAAATTCCGTCATTGGCTAATATTTTCATTTTTATGCTGAATTTATTTTATATTTTTAACTAATTACTGAACACTTTTTTCCAGTTCTTTCATTACATCAACTAAAACCTGAACACTTTCTAGCGGAAGCGCATTGTACATAGAAGCGCGGTAGCCCCCTACAGAACGGTGTCCTGATAATCCAGAAATTCCTGCTTCCTTCCACATTTTGTCAAACAGAGTGGCATGGTTTTCATCATTTAATAGGAAGGTAGCATTCATAGTACTTCTGTCAGTAACGTTTGCTGTTCCTTTAAAAAGAGGATTTCGATCAATTTCGGTGTATAACAAAGTTGCTTTTGCATTGTTTATTTTTTCGATAGCTGCAATTCCTCCTAGTTTTTTTAACCATTGCAAGGTTAGTAACGAAGCATAAACAGGAAAAACAGCAGGGGTGTTGTACATACTTTCGGCTTTGATATGTTTTTGATAATCCAACATGCTAGGGATGTTTCTGCCTGTTTTATTTAAAATTTCTTCTTTAACAACGACTAGAGTAGCTCCAGCTGGTCCCATGTTTTTTTGTGCCCCAGCATAGATTAAATCAAATTTAGAAAAATCTAAAACTCTCGAAAAAATATCGGAACTCATATCACAAACTATAGGAACATTTGTTTCTGGAAACGTTTTCATTTGTGTTCCAAAAATGGTATTATTACTGGTACAATGAAAATAATTAGCATCGTTTGGAATAGAATATCCTGTTGGAATATGATTGTAATTTTGTTCTTTAGACGAGGCAACTGCTACAGTTTCTCCAAAATGTTTGGCTTCTTTTATAGCGTTGTTTGCCCATGTTCCTGTGTCTAAATAGGCAGCTTTGCCGTTTTCGTGCATTAGGTTATACGGAACCATTAGAAATTCAAGACTGGCGCCTCCATGCAGAAATAAAGCTTGGTAGCCTTTGCCTTCTAATCCTAAGAGTTCGAGCGCTAAAGCTCTAGCTTCCTCCATAACAGCAACAAAGTCTTTGCTTCGATGTGAGATTTCTAAAATAGATAAATCGGAATTATTAAAATTTAAAATGGCTTGTGCCGATTTTTCAAAAACCTCTTGTGGCAATATGCAAGGACCGGCACTGTAGTTGTGTTTTTTCATTGTGTTTTTAATTCAAAAAATAAAAGAGCAAATTTCGTGATTTGAAACTTAAAATATTGGATTGTTTGTGAACAAAAGCACAATATTATTAACAAATAACGTTTTCGTAACTTATTTTAAGCGTATCAAAAAATCAAGTGTATCTACATTATCGGCATAATCCCAAAGGTTTGGCTTTTGGGTTTGCCCGAAGTCAATTGAATTTTCTATTAAATTATTAGAAACCAGACATTGAATTCTCTCTGAATCGTTCGCCAATCGTAATTTCACAGCACTTAAATCATCATAAAATTCATAAAAAACCGAAGAAATAGGAGAGGCGTAACTTGAATCTTCTTTAATAATTAGAAATTCATTGTCTAATAAATTAAAATTACTCATCAAGAAAACAGCTTTGTTATAATCGTAATTATTAGCATATTTTTCATATTTAATAACGTCTTGGTGCGGAAACATGCCGTTAAAAAACAAATCGAAATTATAATTTTTAGGAACAAATAGTTTCGAAACATTACGACATCCTAGTCCAAAATACCTGAAAATATCTTCTCCTAGCGCAATCATTTGTTCTTTGGTTTCATAGCCATCTAAAACAGCAACTGAATTCCTATTTTTACGAATAATACTCGGTTTGTCTTTAAAATAGTATTCAAAATAGCGTGCTGTATTGTCGCTTCCTGTAGCAATTACGGCATCAAAATTTTCTAACTTGCCTTCTATAATAGTAATGAAGTTATTAAATTCTGAATTTGTAGCAATTAAATAACGGGCTAAAAAAGGCAATAAATGCTGGTCGTTTGACGATGTTTTGACGAGCACTTTATGACCAGAAATTAAAACCGATAAAAAATCATGAAAACCTACTAATGGAATATTACCCGCTAGAATTAAACCAACCGTTTTTGTTGTAACCGCATCAAAAGAATACTCTGACAACCATTGATTTATATTTTTTTCACACAAAGCATCTGCCCACGATTGAATTGAAAAACAAACATTTTCAGCAGTGTACCAGCCGTTGTGCGATGGCGAAAGTTGAATTAGTGCTTTAAAATCCTCAAAAAACAACTCATTATGCAAAACAGTTGGATTTTGTATAGCAGCATTTTCTGAAAATTGACTTAAAAAAGCGCCCAATTGAATAAAACTGTTTTTTCTTTCTTGTAATGTCATTCTGAATATTTGTTTATGAAAAGATTTGATTGTATTTTTGCACAAAAATAAGAATTTCATTTTTTATAAATCTGAAATCTGAAATCTAAATTCTAAAATAAAATGGCAATATTTATAACCGACGAGTGTATTAATTGTGGTGCTTGCGAACCTGAGTGTCCAAATACAGCAATATACGAAGGCGCTGACGATTGGAGATACAAAGACGGAACAAAATTAGCAGGTAAAATTATACTTCCCGATGGTACCGAAGTAGATGCTGATGCAGCGCAAACCCCTATTTCAGATGATATTTATTATATCGTTCCTGGAAAATGTACAGAGTGTAAAGGATTTCACGACGAGCCGCAATGCGCCGCAGTTTGTCCTGTAGATTGTTGTATTCCAGACGATAATCATGTTGAAAAAGAAGAAACGTTACTCAACAGACAAGCCTTTTTACATAACGAATAGATAAAAAAATAAGGGTATAAAAAAAAGAATTTTCAATAGAAGATTCTTTTTTTTTGTGCATACCATTTATTTTCATATAGTTGTGTTAAAAAATTAATTTTTTTATTTATATTTGAAAAAAAAGAGGGTTATATGAATAAAATAATGTGTTTTATCTTATTGTTCGTTAGCAGTTATGTTTTTTCTCAAAATTTAGAGTTCACCGTAATTGTTAAAGATGTAGAAACAGGATTACCCATAAACGAAGTGACTATTACTTCCATCAAAAGTAAACAAGGTTTTTTGACCAACAAAAACGGAGAAGCACTCATTAATCTAACCGAAGCTTCAGGTTTGCTATTTGAACATTCTTTGTACAAAAAATATGTTGTAAAATATGCCGAGTTAGACAAAAAAATAAACGAGGTTTACCTAGAAAGCAACGCAAAACGGCTAGAAGAAATTATTTTAACCAGTGATCATCCTCAAAAAATACTAACCGATTTAGTCGAAAATTCACTGCAAAAAATGACCGTTCCAGTAAATCTAAAAGTCTATTTGAGAGAATTTTATAAAAAAAATAATCAAATTGTCTTTTTTAATGACGGCTTAATTAATTTTCAGATATTAGGCAACTCAAAAAATATAAAAACCGATATTTTAGTCGAACAAAATAGAGCTGTGGGCTTGTTAGATGGCGATATTGATGCCGAACTTTTAGGCTATGATTTGAATAATATTATCGAAAATTACTATCAATTTAAGTATATCGATGAAATTTTAGCCTCGAGTGCAAAAAAAAAATATGACTTTCAGGTAAAATCCTACCCTAGTAACGAAGATTACTTAGTTATCAAAGTAACTCCTATAGAAGACGCAAAAGGTGTTTTGTCGGATTTTACCATTGTTTATGAAAGGAATAAAATGATTATTATGGAAGTAAGTTCCTTCGTGCCTGATTCTAGACTGGAAGATTTAAGGCAATCTTTCTTAGGAAGTAGTAAAATATTCAAATTAGAATTTAAAAATACGTTTAGAATAGAAGACGACCTGTACTACTTAGCCAATTCTAAAGAAGTTATTGCTTTTGAAAAAAAGTATAAGAAACAAAAACGAAGAATCGAAGTGGATAATCACATGATAATTACCAATTTCGATAAAGAACTTTTCAAATACAACGATAAAAATGTTTTCAAAGAAAAATCATTAATCAATAAGAAAACGCAATTTTTTAACAATTATTGGGATTTCGGATCAGGATTTGTTTCCACCAAAGAAGAAAAAGAAATCATTGACAATTTATCGGTTAAGTAATTATTCTAAAAAAAGTACTCCATTGAGTTTCAATTCGAGTCTTTTAATATTTCCTGTTTTTTACCTTGAATCTTACAAGTTTTAAAGTATATTTGCACACTTAAAAAAATAACCACTAGAGTAAGTTGTTAATTGTAAACCAGTAAGAATGAAAGCAGGAATTGTAGGGTTACCAAACGTAGGAAAATCGACATTATTCAATTGTTTATCCAATGCCAAAGCGCAAAGTGCTAACTTTCCGTTTTGCACCATCGAACCCAATATAGGAGTTGTAAACGTTCCAGATCCAAGAATGGAAAAACTCGAAGAACTGGTAAAACCAGAAAGAGTTCAAATGGCAACAGTCGATATTGTTGACATTGCAGGATTAGTAAAAGGAGCCAGCAAAGGAGAAGGATTAGGAAATCAATTCCTTGGAAATATTAGAGAATGTAATGCTATTATTCACGTTTTGCGTTGTTTTGACAATGAGAATATAATTCACGTTGATGGAAACGTAAACCCAATTCGAGACAAAGAAACTATCGACATTGAGTTGCAATTGAAAGACTTAGAAACAGTCGAAAAACGCCTCGAAAAAGTAAAACGAGCTGCGAAAACAGGAAACAAAGAAGCACAATTGGAAGAAGGATTATTAAACAGAATCCGAGAAGCTTTATTGCAAGCAAAATCAGCAAGAACAGTTGAGCCAAAAGGTTATGAAGAAGAAGAATTATTCGAATCGTTTCAATTAATTACAACTAAACCCGTTTTATACGTATGTAATGTTGACGAAGGATCAGCCGTTACAGGAAATAAATATGTGGACCAAGTTCGAGAATTAGTCAAAGACGAAAAAGCAGAAGTAATTGTGTTAGCAGTAGGTACAGAAGCCGATATTACAGAGTTAGAAACTTACGAAGAACGCCAAGTTTTTTTAGAAGATATGGGATTATCAGAGCCAGGATCTTCTGTTTTAATTCGAGCAGCATACAAATTGTTAAACCAGCAAACTTATTTTACAGCAGGAGTCAAAGAAGTAAGAGCTTGGACTATTCCTATTGGTGCTACTGCCCCACAAGCCGCAGGAGTTATTCATACCGATTTCGAAAAAGGATTTATTCGCGCCGAAGTAATTTCGTACGACGATTATGTGCACTATGGAACGGAAGCTAAAGTAAAAGAAGCAGGAAAATTTAAAGTAGAAGGAAAAGAATATATCGTAAAAGATGGTGATGTGATGCATTTTAGATTTAACGTGTAGTCAGAAAATAAATTTAAACTAAAACTGTTCAAGAAATTGAACGGTTTTTTTTTGGCTTGAAATTTGATTAGAATTTTAAAAAGAAAGCTATGAAAATGATAAATAAAGGACTCCGCATATTTTCTAAAATGCTACTCGTATTTCTAGCATTATTCACACTCTATTTTTTTACAGCTTTTGGATTATCAAAAATTACAGTCAATGCTCACGTTATTCAAAAACCAGAAATCGAAATCTTTATCAAATCAAATGGAGTCCATACCGACATTGTTGTTCCTATAAAAAACGAAATTAAAGATTGGACAAAAGAAATTAAGTTCAAACATACCAAAGCTCAGGATTCTATAATGAATTACTTAGGAATAGGTTGGGGCGATAAAGGTTTTTATCTCGACACGCCAACTTGGTCAGATTTAAAAGCAAGTACAGCAATAAAAGCCGCTACCGGATTAAGCACATCCGCAATGCATACCACTTTCTATAAGTCGATTTCTGAAAATGAGAATTGTAAGAAAATTAGAATATCAAAAAGCAACTATCAAAAGTTAGTTGCTTATATTTCAGATAGTTTTATGAGAGATTCAAACCAAAATTTGATATGGATTTCAGGGCATAGCTACTCTAAAAACGATGCTTTTTATAATGCACATGGAAGCTATAGTTTGTTCAAAACTTGCAATACTTGGGCAAACGCTTCCTTACAATTTTCCAATCAAAAAGCGGCTTTTTGGACTCCTTACGAGGGTGGGATTTTTTGCCATTATTAATCTAAAAATGCCCCATTGACGGCTCTTATAAAGCTTCTTTTTTGGCTCATTATTTTGTCAATAACTTTCCAAAATGCGTTTTTAAAAACCACCGAAAATCACTAAATTAGCGCAAAATCGATTTTTATACAAATGCAAGAGCAAGATCAATATAATGAGGATAATATCCGTTCACTCGACTGGAAAGAGCACATTCGTTTGCGTCCCGGAATGTACATTGGGAAACTAGGCGATGGTTCTTCACCCGATGACGGTATTTATATTTTGCTAAAAGAAGTTCTCGATAACTGTATCGACGAATTTGTGATGGGTGCCGGAAAAACCATCGAAGTTACCATGAAAGACAAATTGGTTACCGTTCGCGATTACGGACGTGGTATTCCATTAGGTAAAGTTATCGACGTAGTTTCTAAAATGAACACGGGAGGAAAGTACGACTCGAAAGCCTTTAAAAAATCAGTCGGATTAAATGGAGTAGGAACCAAGGCTGTAAATGCACTTTCGCATTATTTTCGTGTCGAATCCGTTCGGGATAACCAACAAAAAGCGGCCGAATTTTCTGGAGGAAATTTAACTTTAGAAGAAGATATTATTGAAAGCACAAAGCGGAAAGGTACCAAAGTTTCGTTTATTGCCGATGAAGCCATTTTTAAAAACTACAAATACCGTAACGAGTATATTATTAAAATGCTCAAAAATTATTGTTACCTAAACACAGGATTAACCATAATTTACAACGGAGAAAAGTATTATTCAGATAATGGATTGAAAGATTTATTAGAAGAAAATATTGCAGAAGAAGATATGGTTTATCCCATCATTCACCTGCTTGGCGATGATATAGAAGTAGCTATAACGCATAGTAAAACACAATATTCAGAAGAATATTATTCGTTCGTAAACGGACAAAATACCACACAAGGAGGAACACACTTAGGTGCTTTCCGTGAATCAATCGTAAAAACCATCAAAGAGTTTTACAACAAACCTTTCGAAGCTTCCGATATCCGAAAATCGATAGTTTCTGCCATCGTGGTTCGGGTGGAAGAACCCGTTTTTGAAAGTCAAACCAAAACCAAATTAGGATCTACCGATATGGGACCTGATTTGCCTTCGGTGAGAACATTCGTAAATGATTTTATTAAAACCAAATTAGATAACTTTTTACATAAAAATCCAGAAACTGCCGATTTGCTTTTGCGCAAAATTCTTCAAGCTGAAAGAGAACGTAAAGAACTTTCAGGCATTAGAAAATTAGCCAAAGACAGAGCTAAAAAATCGAGTTTACATAACAAAAAATTACGGGATTGCAGAGTTCATTTGACTGATGCTAAAAACTCACGAAGTTTAGAAAGTACGCTTTTTATTACCGAGGGAGATTCGGCTTCTGGTTCGATTACTAAATCTCGCGATGTAAATACACAAGCGGTGTTTAGTTTGCGTGGTAAACCTTTGAATTCCTACGGAATGTCAAAAAAAATTGTGTATGAAAACGAAGAATTTAATTTACTGCAAGCGGCACTAGACATTGAAGAAAGCATGGAAGATTTGCGTTACAACAACATTGTAATTGCTACCGATGCCGATGTCGACGGAATGCACATCCGTTTGCTATTGATTACCTTTTTCTTGCAATTTTTTCCAGAAATGATTAAGGAAGGTCATTTGTATATTCTTCAAACACCATTATTTCGGGTACGTAACAAGAAAGAAACGATTTATTGTTATTCTGAGCAAGAACGTAAAGATGCCATCGAAAAACTAAAACCCAAACCCGAAATTACTCGATTTAAGGGATTAGGAGAGATTTCGCCAGACGAATTCAAAAATTTTATTGGAGAAACCATTCGTTTAGATCCAGTTATGTTAGACAAATCGACATCAATAGAAAAATTATTGGAGTTTTATATGGGTAAAAACACACCAGATAGACAAACATTTATCATTAATAATTTGAAGGTAGAATTGGATGTTGTTGAACAAGTATAAAATAAACTGCTAACAAAAAAGATACTGAAATAAATTCAGCATAAATGAAAGACGAAGAAGAAGACAACATAATTCCAAATTCAGAAGACGATAACCAATCGGAGGATAATTCTATTGACGAAAATCAAGAAGAAAATGATGCTGATGAAATTATTGAAGTAGATGCAAAACACTTTGAAGGTCAGCATTTTTACGAAAACGACGAGAATCCAGAAGATACCATTACCAAAGTTACAGGAATGTACAAAGATTGGTTTTTGGATTACGCTTCCTATGTGATTCTCGAGCGTGCGGTTCCAGCTATTGAAGATGGTTTCAAACCAGTACAACGTCGTATCATGCACTCTTTGAAAGAGTTAGATGATGGTCGCTATAATAAAGTGGCTAATGTAGTAGGGCACACCATGCAGTATCACCCTCACGGAGATGCGAGTATTGGCGATGCTATGGTACAAATTGGGCAAAGAGAATTACTAATAGATTGTCAAGGGAACTGGGGAAATATTCTCACGGGCGATAGCGCTGCGGCTTCTCGTTACATTGAAGCACGTCTGTCAAAATTTGCTTTAGAGGTTTTGTATTCTCCTAAAATTACCGATTGGGGAATGTCCTATGATGGTCGTCGTGCAGAACCCAACAATTTACCCGTTAAATTTCCATTATTACTAGCTTCAGGAGCCGAAGGAATTGCCGTTGGTTTATCTACCAAAGTATTGCCTCACAATTTCAATGAATTAATTGACGCATCAATAAAAATATTAAAAGGAAAACCATTTACCATTTATCCTGATTTTCAAACGGCTGGTATTGCCGATGTTTCGAATTACAATGATGGTTTGCGTGGTGGTAGAGTTCGTGTTCGTGCTAAAATTGCGCAATTAGACAAGCAAACTTTAGTAATCACTCAAATTCCATTTTCTACCAATACATCAACATTAATTGATAGTATTTTGAAAGCCAATGAAAAAGGGAAAATAAAAATCAAAAAAATTGAAGACAATACGGCTGCTGAGGTAGAAATATTAATTCATCTATTTCCAGGTGTTTCTCCTGATAAATCAATCGATGCTTTATACGCTTTTACAGCTTGTGAAACTTCTGTTGCCCCTTTAGGTTGTGTCATTGAAGACAACAAGCCTTTATTTATTGGCGTTTCTGATATGTTGAAGATTTCGACCGACAGAACCGTTCAATTACTCAAAGCCGAATTAGAAATTCAGTTAGAAGAGTTAAAAACAAAATGGCATTTTTCAACATTAGAAAAAATCTTCATTCGTGAAGAAATGTACATCGATTTCAAATTGTATTCGGATAGAGAAACGCTGTATGAGTATTTATACAAACAATTTGAACCATTCAAAAAATCATTTGTTCGAGATATTGTAGAAGACGATTTGCAGAAATTAACGCAAATTCCAATGATTCGTATTACCCGTTTCGATTCCAACAAAGCCGATGATTTTATTGCGAAGTTAGAAGAAGAAATGGAACAAGTGAAATACGATTTGGAACATTTAATCGATTTTGCTATTGCCTATTTTACTCGTTTAAAAGAAAAATATGGAAAAGGTCGTGAGCGTCAAACCGAATTGCGAAGTTTTGATACCATTGAAGCCACAAAAGTAGTTTTACGAAACACCAAGTTGTATGTAAATAAAGAAGAAGGTTTCTTTGGAACAGGCTTAAAGAAAGACGAGTATGTAGCCGATTGTTCTGATATAGACGATGTTATTGTTTTTCTTCGTGATGGAAGACTGATGGTTTCTAAAGTTGATGATAAAAAGTTCGTAGGAAAAGACATTATTCATATTGACGTTTTTGATAAAAATGACAAGCGAACCATTTACAACATGATTTATCGTGACGGAAAAAATGGCTCTTCGTTTATAAAACGTTTCAATGTTTCAGGGGTCACTCGTGATAAAGCCTATGATTTAACTAACGGAACAGCAGGCTCTCAAATACTTTATTTTTCTCACAATCCGAACGGAGAAGCTGAGGTGGTAACCATATTATTGCGCCAAGTAGGAAGTATTAAGAAGCTAAAATGGGATCTGGATTTTGCCGATATTGCTATAAAAGGTCGGGTAAGTAAAGGGAATACGGTTTCTAAATATCCAATTAAGAAAATTGAATTGAAGGAAAAAGGAATTTCTACATTACGTCCTAGAAAAGTTTGGTTTGACGATACCGTACAACGTTTGAATGTCGATGGAAGAGGGGAGTTGCTAGGAGAATTCCGTCCGAATGATCGTTTATTAATTATCAATCAATCAGGGAAATTAAAAACCATTATTCCAGAATTAACCACTCATTTTGAGGAAGATATGGTGGTGCTTGAAAAATGGCACCCTAAAAAGCCAATTTCGGCAATTTATTATGATGGCGAAAAAGAACGCTATTATGTAAAACGGTTCTTAGTCGAAAATGAAAATAAAGAAGAAATTTTTATTACCGAACACGCTAACTCACAATTAGAAATAGTATCGACCGATTGGCGTCCTGTTGCCGAAATTATATTTACTAAAGTAAAAGGCGTTCAGAAGGAAAATCAAACCATCGATTTAGAACAATTTATTGCGATAAAAGGCATAAAAGCCATCGGAAATCAATTAACAACAGACAAACTAAAACAGGTTAACTTATTAGAATCATTGCCGTATGATGAGCCCGTCGAAGTTATTCCAGAAGATTTGGAAGTTATTGAAAACGGTGTTGACATCACCGATTATACCATTGAATTGGATGATGACGGACAGATAACCTTGAGTTTGGACTAACAAAAACTGCCTCAGAGAAAGACAGAGGCAGTTTTTTATTTTCAGTATATTGCTTAAATTTCATTAAACGTTGTGTTTGTGGTACCTTTATCTGAATTTATTTTAATGAAATATTTTCCAGTTGTTAAACTTGAAACTTCGACCGTTTTGGTGTTTTGTGCATTTGGAATGACTATAACACTTTTTCTAAAGTGGTTAGTAAATATGTTTTTAAAGATTAAAATCCTTCAAATACTCCCAAGCCAAACAAGGCAAAATCATATTTTGCAGGGTCGTTTGAATCAAGTATTCTGAGGTTGCGGTCTAATTCTGTTAAAGCTTTAGAATCGTTTTGTTTGCGGTTTAAAAGCCCTAATTTTCTAGCTACATTGCCAGAATGTACATCTAGAGGGCAAGATAATTTACTAGGAGAAATACTCTTCCAAATCCCAAAATCGACTCCTTTGTTATCTTGACGACAATTCCACCTTAACCACATATTTAGTCTTTTGCTGGCAGAATTTTTAAGAGGATCTGATAAATGTTTTTCAGTACGAGTTTGATGAGGTATTTCAAAAAAGATTTTTTTCAATTCTGATATACTTTTTTGAGTTGAATTATCTTCCTGGTATTTTACAAAGATTGATTCAAGTCCATTATGGTTTTTATAGATGTTTTGAAGACTATTAATGAAGCTAATTAAATCATCACCATTAAATGTTCGATGAACAAAATTTACTAAACGCTCTAAGTTATTTTCATTATGCGACATAATAAAATCATAGGGTGCATTACCCATCAAATCTATCATTTTTTTGGCATTAGTGATAATCATTTTTCGATTACCCCAAGCGATAGTTGAAGTAAGAAATCCAGCAATTTCAATATCTTCTTTTAAAGTAAAAAGATGAGGTATTTGTATTGGATCGCTCTCGATAAAATTTGGGTTATTGTATAATTCTACTTTTTCGTCAAGAAATTCTTTTAATTCGGAATGATT
>CAXYWC010000007.1:0-52288 GCA_964292845.1 uncultured Flavobacterium sp. | reverse complement strand
TCTTAAACCTAGAAGGTGCTGGTGCCGACAAAAAAGCGGAGATTAAATTTGAAGTGGGCGGAATTAAGAAATTGTTGTTGCGATTTGCAAAGTTAGATGTTATAGGGTAAAATTTATTCATTAATTTTTTCAACAAATTATGAATTAAAAAATAAACGAGTATGAGTCAATTCATCAAAATATATCCAGATAATCCTAGCGAAAAGGAAATTGCTAGAGTTGTAAAAATTCTTAAAGAAGGCGGGCTAATCATTTATCCAACCGATACCGTTTATGGTTTGGGTTGTGATATTACCAACACCAAAGCCTTAGAGCGAATCGCAAAAATAAAAGGGATTAAGCTCGAAAAAGCCAATTTTTCTTTTGTTTGCCATGATTTGAGCAATATTTCTGATTATGTAAAACAAATAGACACTTCTACGTTTAAAATTCTGAAACGAGCTTTACCAGGACCCTACACGTTTATTCTACCAGGAAATAATAATTTACCCAAGGAATTCAAAAAGAAAACCACAGTCGGAATTCGGGTGCCAGACAATACTATTGCGCTAGAAATCGTGAAAATGCTCGGAAATCCTATTGTTTCCTCTTCCATTCACGATGACGATGATGTGATAGAATACACCACCGATCCAGAATTAATTTTTGAAAAATGGCAAAACTTGGTCGATGTCGTAATTGATGGTGGTTATGGTGATAATGTAGGATCAACCATTATCGATTTGTCTGGTTATGAACCAGAGGTGATTCGGGAAGGAAAAGGAAGTTTAGATATTTTATAATTTGTGGTCAAAAATTTTCTTTCCCTTTACAAAATACTCAAAAACAATACTTTTTGTTTTAAAATACGCTTCCAATTGCTGTTTATCTCGCTTACCTAAAAACTGAAATAAGCGATGATAAAAATAAAAATGAGCTTGCAAAACTACCCATAAATGCTTGAATTTCCCTTGCGTTAAAAACCGAATTCCAGCAATTCCGTCTAGACTTAATCGAATAAAAAGAACTGGAAATAATTTGTTTTTGGGCAGGTTTTTAGTCAACATCCATAACGAATTTCTAAAATTCAGGAACGTCTTTTTAGGATTCTCAGCATCCAAAGTAGCTCCACCTACATGATAAACAGTCGATTGTCCACAATACTTGGCAACATATCCTTTGTTAAAAGCCCTCCAACACAAATCGATTTCTTCTTGGTGCGCAAAAAAATCAGCATCAAAACCAGTAAGCTCCCGAAAAACCTCTTTTCTAATAAAAAAACAAGCGCCAGAAGCCCAAAATATTTCGGTTGTGTCGTTATATTGTCCGTTATCTTTTTCAATAGTATCAAAAATGCGCCCACGACAATACGGAAAACCGTATTTATCTATAAATCCACCACCAGCACCAGCATATTCAAAGTATTCCTTGTTTTTGAAATCAAGAATTTTTGGTTGAATAATACTTGTTTTGGAGTTATTTTCAAATAAAGTAATGATAGGTTGCAACCAGTTTTCAGTCACTTCAATATCAGAATTTACTAAGGCATAAATTTCTTCTTCTACTTCCTGTAAAGCTTCATTATACCCTTTGGCATAACCAAAATTCCCTTTGTTTTCGATGATTTTTATCGTTGGATAATTCGTTTTCACAAACGAAACGGAATCGTCAGTAGAAGCATTATCAGCCACATAAATTGTAGCTTTTTGAGAATATTGTATAATCGACGGTAAAAATTGTGCTAACAATTTCTGACCATTCCAATTTAATATAACGACAGCTATTTTTGGCTCTTTCATCTATGATTTAAATTCAGGAAGTGCTTTCAAAAACAAATATTTCTCGTTTTCAAAATCCATTTGACAAAAATAATGATTTAAACCATTAGTCACCATTAAATATTTTGCTTCCAAAACCATATTATATCGGGCAATTTGATCGAAAGTATTTTGAGAAATAGCAACTTCTGGAGCTTTGCATTCTATTAATAAAAATAATTGTCCATTAGGCTGAAATACAACAACATCATAGCGTTTTGTTAAACCATTTATTTTGATAACTTTTTCAACATTAACATACGATTTTGGGTATTTTTTTTCGTCCAATAAAAATCGAACCACGTTTTGACGCACCCATTCTTCGGGCGTGAGAATCACAAATTTTTTGCGAATTTCATCAAAAATAGCAACTTTATTTTCACTATTTTTGAACCGAAATGTATAAGTTGGAAAATTCAGTTTTTGCATAGCACAAAAGTATTAAATAAGTTCAAAGTTTTTGGGTTTCAAATCTGAAATCTAAAATCTAAAATCTGCATTCTAAAAAATGGACGAAGTACTCAAAATAATAAACGATATAAAAGCCGGAAATATAAAACCTATTTACTTTTTAATGGGTGAAGAACCGTATTATATTGATAAATTATCAGAATATATCGAAAATAGTATTCTACAAGAACATGAACGAGATTTTAACCAAACGGTTCTTTATGGGCGTGATGTTACGATTGAAGACGTGGTTTCGAATGCCAAACGGTATCCTATGATGGCAGATCGTCAAGTGGTGATTGTAAAAGAAGCACAAGATTTAGTAAAAACAATCGATAAGTTAGAATCGTATGCCGAAAATCCGCAGCCAACAACGGTTTTAGTCATTTGTTATAAATACAAAACGTTAGACAAACGAAAAAAAATTACCAAAATTTTAGCACAAAAAGGCGTTGTGTACGAAAGTAAAAAATTATACGAAAATCAAGTAGGAGAGTGGTTAAAACGAGTTTTGCAGGGAAAGAAACTAAATATCGAACCCAAAGCAGCCGCCATGTTAGTCGATTTCCTTGGAACCGATTTAAGTAAAATAGCTAACGAATTAGACAAATTAGCCATTATTTTGCCACAAGGAAGTACGATTACGCCTGCTATTATTGAGGAAAATATAGGGTTTAGTAAAGATTTTAATGTTTTTGAATTTAGAAAAGCCATTGGCGAACGCAATCAATTAAAATCGTACCAGATTGCCGATCATTTTGCTCAAAATCCGAAGGATAATCCCATGGTAGTAACCACAAGTTTGGTTTTTAGCTTTTTCATACAATTATTAAAATATCATGGATTAAAAGACAAAAACCCAAAGACAGTCGCGCCTATATTAGGAGTAAGTCCTTTTTTCTTAAAAGATTACGATGTGGCTTTACGAAATTATCCTATGAGAAAAGTCAGTCAAATCGTGGCTTCTTTGCGCGATATTGATGTAAAAAGTAAGGGAGTTGGAGCCAATGCTTTACCGCAGTCCGATTTATTGAAAGAAATGTTAGTTAAGATTTTCAATTAATCTTGAAAATTATTTAAAAAATAACGACATTTGTACCCCTCAAATTAAATAAAAAAAGAAAGTTATGGGAATGAATAAAAACACAATTTTAGGTTGGGCAACTTTAATGATGGTAATCATGGGACTTGTATTAATAGCCTTAGGCGCATTCAGATACGACGATATTGCAGGTTGGGGTTTTGCCACTGTTGGTTTCGGATTTTTACTAAATGCTTGGGTTTTTAGCTCGCTAAAAGGACGTTTATAAAAAATTACGAATTACGAATTTTTCATGATTTCTAATATATACCAAGTATAAATAACGAATAACCAAATAAACATAAAATGTCAGACGATAAGAAAGTAATATTCTCAATGTCAAAATTGAGTAAAACCTACCAAGGAGCAGACAAACCAGTACTGAAGAACATCTATTTGAGTTTCTTTTATGGAGCAAAAATTGGTATTTTAGGACTAAACGGTTCTGGTAAATCATCACTTCTGAAAATTATTGCAGGAGTCGATAAAAATTACCAAGGAGATGTGGTTTTTTCACCAGGTTATACAGTAGGGTATTTAGAACAAGAACCTATTCTCGACGATTCTAAAACCGTTATCGAAATTGTCCGCGAAGGTGTTGCCGAAACAATGGCTGTTCTTGACGAATTCAACAAAATAAACGATATGTTTGGCTTGCCTGAATATTATGAAGATGCCGATAAAATGGATAAGCTAATGGATCGTCAAGCCGCATTGCAAGACAAAATAGATTCGTTAGGCGCTTGGGAAATAGATACTAAACTAGAAATCGCAATGGATGCTTTACGCACTCCAGAAGCCGATACACCAATTAAAAATTTATCAGGAGGAGAGCGTCGTCGTGTAGCTTTATGCCGTTTGTTATTGCAACAACCCGATGTTTTGCTGTTAGATGAGCCTACGAATCACTTAGATGCAGAGTCGGTACTTTGGCTGGAACAACATTTAGCACAATACGCAGGAACAGTAATTGCTGTAACGCACGATAGGTATTTCCTTGATAATGTGGCAGGTTGGATTTTAGAGTTGGATAGAGGAGAAGGTATTCCTTGGAAAGGGAATTATTCTTCTTGGTTAGACCAAAAATCAAACAGAATGGCACTGGAAGAAAAAGTAGCTTCAAAACGCAGAAAAAACTTAGAACGTGAGTTGGACTGGGTTCGTCAAGGAGCAAAAGGCCGTCAAACGAAACAAAAAGCGCGTTTGCAGAATTACGATAAATTATTAAACGAAGATCAAAAACAACTAGATGAAAATCTAGAAATTTATATCCCGAACGGACCACGTTTAGGAACCAATGTAATTGAAGCTAAAAATGTTGCCAAAGCTTTTGGCGATAAATTATTATATGATAACCTGAATTTTACGTTACCACAAGCGGGAATTGTAGGCGTTATCGGGCCAAACGGTGCTGGTAAATCGACTATTTTCAGAATGATTATGGGCGAACAAGAAACCGATAGTGGCGAATTTACTGTTGGTGAAACTGTAAAAATCGCTTATGTAGACCAATCACATTCTAATATTGATCCTAACAAATCCATTTGGGAAAATTTCTCCGATGGTCAGGAGCTTATCATGATGGGCGGACGACAAGTAAATTCTCGTGCCTATTTATCACGTTTCAATTTTGGTGGCGGCGAGCAAAACAAGAAAGTATCGACACTTTCTGGAGGTGAACGCAACCGTTTGCACCTTGCCATGACGCTCAAAGAAGAAGGAAATGTTCTTTTGTTAGATGAGCCAACGAATGATTTAGATGTAAATACACTTCGTGCTTTAGAAGAAGGTTTAGAAAACTTTGCGGGTTGTGCTGTTGTTATTTCTCACGACAGATGGTTTTTAGACCGAATTTGCACCCATATTCTAGCTTTTGAAGGCGATTCGGAAGTGTATTATTTTGAAGGCGGTTTTTCTGAATATGAAGAAAATAAGAAAAAACGTTTAGGTGGAGATTTAACCCCGAAAAGACTGAAATACAGAAAGTTAATAAGATAAATTTAAGTCCTCGTTTTCGGGGACTTTTTCATTAATTTTTATAAATGACAACTTTAATGAAACATCTCATAATTATACGACACGCCAAATCGAGTTGGGATTTTCCTGTGGAAGACAAAAAACGTCCTCTTACAAAATCAGGTATCAATGCCATACAAAAAGTAGCAAAAGCTGCTCAAAACTTAGTTTCAACCGATTTTACAGTTTGGAGTAGTACAGCCGTTAGAGCAACTGATACCGCCATTTTGTTTTGTAAAGAAACTAATTTAGAGGCTTCAAAAATTCAATTTAAGGATTCGTTATACACTTTTGAGGAACAACAATTGGAAAAATGTATTAAAACCTGCGATGATTCTATCCAAAAACTAATTCTTTTTGGACATAATGAGGCTATTACAAATTTTGTTAATAAATTTGGAGATAAATACATTATAAACGTTCCTACTGCTGGATTTGTACAATTACAATTTGAACAAAATAGTTGGAAAGATATTAATAAAGGAAAAACAATTCAAACCCTTTTTTCAAAAGAAATTTAATCATGATTGCTCATAAAAATAGATATATCGATAGAGAGAAAAGCTGGTTAGCCTTCAATTCTAGAGTTTTGCAAGAAGCCGCAGATGACAAAGTTCCGTTGTTAGATCGAATGCGCTTTTTAGGGATTTTTTCAAATAATTTAGATGAATTTTTTAGAGTTCGGTACGCTGCAATTCGTCGGTTATATATGGCTGGCGAAACAGCCGAAAAATTATTAGGTGGAATATCCTCTCAAAAATTGCTCAAAGAAATTACAGATATTGTTATAGAACAACAATCGGAAAGCTTGCGAATTTTGAGCATTATCGAAAAAGAATTAGAAAAAGAAAATGTATTTATTATCAATGAAAATGAAATAAATAAAGAGCAAGAAATTTTTATCCGTGATTTTTTCATACAAAAAGTAAGTCCGGAACTTGTTACCATCATACTAAATGATCTGGAAGAATTTCCATTACTCAAAGATACATCAGGCTATTTAGCCATAAAATTGGTAATGAAAACCAATGAAAATTCGTCTATACTCGAAAAAATAAAGCTAAAAAAAGATATTCGATATGCCGTAATCGAAATTCCAAAAACAATCAACCGATTTGTCGTTTTACCTTCTACCAATGAAAAGCAATATATCATTCTTTTAGACGATGTAATTCGGTATAATTTGCATAATATCTTTACTATTTTCGATTACGAAAGCATTTCGGCTCACATGATCAAAATCACTAGAGATGCACAATTGGATATCGATAGCGATTTGAATAAAAGCTTCATGGAAAAAATTTCATCTGGAGTAAAACACAGACGAATAGGGGAGCCTGTACGCTTTATTTATGATCAAACTATCGATAAAGATACGCTCAAATTTTTCCTCCGTAACATGATGATTAACACAAAGGAGAGTATAATTCCCGGAGGGAGATACCACAATCGACGGGATTACATGGATTTTCCAAATCTTGGAAGATATGATTTGCTATACAAAAAAAACATGCCCCTTCCATTAGAAGATTTGAGCCTAGAAGGAAGTATTCTTAAAAAAATTGATAACAAAGATTATCTGATAAATGCTCCGTACCAATCCTTTGCGTACATCATAAAGTTCTTACGAGAAGCTGCATTAGACCCAAAAGTGTCCTCCATCAAAATAACCTTATACCGACTGGCAAAAAACTCACAAATTGTGAGCTCGCTCATTAATGCGGCAAAAAACGGTAAAAAAGTAACCGTTCAAATCGAGTTGCAAGCCCGTTTTGATGAAGCCAGTAATATTTCTTATGCTGAACAAATGCAAACCGAAGGAATTGAACTCATTTTTGGGGTAAAAGGACTTAAAGTACACAGTAAACTCTGTCTTGTCGAGCGCATTGAAGACGGAAAGCTAAAACGATATGGTATTGTATCTACAGGGAATTTTAACGAAGCTACTGCCAAAGTATATACCGATGTTACTTTATTCACAGCGCACCAGCAAATTCTAAAAGATGCAATTAAAGTATTCGAATTTTTCCATACTAATTACAGAGTTTATAGATACAAGCATTTAATTGTATCGCCACATTACACACGCTACCGTTTTAATAAATTAATAGACCGAGAAATTCTAAACGCAAGTATTGGAAAACCAGCCTATATTAAATTAAAAATGAATAGCTTGTCAGACACTAAAATGATTGACAAATTATACGATGCCAGTAGAGCAGGAGTAAAAATTCAGCTTATCATAAGAGGGATTTGTTGCCTTATTCCTGGTGTAAAAGACATGAGTGAAAATATCGAAGCTATTTCTATTGTAGATAACTATTTAGAACATTCAAGAGTATATATTTTTGGAAACAATAACGATCCCGAAGTATTTATATCTTCAGCCGATTTTATGACCCGAAATTTAGATGCTAGAGTAGAAATAACTTGTCCTATTTATGATCTTGGAATCAAAAAAGAGTTAATCGATACGTTTGATTTGGGTTGGAAAGGAAATGTAAAAGCCCGTTTTCACTCGGAAAAATTAGATAACAAATACCGTGTGCGTGGCGAAAATCCTATTTTTAGAGCACAACTAGAAACCTATAAATATTATCGCGAAAAAATAGAAGCGGCTACTGAAAAAGTTTAATTGTTACTTTCTTTAATCAGCTAAACAAAGTAACGAATCAACGAATATACTATAAAAATGATTTCAATAAAAAAATATGCAGCCATCGATATAGGATCAAACGCCATGCGCCTTTTGATTACCAATATCGTAGAGCAAAATGGTAAAGAAACTCAGTTTAACAAAAGCGCTTTAATTCGAGTTCCCATTCGTTTGGGGCAAGATGCTTTTACTGTTGGAGAAATTACCGAAGAGAATATTGACCGAATGGTTGATGCCATGAAAGCATTCAAATTATTGATGAAAGTATATAAAGTAGAAAAGTATATGGCATGTGCTACTTCCGCTATGCGTGAGGCATATAACGGAAAAGAAGTAGCTGAAATTATAAAGAAAAAAGCAGATATAAAAATAGAAATCATTGATGGCAAAAAAGAAGCAGCTATTATAGCTTCTTCCGATTTACATCAATTTATAAAAACCGAACAAACCTATCTTTATGTTGATGTGGGAGGCGGAAGCACCGAATTTTCTTTATTTTCTGACGGAAAAATGATTGTTTCAAAATCATTCAAAAACGGAACTGTTCGTTTACTCAATAATATGGTAAGCGATATTGTTTGGGAAGAAATTGAAAAATGGATTAAGACAAATACTGAACCATATGATAGCATTACGTTAATAGGATCGGGAGGAAATATTAATAAAATATTCAAACTGTCTGAAAAATCATTCGACAAGCCCTTATCGTATATGTATTTGAATAACCAATACCAATACCTAAACTCATTAACTTACGAGCAACGCATTGCTGAATTAGCTTTAAATACAGACCGTGCCGATGTAATTATACCTGCATTAAGTATTTATTTGAAAGCGATGAAATGGAGTGGGGCTACTAAAATATACGTTCCAAAAATTGGACTGTCCGATGGTATTGTAAAGGCATTGTATTACGGTAAAATATAGTCTTTTATCCCAACCAACCCTCTCGATCCAAACTTCGATACTGAATTGCTTCTGCAATATGACTTGAATTTACTTTCTCGATACCCTCTAAATCGGCAATAGTTCGAGATACTTTTAGAATTCGGTCAAAGGCACGAGCAGAAAGATTGAGTCTTTCCATAGCTGTTTTTAGTAATTGTAACGAGGCATCATCAAGAGCGCAATGCTCTCTAATTTGTTTCGTATTCATTTGTGCATTGTAATGAATATTGTCAAAAAGTTCGAATCTCGCTGATTGAATTTCACGAGCAGCCATGACTCGTTTTCTTATTTCGACACTGCTTTCCCCGTTTCTTTTTTCGGTCAATTTATCAAAAGGAACAGGAGTTACTTCGATATGAATATCAATTCGATCTAGTAAAGGTCCAGAAATTTTACTCAAATAGCGATTCATTTCATGAGGAGAGGAAGTGTTTGGAGAGTCTGGATCGTTAAAAAAGCCACTCGGACTTGGATTCATACTCGCTACGAGCATAAACGAGGACGGATAGGTAATCGTAAATTTTGCTCTCGAAATGGTAACTTCTCTATCCTCAAGTGGTTGACGCATAACTTCTAAAACTTCACGTTTAAATTCAGGCAATTCATCCAGAAATAAAACACCATTATGTGCTAAAGAAATCTCGCCAGGCTGCGGATAACTTCCTCCACCCACCAATGCTACCGAGGATGCCGTATGATGTGGGCTTCTAAAAGGACGTTGATTCATCAATCCAACATCTTTAACCTTTCCTGCAACACTGTGTATTTTAGTGGTTTCCAATGCTTCTTTGAGTGTCATAGGAGGTAAAATACTAGGCAGACGTTTGGCAATCATCGTTTTTCCAGAACCAGGAGGACCAATTAAAATGATATTGTGTCCGCCAGCCGCCGCAATTTCCATGCAACGTTTGATGCTTTCTTGTCCACGAACTTCCGAAAAATCGAATTCAGGAAAATCTAATGTTTTATAAAATTCGTCACGGGTATTAATAACTGTTGGTTCGAGAGTTCCTTTCCCTTCAAAAAAATCGATAACTTCGAGTACATTCTCTACTCCATATACATCAAGACCAGCTACGATTGCGGCTTCTTTTACATTTTGTTTGGGTAGAAAAAAACCTTTAAAACCTTCTTCTTTTGCTTTTATGGCAATAGGTAGTACTCCTTTTATGGGTTGTAAACTACCATCGAGTGATAATTCACCCATAATAATATACTTGTCAACTTCTTCCGATTTGATTTGCCCTGAAGCAGCAAGAATTCCTATAGCCAATGTCAAATCGTAGGCAGAACCTTCTTTGCGTAAATCGGCAGGAGCCATATTGATGGTGATTTTTTTTACGGGAAGATTGTAACCGTTATTTTTTAGCGCTGCTGCAATACGATAACTACTTTCTTTGATGGCGTTATCAGGTAATCCAACGAGGTGATAACCAACACCTTTATCTATGTTTACTTCGACGGTTATGGTTGTGGCTTCGACTCCGAAAACGGCACTTCCAAATACTTTTACTAACATGGCGTATATTTTTATATTTCAAAAATAGTGTTTTAACTTATAAAAACAAAAAACGGGGAAGGATTAACTTGCAGGTCAGTATATTAATTGTTTTTTATTTTTTAAATTTTGAAATCCCACTTTCTAACCATTTTTGGTATTCCGTAACATCCGGAGTATATCCAACTGGTTCGGCTAGTTTGTTTTCATTCAAATCTAAAACAATATAATATGGCTGTGCATTGGCTTTGTAATGTGTAATTTGAAAATCACTCCATTTATTACCTATTGTGTTTATTTCTTTTCCAGTTTCTTTGGATACATATTTCTCATTTTCAAGCAGTTCTCTTTTGTCATCAACATAAAGTGAAATTAGGATAACTTCATTTTTTAGTATTGAAAGTATTTCTGGATTAGACCATACATAATCTTCCATTTTACGGCAATTTACACAGGCGAAACCTGTGAAATCTAATAAAATGGGTTTGTTGACAGACTTTGCATAGGCTAAACCTTGTTCGTAATCTTCAAAAGTAACAATATCATGGGCTCCTAATTTTGCTCCTGTTGGCAAAACTTGGGAAATTGTACCCGCTCCTTTAGAATTCCCTACTCCGTAAGGGCTTTCGCTATACGTCATAGGTGGTGGAAAACCAGAAATTAGTTTTAATGGTGCTCCCCAAAGTCCAGGAATTAAATAAACGGTAAAGGATAAAACTAATAATCCTAATGACAATCTTCCCACAGAAATATGTGTTAACGGACTATCGTGTGGTAAGGTTATTTTGCCCAATAAGTAGAATCCTAATGTTCCGAAAACAGCAATCCAAATGGCTAAAAATACTTCTCTTTCTAATAAATGCGTTTGTAAAACTAAATCGGCATTAGATAAAAATTTGAAGGCTAGAGCCAATTCTAAAAATCCTAAAACAACTTTGACAGTGTTCAACCATCCTCCAGATTTTGGTAACGAATTTAACCATCCAGGAAACATGGCAAATAACATAAACGGTAAGGCTAAAGCCAATGAAAAACCGAGCATTCCAACAATAGGAGCAATTCCTCCTTTGGATGCTGCTTCAACTAAAAGCGTCCCTACAATGGGTCCCGTACAAGAAAAGGAAACAATTGCTAAAGCTAGTGCCATAAATAAAATGCCTATAATTCCACCTCGATCTGCTTGTCTATCTACTTTATTGGCCCAAGAATTAGGCAGCATAATTTCGAAAGCACCTAAAAAGGAAGAGGCAAAAACAAGTAATAATATAAAGAAAATAATATTAAACCAAACGTTCGTTGAGAGCGCATTTAAAGCATCTGACCCAAAAATCCCAGTCACTAACGAACCTAGTAAAACATAAATTAATATTATTGAAACACCATATAAAATAGCATTTTTTATTCCTTGCGACTTTGTTTTGCTTTGTTTGGTAAAAAAACTAACCGTCATTGGTATCATCGGGAAAACACAAGGGGTTAGTAATGCGGCAAATCCAGACAAAAAGGCAAGAAAAAAGATGGTTAACAATCCTTTTTCTTCATTTTTCTTTTCAATTGGTTTATCAGTAACTTCCGAAGGTACTTTTTCGATTTCTTTAGTAGTAGCAACAGTATCTACGGATTTAATTATTGCTGTTGCTGTAGTATCTATTGGGGTTGTAGTAGCAGCTGTAGCAACCTTAGAAACAGGTAACACAAAATCAAACGATTTATTTGCATTAATACACGCTTCCTTGCACGCTTGGTATGAAACCTCTGCTTTTACATTTTTTAAATCTGGATTTGTAACTTTTATTTTCTGAGTTAAAGTCACATTTTTCTCAAAATAAGTTTCGTTTACTTCAAAAATATCATTAAAAGCGGTTTTTGTTTTGCTTTCTTGGGTTTTTCCAACGAGTTCGTAATTTCCTTTTGCAAATTTCAATTCAGTAGGAAGCGATCCACCTTCAGCTGTAAATTGAGAATACATGTGCCAACCAGCGTCTATTTTTCCTTCAAAAATTAAATTAAATTCTGTTTCAGAAATTTTTTCCACTCGTGATTTCCATTTTACTGGATCTAGAATTTGAGCTTGTGTACTTAAAAAAGTAAAAAACAGGAGTAAAGCGATTTTTTTCTTCATTATAATAATTCTAATTGTATTATATTTTTGGTTGTTTTATTTGCAATAAATTGTTGGTCGGCTCGTTTACCAATTACCCAAACAATTTGGTTGTTAGAACACAAAAGCCAAGTGTTTTCTTTCTCTATCAATGACATTTTTTCATCTTTAAAGTATTTACTCAACTTCTTTTTACCATTCATTCCTGACGGGTAAAAAGAATCTCCTTCATTCCATTTTCTGATGGTTAATGGGAATTGAAGTTTGTCTTCATCAACAAATATAAGTGTATTTTTAGGAGTCGAAATGTGATTTATATTACAAATAGAAATATTTAAGGGAATTTTAACTTCTTTTTGGTCTTTTTCAATAAAATAAACATCCTTTTCTACTTCTTGTAATGCTGACAAAATTAAAAAATCTCGGTCTTTTAACAATCGGTAATTTTTTGAGAAAATTTGTTTTCCTGATTGCGATGCAACTAAACTATAAATATCTTCCCAAGCCGTAAAATCATATTCTTTTAGCCATTGGTACAAATAGGCTTTATAATTAGATAATGTTAGTAATTTATTCAAATTGAAGTAAATAGTTCCGTCTTCTTTTTCGGTGGCAATTTCTTTATAAATAATATATTGTCCGTCATTTATAATAGATTCGGCATCGTTAAGAAAGTTTTGTGTTTTTTGAAACGAATCTAAAAATAGTGGATTTATTTCTTTCAAAATTGGAATCAAATTGTGTCTAATCTTATTTCGCAAATATTTATCGGAAGCATTACTTGAATCTTCTCGCCATTGTATATTATTTTCTTTAGCATATTCTTCGATTTCTTCACGAGAAAATGGTAATAATGGTCTAATAATTTGTTTGTTTATAGCAGGAATTCCCGTTAGTCCGTCTAAACCCGTTCCTCGAGTTAAGTTGATTATGAAAGTTTCTAGATTATCATCGAGATGATGTGCAGTGGCTACATATTGAGCATTTTTTTCTTCCATTTGCTCATAAAACCATTTATAGCGAAGCTCTCGTGCTGCAACTTGAATAGAAATTTTTAATTCTTTTGCAATTTCATACGTTTGAAAAAAGCCAATACGTAAATTTAAATTATTCTCATCAGCATAATCGGCAACAAATCGCATATCTGCATCGCTTTCTTCTCCTCGAAGCTTAAAATTGCAATGCAATAGACCAAATTCGTATTTAAAATGTTGAAATAAATGAACTAATACCATGCTATCTATTCCTCCGCTCACAGCAATATAAAATCGACTGTGGTGCAAGAATGGGAAATTAGTTTCAATGTGTTTTGTGAATTTTTTTAGCATTTTCAAAAGTAATTATTTCAATTGAATTTAGGACTATTCGTAATTAATAAAAAAAGTTTACCACGAATTAACACAAATTTCTATTTATCAGTCTTAAAAATTCGTCTTAATTTATGTAATTCGTGCTTAGAAAGGACTTGATGCATTTTATGTACATTGCTATTTCAATTTAACTTAAAACTTCCAACATTGCTTTTGCTTTCAATAAACATTCGTCATATTCCTTTTCAGGAATTGAGCCAGCAGTAATAGCACTTCCAACAGAAAAAGAAACGTATTTTTCTTCCGAATTATATAAAATACTACGAATTACAACATTAAAATCGAAATCGCCAGTAGGAGTGAAGTAGCCTATGGCTCCACTATACAAACCACGTTTTGTTTCTTCTAATGCTTCAATAATTTTCATTGCCGAAATCTTGGGAGCACCTGTCATACTGCCCATTGGAAAGGTTGTTTTTAGAATGTCAATAGGAGATGTAGTATGTAAAACTTCCGAAGTAATTGTTGATATCATTTGATGTACTTGCTTAAATCTGTAGGTTTTACATAATTCTAAAACCTGAATCGAACCTTTGCTAGCGGTGTGAGACAAATCGTTTCGAACCAAATCGACAATCATGATATTTTCGGAACGTTCTTTAGGATTTTGGGATAATTCTAGTTTCGATTTTTCGTCTTCAATTACATCAGAAAATCGTTTTGAAGTTCCTTTTATAGGTTGCGAAATTATTTTTGTGCCTTCTTTTCGCAAATACCGTTCTGGTGATGCGGAAAGCAAGAAATTTGTATTGTTTTTGAAAAACACAGAAAATGGTGGTTCCGAAATGGCATTCAGTTTATGATAAATTTCTAACGGATTTATTTCAGTGTTTTCTGCAAAAAATTCCATACAAAAATTAGCTTCATAAATATCGCCATGATTGATGTGTACAAGCATTTCACTAACTTTCTCTAAGTATTTTTCTTTAGCTATTTGCTGTTGCACTTCGACTCCGCTCATTGTGACAATACTTTCGACTTTTGACTTTTGATTTTCAACTATTTCAAGAAAATCTTCCTCAACTTCATCATCACACATATTGAGATATTGAATTTCTAGTTGATTTCCTTTCACTAAAAATAGTTTTTTAGGTTGAAAGAAAAACAAATCAGGAAAATGCAAACCATCCTGATTTTCAGAAATCAAGTCTTCGGTATCGTTTTTTACATCGTACGATAAATACCCAAAAAGCCAATCTCTAGTTTGCGATTGGTATTGCTTTAAATCTTCGAAAGCATTGAAATAATCTGTTTTTATGGAGGTAAAAGCATCAACAGCCAAAACACAATCATAGCTAGAATAGTCTTGCGGATAATCGTTACTGTCCAAAAAAATGACTTCTCTGTACTGATTTCCCCAAGCTAAAAGTTGCTTTTTGAAGGTTATGGAATCTTGTAAATCTTTAAAAATTGATGTTCTCAAATTGAAAATAATTAGAGGCAAAAATACATTATTTTAGCATTATAAATAATGAGTTTTTAAAGTTCAAACAGCTTTTACACACAAAAATCATTATTCTTTTGAAAATATTCATAAAACAAGCTATTTTTGCGCAAACTACAACACACCCATCAATGAACACAATTACAACTACAAATTTCAATTTTCCAAATCAAAAGGCTGTTTACCGAGGCAAAGTTCGTGAGGTCTATACCATAAACGATGAACTTTTAGTCATGGTTGCTACCGACAGACTATCCGCTTTTGATGTTGTTTTACCCAAAGGAATTCCGTATAAAGGACAAATTTTAAACCAAATTGCCACCAAATTTATGGAACTCACACAAGATATTGTTCCAAATTGGCTTATAGCAACACCCGATCCCAATGTTGCTGTTGGTCATTTGTGTGAACCATTTAAGGTTGAAATGGTTATTCGTGGCTACCTTTCGGGTCATTCTGCACGGGAATATGCTTTAGGAAAAAGAAACATTTGTGGCGTAACAATGGTGGAAGGATTGCAAGAAAATGATCCATTTCCTACCCCTATAATTACACCAACAACCAAAGCCGACAATGGTTCGCATGATGAAGATATTTCTCGTGAGGACATTTTAGCAAAAAACATTGTTTCAGAAGCAGATTATTTAATTTTAGAAAAATATACGAGAGATTTATACCAACGAGGAACCGAAATTGCAGCTTCTAGAGGATTAATTCTAGTAGATACTAAATACGAATTTGGAAAAACCAAAGAGGGAAAAATTGTATTGATAGACGAAATTCATACACCCGATTCCTCACGCTATTTTTATGCCGATGGGTATCAGGAACGCCAAGATAAAAAGGAAGAGCAAAAGCAATTGTCTAAAGAATTTGTGCGTCGTTGGTTAATTGAAAATGGATTTCAAGGGCAAGAAGGGCAACAAATTCCAGAGATGTCTGATGAATATATTGCATCAGTATCAGAACGGTATATAGAATTGTATGAAAATATATTAGGCGAAAAATTTGTAAAAGCTGATATTTCCAATATTGACGAACGGATAGAGACGAATGTTTTAGCTTTTTTGAAAAGCTAAACTAAAACAAGATACCATGTATAAAATACTCATTCGCCCGATACTTTTTTGGTTTGACCCCGAAAAAGTGCATTATTTTACCTTTTCAATCATTCGATTGCTTTCAAAAATACCTGGTTTTCCAGCCCTTTTCAAATCACTCTATTTGGTAAATGACAAACGATTAGAAATGGAAGTCTTTGGATTAAAATTTAAAAATCCAGTTGGTTTAGCAGCTGGTTTCGATAAAAATGCAGTCTTGTACAATGAATTATCTAATTTTGGCTTCGGTTTTATCGAAATTGGTACGCTAACTCCCGTTGCACAAGACGGAAATCCTAAAAAACGATTGTTTCGACTAAAAAAAGACAGTGCCATCATTAACCGTATGGGATTCAATAATGGGGGAGTCCAAGAAGCCGTAAAACGACTAAAGAAAAATAAAGGTGTTCTAATAGGCGGAAATATAGGCAAAAACAAATTGACTCCAAACGAAAAAGCTACTTCAGATTATGAAATTTGTTTCGATGCTTTGTACGATTATGTCGATTATTTTGTGGTCAATGTAAGCTCACCAAACACTCCAAATCTTCGGGAGTTGCAGGAAAAAGAGCCACTTACACAATTGTTAAATACGCTTCAAAGCAAAAACAAGAGCAAAAGAAGTTCAAAACCAATTCTGTTAAAAATTGCACCCGATTTGACTAACGAACAACTTTTAGATATTATTGCTATTGTAAACGATACCCAAATTGCAGGCGTTATAGCAACCAATACTACCATTTCTCGTGAAGGATTGCAATCTGAAAATAAGATAGAAACGGGTGGTTTGTCAGGAAAGCCAATAACCAAAAGATCTACCGAAGTGATTCATTTTTTAGCAGAAAAAAGCAATAAGGCATTTCCAATTATTGGTGTTGGTGGCATTCATTCAGCAGCAGATGCGATAGAAAAATTAGACGCTGGAGCAAGCTTAGTCCAATTGTACACTGGTTTTATATACGAAGGCCCCAATTTAGTAAAACAAATTAATGAAGAAATTTTAAAGTCTAAAAACTAAAAAATTATAGTTTACGAAATCGATTTCTTTAGTATCTTTGGCTTCCATGGAAAAAGTAAAAATTATTGAATGTCCTAGAGATGCCATGCAAGGTATCAAAACCTTTATTCCTACGCAAAGAAAAGTAGAGTATCTACAATCCTTATTGCGTGTGGGTTTCGATACTATCGATTTTGGTAGTTTTGTATCGGCAAAAGCCATTCCTCAAATGCAAGATACAGCGGAAGTTTTGGCACAGTTGGATTTGTCGCAAACCCAAAGTAAGTTGTTAGCTATAATTGCGAATACTCAAGGCGCAATGGCTGCATCAGCACATACAGAAATACAGTATTTAGGATTTCCTTTTTCTATTTCCGAGAATTTTCAGATGCGAAATACGCACAAAACTATTGGCGAGAGCTTAGTTACTTTGCAAGAAATTTTAGAAATTGCTGATAAATCAAATAAAGAAGTGGTTACCTACATTTCTATGGGATTTGGAAACCCATATGGAGACCCTTGGAACGTAGAAATAGTAGGAGAGTGGACAGAAAAATTGGCTACTATGGGAGCCAAAATACTTTCGCTATCAGATACTGTTGGTACTTCGACTCCAGCTGTTATTTCGTATTTATTTTCCAATTTAATACCCCAATACCCAAACATCGAATTCGGAGCACATTTGCACACCACGCCCGATAAATGGTTTGAAAAAGTGGATGCGGCTTATCAAGCGGGTTGTCGTCGTTATGATGGTGCCATTCAAGGTTTTGGAGGTTGCCCCATGGCCACAGATACACTAACAGGAAATATGCCAACAGAAAAATTGTTGTCTTATTTTACCACCCAAAAAGAAAATACAAATACTAGCCCGATGAGTTTTGAAAGCGCCTACAATGTAGCATCAAGATTATTTCAAGAATTTCATTAGTTTATATTAAAATTAGCCCTTTAGCACATTTCCATTCAAAATTTAAAAATTGAACACCAAGTTATGCCTATTTATTCATGCTAATTGGTGTAATTCGAGTCAACTAAATTTAATTTCTCAACTGGCAGAGTTTTAGTCTGTCCAACAAACCTTCATTTTTTTTTAAGAAATTTCATATTTATTTCGTTTTTAAACCAAATAACCCTTTTTATAGCGTACTTTTGCCGAAATCCAAAAAATAGTATGCCCAACAACAGCCTAGAAATTGAAATTGAAGAGAAAAAAATACTTTACGATTACCAATCTCGTGATATTGATGCTATTTTTAGCAAAATGAATGCCGTTGCAAGTAATTATCATTTACTGTATCAATTGCCAACAGGAGGGGGGAAGACCGTTATTTTTTCGGAAATTGTACGTCGCTATTTAGAACTTTATGACAAAAAAGTTGTTGTACTAACCCATCGAATTGAGCTTTGTAAGCAAACATCAAAAATGTTAAAAGGTTTTGATGTAAAAAACAAAATTATCAATTCGAAAGTGAAGGAACTGCCCGATCAAGAAGAATATTCTTGTTTTGTAGCCATGGTTGAAACGCTTAAAAACAGGCTAAACGACGAAAAATTACTCATAGACAACGTTGGATTAGTCATTATCGATGAAGCCCATTATAACTCCTTCAGAAAATTACTAGGTTCTTTTAACAACGCCTTTATACTTGGCGTAACTGCCACACCATTAAGCTCTAACATAAAGTTACCTATGTACGAAAGCTACAAAGAACTGATTGTAGGAGACCCCATTAGCAAACTAATAGCAAACGGATTTTTAGCAAAAGCCGTAACGTATAGCTACGATGTGGGATTATCAAGCTTAAAAATAGGCATCAATGGCGATTATACCGTTAAATCGTCTGACGAGTTATATTCGCAACTCGACATGCAAAATAAATTGTTGCATGCTTACGAAGAAAAATCAAAAGGAAAGAAAACCTTGATTTTTAACAACGGAATCAATACTTCTTTGTATGTTTATGAAACCTTTAGAGAAGCGGGATTACCGATACGTCACTTAGACAATACGACAACTCCCGAAGATCGAAAAGATATTTTATCCTGGTTTAAAAAAACGCCAGACGCCATATTAACCTCTGTAGGAATTTTAACCACAGGTTTCGATGAACCAACGGTAGAAACCATCATTATAAATCGTGCTACAAAATCGCTCACGTTATATTTTCAGATGATTGGGCGTGGATCTCGAAAATTGCCTAATAAAAGTGAATTTACCATTATCGATTTAGGAAATAATGCCGCTCGTTTCGGGCTTTGGAACCAAAACGTAGATTGGCAACATATTTTTAAATCTCCCGAATATTATTTAGATAATCTTCGAGAAGATGCCGAAATCGAACTGCATTTCAAATACGAAATGCCACCAGAATTACGCTCAAAATTTAGCAAAACAAATATGGTGACTTTCGATATTGATGCCGAGCATAAGTTAGCCATTTCATTAAATTTACGATCAAAAGTAGTTTTAGAAAAATCGCTAGACCAACATGCTGCGATGTGTGTTGATAATACAGATGAACTTATAGACGCTAAAAATTTATCGAAAGAATTACACGACGATATCGAATGTCGTATGAAACGTTACACCAAATGTTTGAGTCAATGCAGCAAAAACTACCGCGAATGGCTGGTTGAAGATTATAAAGTAAAATTATTACTCTTGATAGGCAAAAAATACAGAGAGAAATTATTTGCTGAAGAAGATTAGGAGCTATTTACTTCGTCAGTTCGCTTTCGCTCGTGTACAGCTGGGCTAGGAAGTTCAGTTTCGCAATAAACATTCTTTAAAAAACAGTATTATGTCAAAACAATTTGCCAATTTAGGAATATCGGAATCCCTTCTAAATGCCTTAATCGATTTAAAAATTACTGTTCCCACAGAAATTCAACAAAAATCGATACCCGTTTTACTTTCCAGTCAAGATGATTTTATAGGATTGGCAAAAACAGGAACAGGAAAAACAGCTGCTTTCGGATTGCCTTTATTGCAATTAGTTGACGTCAATATTCCTAAAATTCAAGCTGTAATATTAGTTCCTACTAGAGAATTGGGGAACCAAATATTCACGAATTTAGAAAGTTTTGCTACATATTTACCCGAAGTTTCTATCGCTTCTGTTTGTGGCGGAATCCCAATAAAACCTCAAATAGAACGTTTACAACAACCCACGCAAATTGTTATAGCAACACCAGGAAGATTGATAGATTTAATCAAAAGAGGCGCTATAAACATCAAAGAAATTAACTATTTAATCCTTGATGAAGCCGACGAAATGGCAACAGCATTAAAAGAAGGATTAGATGAAATTGCCATCGATTTACCTAAAAATAGAAAAACGTGGTTGTTTTCGGCAACAATGCCAGGAACAGTGAAGCAATTGGTACAAAACTACATGTCAAAAAAAGTGACACAAGTTAGTGCAAGTATGGAAATTGTTGGGAATTCTAGCATCAATCACGAATATATTGTTGTAGATCCTATTGAAAAACTAGAAGTTTTAATGCATTTTTTAACTTCAAAAGAAGGACAAAGAGGTATTATTTTCTGTAAAACGAAGGCAGCGGTTAATAAATTAGCGAAGAATTTAGCCATCAATCGTTTTTCGTCTGGCGCAATCCACGGTAGTTTGACACAGCCCATTCGTGACAGAATCATGGATCAGTTTCGTGCAGGACACATTAACATATTAGTTGCCACAGACTTAGCAGCTCGCGGAATCGATGTAAAGGAAATTTCATATGTGGTAAATTACCATTTGCCAGATGTTCACGAAACGTATGTTCATCGTAGCGGACGTACAGCAAGAGCTGGTGCCGAAGGATTTTCTTTAACCATTTTGCAACAAGAAGAAATTGCTGAAATTGCCGATTTTGAAAAAGCTTTAGGAATTAAGTTCAAAAAGTTTCAAAAACCCAATGCAGCAAGTATCGAAGAAAACAATGCGTATTTGTGGGCAAAACAAATCTTTAAAACAAAACCAAATCACGAATTATCAAGTGATTTGAAAGATAAAATAAAAACGATTTTTCATCATTTAACCAAAGATGAATTGATTGAAAAATTAATGGCCAATTATTTTTTACAGAACAAACCCGATACAATACCAGTTGTAAAAAGGCAAAAGATGAAATAATAGCTCAAATATGTAGCACTAAAAAACACATTCTATTTGAACTATAATTTATATTATGTAAAATAGAATGTTTCGAATACACTTTTATTCTTATAATTATTGTGTATTTTTGTACTTTATACCTAATGCTTAAAAACATGAATAATTCCATTATAGAAAAAATAGCTTCTTTTTTAAAACAATATGAACCATTTCAGTACTTATCTTTTGATGATTTAAAACTTATTTCTAAAGCCATTCGTATTTTAAATTTAGAAAAAGATAAATCTATTTTTGCTATAAATGATGAATTGCATGACTGCTTTTATGTTGTTTATTCTGGTGTTTTGCATTTGACTGTAATTTCCGATTCAGAAGAAATATTGCTCAATAAATGTTATTCAGGCGATATTTTTGGATTGCGTCCCTTTTTTGCCAAAAACAACTATCAAATGAATGCTAAAGCTCGTGAAGAAAGCGTTATTTATGCCATTCCAATCGAAACTTTTAAGCCTTTTTTAGCTAAAAATTCTGAAATTTTAAACTTTTTATTGGAAAGTTTTGCTGCAAATTCTAAAAGTTCTCTAAACAAAGAAAATACCAATAGAGTCCTCTCCGATAACATCATGTTTACTGAAAATCAATCGGATACCTCTTTTTTTCAATCGCTAAATTACAACAAAAAACCACTCCTTTTTTCACAAAATGCTACTATAAAAGAGGTAGCACAACTCATGTCGGACAATCTGCAAGACAACGCCTTAATTATTGAAAATAATTTTCCAATTGGTATTGTCACCGATACTGATTTTAGAGCTAAAATTGCCACGGGACGATTTGAAATAACAGCACCAATACAAAAAATAATGAATTCTCCCGTAATTACGGTATCTGAAAGCGTTTCAGTAGCTGAATCTCAACTTATTATGCTTAAATATGGTTTGAGCCATTTATGTGTAACGCAAGATGGTTCCGAAAAATCAGAAATAAAAGGCGTCATTTCTGAACACGACTTGGTTGTAGCACAAGCAAATAATCCGGGTGTGTTGCTAAAAGAAATTAAGCATTCGCAAAACGCTACTGATTTGAAAAAAATCAGAGAAAATTTGACTGAAATTATCCAATCGTCGATATCCAAAAATATACCTTTAACTCATATCAATACCATTGCAGGAGAAATTACACTTGCCCTTATCAAAAGATGTATCGAACTGGCTATTTTAGAGTTAGGCTCCCCTCCTGCTAATTTTGCATGGCTTTGCATAGGCAGCCAAGGACGAAAAGAGCAACTTTTGATGACCAATCAAGACAGTATTTTGGTGTTTGATGATGTCGAAACTAGAAAGTACCGAGATGTTAGAGATTATTTTATGCAATTAGCTAAAAAAACAACCCATACCCTTGAACAAATGGGCTATAAAAACAGCCCAGAAGGCTATATTGCTAGTAATGTTAATTGGTGCAAATCATTGACAGACTGGAGAAAGCAATACGAGAGTTGGATTAACACTCCAGGTGAAAAATCAAATACTGTCAATACTATTTTCTTTGATTACGAAATTGCTTTTGGCGATCAAAAAATTGAAGATGCCATTACTGAAACTATTTTCAAAAATTTAAATACCAACACTTTATTTTTAGATTATTTAGGTAACGATGCATTACGAAAACCTGCTCCTCTCAACTTTTTTAAGAAATTTAATGTAGAAGAAGACGGAGAAAATAGAAATAAATTTGACATTAAAGCAAAAGGTTTATTGCCACTTATAGATGCCGCTAGAGTGCTGATTTTAAGTTTAAATATAAAAGGCATAAACAGTACTTATTTAAGATTCAAACAATTAGCTATTATTGATCCTCGATTTTCAGAAACGTATTTAAACTGTGCAGAGGCTTTTTTAGTATTATCAAAATTCCGAACTTTGGAAGGTTTAAAAAACGATAATTCTGGACAATATATCGATTTAGAAGAGTTATCTAAGGCTGATAAAGAGAAACTAAAAAGCGCCCTTGCTCCTATGCGAGATTTAGAAGAATTAATAAAAAGTAAAATTCAATTAACACAATTTTCGTAAACTAATATGATCGATTGGATTAAACATATCAACAAACCGTCTCCCGATTTTTGGAAAAAATATGTAGCAAAATTTGAGGAAAAATCAAATCGCTACATCGCAATAAGTCTTGAATCTACTGGGTTAAACCCCAAAAAAGATGCTATTTTATCGTACGGAGCCGTTTCGATTATAAACGATACTATTCTGATTTCAGATAGTTTTGAAGTCATTCTATCAGAAAATAATAACACTGAAATTTCAAATGATGTTGCGGTAGAAATGTTTGTTAATTTTATAGGAAACGCTGTACTGATTGGCTATCATATCGATTTTGACGTGCAAATTATCAACGAAGCTCTAGAAAAATTGCATTGTGGTCGTCTCAAAAATGAAGCTCTTGATATTGAAATCATGTACAAAAAACTGCAAGAGGATAATGATAGTAAATTTTCTTTAGACGAATTGATTACTATTTTTAAAATACCAAAATCAGATCGTGTATCGGCTTCAGAAGATGCTTTTTCTATTGCTTTATTATTTTTAAAATTAAAAAGCAGATTGGGGTTAAAGTAAAAAAAATAAAAGGCTGATTCACAATTGAATCAGCCTTTTATTTAAAATTACAACTTTCCGTTCTTTATCTCATCGACAATTTCTGGATTTAATAACGTAGTAATATCGCCAAAATTACTAAAATCGCCTTCCGCAATTTTTCGTAAAATTCGTCTCATAATTTTTCCAGAACGTGTTTTAGGCAAACCAGAAACAAACTGAATTTTATCTAATTTCGCAATAGGCCCAATGTGATCGGCAATATGTTGGTTAATTTCTTTAGCCAAATTATTTTTATCCCGAGTTTCGCCACTTTCTTTTAGAATTACAAAACCGTACAGTGCATTTCCTTTTATATCGTGAGGGAAACCAACAATAGCCGATTCTGCAACAGCAGGATGCTCGTTTATGGCATCTTCTATAGGAGCTGTTCCTAAATTATGACCCGAAACAATTACGACATCATCTACTCGACCTGTAATTCGATAGTAACCTACTTCGTCACGCAAAGCACCATCTCCCGTAAAATATTTGCCTGGAAATGCCGAAAAGTAGGTTTCTTTATACCGCTGATGATCGCCCCAAATGGTTCTTGCTATTCCGGGCCATGGAAATTTAATACACAAACTTCCTGTTACTTGATTGCCTTCAATTTCGTTACGCTTTTCGTTCATTAAAACCGGTTGAATTCCAGGTAATGGCAATGAGGCGTAGGTTGGTTTTGTTGGGGTTACAAAAGCTAATGGCGATATCATAATACCTCCTGTTTCGGTTTGCCACCATGTATCCACAAGCGAGCAACGCTTCCCTCCTACGTGGTCGTTGTACCAGTGCCAAGCTTCCTCATTGATAGGTTCTCCAACAGAACCAATCACTTTCAAGGACTGCAATGGGAATTTTTGAACGTATGATAAATTCTCTTTTGCCAAAGCACGAATGGCTGTTGGAGCGGTATAAAATTGCGTTACTTTATGTTTTTCAATCACTTCCCAAAAACGAGAGAAATCTGGATACGACGGAACTCCTTCAAAAATTACAGTTGTAGCACCGTTTAAAAGTGGGCCATACAAAATATACGAATGTCCTGTTATCCAACCAATATCGGCAGTACACCAAAAAACATCGTTTTCTTCGTAATTAAAAACATTTTTGAAAGTATAAGCCGAATAAACCATGTATCCCGCTGTAGTATGTACCATTCCTTTCGGTTTTCCTGTTGATCCTGAAGTATATAAAATAAATAAAGGATCTTCAGCATCCATGATTTCAGCAATATTGTTGTCTGATGCTTGGTCTAAAAGAGGTTGCAACCATTGGTCTCTTCCCTCTTTCATTTTAATTTGTGTGTTTGTTCTTTTGGCTACCAATACTTTTTCAACACAAGGGCATTTGTCTAAAGCTTCGTCTATAATTCCTTTTAAATCGATCGTTTTTTCGCCACGGAAACCACCATCAGAAGTGATAACCATTTTACATTCAGAATCATTAATTCTTGACGCTACTGCAGAAGCGGAAAATCCAGCAAAAACGACTGAATGGATAGCACCAATTCTGGCGCAAGCCAATGTGGCAATAGCTAATTCAGGAATCATAGGCAGATAAACACATACTCTATCTCCTTTTTGGATGCCTTGTTCTCTTAAAACATTGGCCATTTTTGAAACGCGTTCGTGCAATTCGTTATACGAAATATGCTGTGCTTCTTCGTTTGGATTATTGGGTTCGAAAATAATGGCTGTTTTTTCGCCTCTTTTGGCAAGGTGTCTATCAATACAATTTTTTACAATGTTAACTTTTGCTCCTTTAAACCATTCTATTTTAGCTTCTTGCATATCAAATTCCACGACTTTTTCGCATTCTTGATACCAAGTAAAGTTCTCAGATGCAATTTTTCCCCAAAATTTTCTTGGTTCTCTAATGGATTTGTTATAATGTTTGAAGTATTGTTCTAAATTGTCAATTTTGTAATAACTCATAACTATCTGTATTTTTTATTAATTCTTATTTTTAGTATAAACTCCTATTTCATATTTTTTTAAAACATCGATAATTTCTTCCACAATAGCTTCATCATCAATAGTTGACGGAATTTGGAAATCTTCGCCATCGGCTATACTTCGAATCAATTTTCGAAGAATTTTTCCTGAACGCGTTTTAGGCAATCGTTGTACTATGACAACATTTCGCAAGGAAGCAACGGCGCCTATTTGTTGTCTTACCAGTTTTACAATTTCTTGTTCTAATTGAAAATGTTCTATCAATTCCCCTGATTTATTCACTACTAATGCTAATGGAACTTGACCTTTTAGATCATCATTAATTCCAATAACGGCACATTCAGCAACCGAATGATGCGAAGAGACTATTTCTTCCATCTCGGCAGTTGAAAGTCGGTGTCCTGCTACATTGATTACATCATCTACCCTACCTGTAATAAATATATAATCAGTATCGTCTTTAAAACCACCATCGCCAGAGAAGTAATACCCTGGAAATTTATTCAAATACCCCATTTTAAAACGTTCGGTATCACCCCATAAATCAAGCATTGTTCCGGGAGGCAACGGTAATTTGATAACAACATATCCTTCTTGATTTGGGCCTAATTCCTGCCCATTTTCTCCAAATATTCGAATGTCATAACCTGCAACTGCTTTTCCGGCTGAACCTGGTTTTACAGGTAGAAATTCTACCCCCATCATATTGGCAATCATGGGCCAACCTGATTCGGTTTGCCACCAATGGTCTATTGCTGGGACTGGAATATGTTCGTTGTACCATTCTAAAGTCGCTACATCACAACGTTCGCCTGCTAAAAATTGCGTTCTTAAACACGATATGTCGTACTGCTTGATAAACTCCCCATTTGGGTCTTCTTTTTTAATGGCTCTTATAGCAGTTGGTGCGGTAAACATTACTTTTACGTTATGTTCTGCAATAACTCTCCAAAAAGTAGATGCGTCTGGTGTTTTAATTGGTTTTCCTTCAAAAATGACCGTTGCGTTTCTATTAATTAAAGGACCGTAAACAATATAACTGTGTCCTACCACCCAACCCACATCGGAAGCAGCCCAAAAAACTTCATCTGGTTTTGCTCCATAAATGTATTGCATTGAAAATTTAAGTGCAGTAGCATAACCTCCTGTATCTCTGACAATTCCTTTCGGCTTTCCTGTAGTACCAGAAGTGTATAAAACATACAAAGGATGCGTTGCATTTACAGGAACACAAGGAACTTCTTCGGAACCATAAACCAAGGCGTCGTAATCGACATCGTATTTTTTGAACGGAATTCTTGCACCTAATTTTCGGTTAAAAACGATTACTTTTTTAGGTTTGTGTTCTGCCAATGCTATAGCTTCGTCAACTAAAGGTTTGTAGGCAATTAAACGATCTATCTCAATTCCTGAAGAAGCGGTAATAATAGCTCGTGGCTTGCAATCGTCAATCCGAATAGCCAATTCGTGCGGAGCAAATCCTCCAAAAACTACGGAATGTGTTACTCCTATTCGCGCGCAAGCCAACATAGCAAATGCCGCTTGCGGAATCATAGGCATATAAATAACGGCTGTATCTCCTTTTTTTAACCCTAAAGAAATCATTCCTCCTGCTAATTTAGCAACTTCGGTCTTGACTTCATTATAGGTGTATTTTTTGACTGTTTGTGTAACTGGGGAATCATAAATGAGTGCCACTTGATCTCCACATCCGTCTTGAATATGTTTGTCTAGTGCAAGATAACAAATATTCAATTCGCCATCTTTAAACCAAAGTGGATACCCATTCTCGTCTTTGGATAAAATAAGGGATGGCTTACTGTACCATTCTATTTGATTGGCTTGGTTTTTCCAAAACGATTCAGGAGATTGGATGCTTTGATTATACAATTCTTGGTAATTCATTCGTATTGATAGGTTTGTGATTGTTTTAATAGTAAAGTAAATGTAAATAAATAATTAATACGAGGATAAATATTCTTGCTAAATTAATATACATGACTTTTTAGACTTGATTTAGTGGAAACAAGATAAAAAATGATAAAACTAAATTTGTAGTTAAAAAAAACTATATTAGTATATTCAAATTAAGCTAGCATGTCGATAAAAACAGTACTCCATAAACCTGCGTTAACACCAGAAAAGTCCTTGAAAACTTTGGTCGAAAACAGAACCATTTTTTCATTAGACCACTGTGAATTGAACATTTTTGAAACCTATCAACAATCCGATTTAGTTCCACTCAAATTTAATGATTTGGTAGTAACCAGTATGCTTCGTGGTAAGAAAATTATGCGTCTTTTTGATGACCCTAGTTTTGAATATTTGCCTGGAGAAACAGTCATTGTTCCATCTAATGTTGAAATGAAAATAGATTTTCCAGAAGCTTCAAAAGAAAATCCAACCCAGTGTATCGCACTTGCTATTGACCATAAAATTATTACCGATACTTTAGATTTTTTGAATGAAAAATACCCAAAAGAAGGAAAAAGCAACCTTTGGAAATTAGATCATGAAAACTATTTTTTCTATAATAATGTTGAATTAGCTGGAACCATCAATAAATTAATCAAAGAATGTATGGGCAATTCGCTAACCAAAGACGCTATTGCCGACCTTACGCTGCAAGAATTAATTATCCGAATTATTCAAACACAAACAGTAAAACGATTTGACGAAGAAAAGTTTATTGAAAGTAACAGCCCAATTACACCATCAATAGAATTTATCAAAAAAAATATTAGGGAAACCATTAATCTGAAAGATTTGAGCGATAAAGCTTGCATGAGCACCACTTCATTTTATCGTTATTTCAAAAGGGAATTAGGCATGAGTCCTATAGAATATATTTTAAATGAAAAAATAAAATATGCCAAAAAACTATTAAGCAATCCAACTATTCAAATTAATGAAGTTTCCTATGCGACTGGTTTTGAGGATTGCAACTATTTCATCCGATTATTTAAAAAATACGAAGGGGTAACCCCAAAACAGTATCAGTTGATGAATTTTAATGCTTAAAATACATTTCAATTCTTTACAATAGACACCTTTTTTTAAAATACTTGTACCTACAAATGTTAAATAAACGGTAACTTTTTGGCAGTATAAATTAGGAAAGGTAGCTTTGTATCAAATCTAAGCTTTTTTTATTATGAAGATTAAAACTATCAGCATCACCCTAATTGCGCTAACAATTTTAGGACTTATAGGGTATCGAATTTCAAAAAATGCAGCAGAATCTGAAAAAAATGATAAAAAAGGAGACAAAAAACCGCCACTATCAGTTACTGCCATCGTAGTTTCGTCTAAAGATTTCTCTAATACTATTTCAGTATCAGGATCTATCGAAGCCAATGAAAATGTAGAAATTAGAAGTGAAGTATCTGGAATGGTGGAAAGAATTTCTTTTTCGGAAGGCACACAAGTGAATAAAGGTCAGGTTTTAGTAAAAGTGAACGATATTGAATTGAGAGCACAATTATCCCAAGCGATTACCAAACAAAAATTAGCATCAGAAAACGAAAGAAGAGCGAAGTTATTACTACAAAAAGAAGCGATAAGTCAGGAAGAATATGATATTGCCAGTGCGGAATTCAGAAGTTTAAAAGCACAAACCGAATTGATTCAAGCTCAAATTGCAAAAACAAGCATCAAAGCACCTTTTTCAGGAAAAATTGGTTTACGAAATATTTCTCCAGGAACCTATATAACGCCAACAACGGTTATCACCAAATTAGTGAGTTCGAGTCAAGTGAAAATTAGTTTTTCTATTCCTGAAAAATACGCTTCAGAAATTGAAAATAATGCTGCTATCCTATTTACCATTCCAAATAATCCAAAAAAATTTACAGCGAAAATTTATGCTATCGAACCAGAAATTGAAACCGCAACTAGAACCTTAAAAATCCGTGCTATTGCTGACAATTCAAATGGAAAATTATTACCGGGAACATTCGCAACTATCGAACTTTCTCTAAAAAACATTAAAGATGCGATTGTAATTCCTACCGAAGCGGTGGTGCCTATTCAGAATGGAAAAGTTGTATATATAGCCCATAACGGAAAAGCAAAAGAAGTAAAAATTGAAACGTTAGCACGTACTGCTAAAGATGTTGTCGTAACAAGCGGTATCAAATCTGGCGATACGCTATTGATTTCAGGTGTAATGTCGTTAAAAGATGAAGCCGACATAAAAGTAAAATTGAAATAATGACTTTATCCACTTTAAGCATAAAAAGACCTGTTTTTACCATCGTAATTAACCTTTTAATTATTCTGTTTGGTATTTTGGGATATACCTATTTGGGTGTTCGAGAATTCCCATCGATTGATCCGGCACAAATTAACGTAAGAACGAATTATACGGGTGCGAATGCGGAAATTATTGAATCACAAATTACAGAACCACTTGAAAAAGCAATAAATTCCATTGACGGAATTCGAAATATTACCTCTTCGAGTAATCAAGGTTCGAGTAATATTACGATCGAATTTAAACTAGAAAAAAACTTAGAAGAAGCGGCTAATGATGTTCGTGATAAAGTATCGCAAGCCGTTAGAAGTTTACCCCAAGATATTGACGCACCACCAGTAGTTTCTAAAGCTGACGCCGATTCAGATGCGATTATTTCGATGACCGTTCAAAGTAGTTCTAGAAACGCTTTAGAATTAAGTGATTATGCAGAAAACGTAATTGCAGAAAGAATTCAAACGATTCCGGGTGTAAGTGGTGTTCAAATTTGGGGACAAAAAAGATATTCAATGCGAATTTGGATTGATCCTATCAAACTAAATTCCTACGGTGTTACCGTTTCTGATGTTAGAACGGCTTTAGGCAAACAAAATGTAGAATTACCTTCAGGAAAATTAACGGGTGCAAATACCGAATTAATGGTAAAAACGCTTGGAAATTTATCCACAGAAAAGGAATTTAATGACATTATAATTCTTTCGAACGAAAACAAAACCGTTCGTTTAAGTGATATTGGAAATGCTTCTTTAGAATCTGAAAATTTAGAAACCAAGTTTACAGAATCAGGAAATCCGATGGTGGCCGTGGCGATTGTGCCGCAACCAGGAAGCAATTATTTAGAGATTGCCGATCAGTTTTATGCGCAATTCGATAAACTAAAAAAAGAATTACCAAAAGATATTAAAGTTGACATTGCGTTAGACAACACGCTTTTCATTAAAAAATCAGTGATTGAGGTCGCAGAAACGTTATTGATTTCAATCCTTTTAGTAGTCTTAATTATCTTCTTATTTTTTAGAGATTGGTCTATTGCCTTCCGACCGCTAATTGATATTCCGGTTTCGTTAATTGCTACGTTTTTTATCATGTATTTGTGTGGCTTTTCTATCAATGTATTAACGCTTTTAGCCATTGTTTTAGCCACAGGTTTGGTAGTTGATGATGGAATTGTAGTGACCGAAAACATCTTCAAAAAAGTAGAAGAAGGCATGTCGCCCATTGAAGCTGCCATAAAAGGTTCAAACGAAATTTTCTTTGCTGTAATTTCGATTTCAATTACGCTTGCTGCGGTTTTCCTACCCATCGTATTTTTAGAAGGTTTCGTAGGTCGATTGTTCCGAGAGTTTGGTGTGGTAATTGGTGCTGCGGTTTTAATTTCAGCCTTCGTATCGTTAACCTTAACACCTATGTTGAATGCCTATTTAATGAAAGGTGGCGAACAAAAGAAAACGAGATTTTACCATTTCACTGAACCTTATTTTGTAGGTTTAAATCAAGGTTACGCGAATGCTTTGACTGGTTTCATGAAGAAAAAATGGTTGAGTTTTCCAATTATAATTGTTTGTATGGGTTTGATTGTGTTGTTTTTCAAAATCTTACCAAAAGAAACGGCTCCTTATGACGACAGAAGCTTAGGAATTATTAGTGTTTCTACGCCAGAAGGTTCCACCTATGAATATACCGACCGATTCATGACCGAATTATCCGATTTAATAAACGATTCTATTCCTGAGAAAAAAGTAGCTTTAGTGATTACTTCACCAGGATTTATGTCGTCATCAGTCAATACAGGTCGTGTGCGCTTGGCTTTGGTAAATCCTGAAGAAAGAAAAAAATCGCAAAAAGATATTGTTGCCGATTTAAATAAATGGACCAAAAAATACCCACAAGCGAAAGTCAATGTTTCGGAACAACCCACCATCGCAGTAAATCGTAGAGGTGGCTTGCCCATTCAATACATTATTCAAGCACCCAATTTTGAGAAATTACGAGAAAAAATTCCTCAGTTTATGGAAGAAGCGAGTAAAAATGAAATATTCTCTAATGTCGATGTGAATTTGAAATTTAACAAACCTGAAATTAACGTAACGATTAATCGTGAAAAAGCGGAAAGTTTAGGAATTTCGGTTTTAGATGTCGCACAAACGCTTCAACTTTCCTTGAGTGGACAACGTTTTGGCTATTTCATGCAAAATGGAAAACAATATCAAGTCATTGGACAATTCGATCAAAAAGACCGTGATACACCATTAGATTTAACTTCGATGTTTGTGAAAAATAAAGCAGGAGAATTAATACAATTAGACAATGTAGTGGAAGTGGAAGAGCAAAGTAATCCGCCACAATTATTTCATAACAACAGATATATGTCGGCAACCGTTTCTGCAGGCTTAGCGCCAGGAAAAAGTATGGGCGACGGAATTGAAGCCATGGATGAAATCAAAGCAAAAGTTTTAGATGATACTTTTACAACCGATTTAGGTGGAGAATCGCGTGACTTCGTGGAAAGTAGTTCAAATACTTCGTTTGCTTTTGGATTGGCTTTATTGTTGATATATTTGATTCTAGCCGCACAATTTGAAAGTTTCATTGATCCGTTTATTATTATTTTGACAGTTCCGATGGCGGTTGCTGGTGCATTATTTTCGCTTTGGTTATTCGGACAAACATGGAATATTTTTAGTCAAATTGGAACCGTTATGCTTATTGGATTGGTAACCAAAAACGGAATTCTGATTGTAGAATTTGCGAACCAATTACGAGAACAAGGCAAACCAAAATATGAGGCTATTTTAGAAGCTTCAGAAGCGCGTTTACGTCCTATTTTAATGACTAGTTTAGCCATTGCGCTCGGCGCTTTACCTATTGCCATGTCGCTTGGAGCAGCTTCTACGAGCAGAATTGGAATGGGAGTTGTAATTGTGGGTGGAACCTTATTTTCATTAGTCTTAACATTATTTGTAATTCCTGCAATATATTTAATGTGGTCGAAAGCCAAAAAACACCGACCTGAATTTGATAATTTAGACGCTTTAGAGAAATAAAATTATGCGAAATTTATATACAATAGCTTTTCTATTATTCCTAGCTTTTTCAGCGCAAGCGCAAGAAATATTGACGCTCGAAAAAGCTGTAAAAATTGCATTGGAAAATAATTACGATATTAAAATTGCACAAAACAATTTAAAAATTGATGCTACCAACAACAACTTAGGAAATGCTGGTTTTTTGCCTTCCGTTACGGCAAATTTGACTAATAACAACAGTCAAATTGACACCAAACAGACGCAAGCTGGCGGTACTGTTAAAGAATTAGATGGTGCTAAAAATATGAGCTTAAGTTATGGTGTGGCTTTAGATTGGACCATTTTTGATGGTATGAGAATGTTTTCAAGAAGAGAACAATTGAAAGTTTTAGAAGAACAAGGAAAATCGGAAGTACAAGCGGCTATTTTGACTAAAATTAGCGATGTGTATTTAACCTATTTCGACTTAGCACAGCAACAACAAATGATGGCTTCGATCGATACAGCCATTGTGATTTCAAACCAAAGAGTTACCACCGCTAAAAACAGATTTACCATTGGAAAAGCTTCAAAATTAGAAGTTTTAAATGCGCAAGTAGATTTGAATACTGATTTAAGTTTACTTTTAAAACAAAAAGAATTATACAGAATTACAAAAATTAGAATGAACGAATTATTGGTACAAGATGTGCAAACTGATTTTAAAGTCAACCCAGAAATTACCATAGAACAAAACCTAGATTTCAACGAATTAAAAACGACGGCTGAAAAGCAAAATCCGCAATTGCAAGCGCAAATTTTAACTAAAAAAGTTGCCGATTTGAATTTGAAACAAGTCAAAGGGAATCGTTACCCAACAGTTCGATTAACTTCAGGTTATAATTTTACCCGTTCCGAAGCTTCTTTGGGATTCGTAACAAAATCATCTGGACAAGGTTTTGTGTACGGAGTTTCGGCTTCGTTACCAATTTTTAACGGGTTTACTCAAAATAAAAACGAAAAAGTAGCCAAATATCAAGTGGAAAATGCAAATTATGTTTTAGAACAACAAAAATTGTCTTTAACTTCTCAATTAGCTACGTTATATACCAGTTATCAAACGAATTTAGAATTGGTAAAAGTGGAAGAAAAAAACGTAGAAATTGCCAGACAAAATTTAGATATTACGTTAGCGAAATTCAAAATTGGAACCATAACCACTATCGAATTCAGAAGCGCACAACAAAATTTTGTGGAAGCTTCTGTACGATATTCTAATGCGCAATATGTTACCAAGCTTTCAGAAATTAACCTAAAAGAATTGGCTGGAACTTTAAAACTAAATTAGTAAAAAACACTTGTTTCTTTTACCCTTTACCTTAAACTATGGTACAATACAACCCGAAAGACTGGATAACTTTTATTTTCAAATTTCATAAATCAGATACGTTTCGGCAATTAATTCCAATGATGTTATTGATTGGTGGATATTCTGCAGCAATTTGCTATTTGGAAATTCATCATTTTAAATTAAAAGAAGATAGTCATGTCAAAAATATTTCCATCATGCACACCACAGTTGGATTTGTATTGTCGTTACTTTTAGCTTACAGAACAAACACCGCCTATGATCGTTGGTGGGAAGGAAGAAAACTGTGGGGAAGTTTGGTCAATAATTCAAGAAACTTAGCCATTAAACTTGCTGCGATTTTAGAACATGATGCGGATAAAAATTATTTTAGAAAAGTGATTCCAGGTTACGCCTCCATTTTAGCAAAACATTTAACGAATGAAGAAGTGGGCAAAGTGCTATTTGAAGGTTTGGATTTAGAAATTGATCACAATAAACACAAGCCGAATCAGGTAGCGAAAATGATTTTCAGTAAAATAAACGATTTATATAAATCCAATAAAATTTCAGGCGACCAATTGATTATTTTAAATGCCGAAATCCAATCGTTTACAGAGGTTTGCGGTGCTTGTGAAAGAATTAAAAACACACCTATTCCCTACTCTTACAGTGCGTTTATTAAGAAATTTATATTCTTTTACGTAATGACATTGCCTTTCGGATTTGTATTTAGTTTAGGTTATTACATTGTTCCTGTTGTGATTTTTATCTTTTATGTTTTAGCCAGTTTAGAGCTAATTGCTGAAGAAATTGAAGATCCTTTTGGAATTGATGAAAACGATTTGCCTATTTCAAAAATTGCAAGTAATATTAAAAAACACGTGGAAGAAATTCTTTAATCAAAATACAATTGATAAATTAAACTTCACATTAGCTTTACGAATTGAGTTTTATTTCTTCTAAATTCAGACTTTCTTCTTCTGTGAATAATCGGTATTGTATTACAAACGTTTTTCCGTAAGGCGTTTCTAAAGAAAAACCTCCTGCTCCTATTGCATCAGTTACATCCAAAGTAAAATGAGCATGTTTCCAATATTCAAATAAATCTTTATCTACCCAAAATTCAAAACCCTTGATAGTTCCAATACAAACATCTTCGTATCGCAAATAAAATCCGCCTTTTTCAAAACATTGTGGTTGTGTGCCTTCACAGCAACCTCCGGCTTGATAAAACATCAAATCTCCGAATTTTTCTTGCAGCATTTCGATTAAAACTAATGCTTTTTCTGTAGGTTCTAACCTTTTAATTTTTTCCATAGTTTTAAAAAATAAAACCGCAACATCATCAATACTAACATTTTTGATATTGCGGTTTGTGAAAATTCAATTACTAACCATTAAAAGAATCCTAATTTATTTTTGTTGTAAGAAATCAACATATTTTTAGTTTGTCGGTAATGGTCTAACATCATTTTGTGATTTTCCCTTCCAATTCCTGATTGTTTATACCCTCCAAAAGGAGCTCCTGCTGGATAAGCATGATATTGATTGACCCAAACACGACCCGCATGAATGGCTCTTGGAACTTGGTATAATTCGTGCGCATCGCGTGTCCAAACTCCCGCTCCTAATCCGTATAACGTATCGTTAGCAATTTCTAAAGCTTCTTCCGTTGTTTTGAAAGTCGTTACGGCTAAAACGGGTCCGAAAATTTCTTCTTGGAAAATTCTCATTTTGTTGTGACCTTTAAACAATGTAGGTTGAATGTAATATCCGCCACCTAATTCTTCACTTAAATGGTTTACATCACCTCCACATAATAGTTCGGCACCTTCTTCTTTCCCTAAATTAATGTACGATAAAATTTTATCTTTTTGAATTTGCGAAGCTTGTGCCCCCATCATAACCGTTGGATCTAATGGATGTCCTACTTTAATTGCTTTTACTCTTTCTAAAACTTTAGCGATAAATTTGTCATAAATAGATTCGTGAATTAACAATCTTGACGGACACGTACAAACCTCCCCTTGATTTAAAGCAAAAAGTACGGCACCTTCAATAGCTTTATCTAAAAATTCATCGTCAGCATCCATAACAGAGGGGAAGAAAATATTTGGCGATTTTCCACCTAATTCTAAAGTAACTGGAATGATGTTTTCAGTAGCATATTGCATCACCATTCTACCTGTTGCCGTTGAACCCGTGAAAGCTGCCTTATTTATTTTTGGATTAGTAACCAAAGTTCTACCCAATTCAGCACCAAAACCATTTACAATATTGATGACACCTTCTGGTAATAAATCTTCTATTAATTCCATTAAAACCATAATAGAAATGGGGGTACTTTCTGCCGGTTTTAACACTACACAATTCCCTGCTGCTAAAGCAGGCGCTAGTTTCCAAGTTGCCATTAAGATTGGGAAATTCCATGGAATAATTTGTGCAATAACTCCAAGAGGTTCGTGAACAATGATGGAAACTGTATCTTTATCCAATTCTGTAATCGAACCTTCTTCAGCGCGAATCACACTGGCAAAATATCTGAAATGATCAATTGCTAATGGAATATCGGCTGCTAACGTTTCTCTTACTGCTTTTCCGTTATCAAGCGTTTCAACAGCCGCGATATATTCTAAATTCGCTTCAATTCTGTCGGCTATTTTATTAAGGATAATACTTCTTTCGGTAGCGGAAGTTTCGCTCCAAGATTTGAATGCAGCACTAGCTGCATCTACAGCCATTTCTACATCTAGTTTTGCAGAATGTGCTGCTTTGGCTAATAATTTTCCATCAACTGGCGACACTACTTCAAAATATTGTCCTGTAGAAGGTGCTGTCCATTTTCCGTTGATGTAATTATCATACTTTTCTTTTAATTGTGGTCTTTGAATTAAATTACTCATAATTATATTTTTTTAATTTATCCAAAAGTAGCCTTAAACAAATTTTTAAAATAGCACTTTTAGTTCAAATTATAGCACAAAATTGTACAATGCTAAATTTTGACTCCAATAAATTACATAAAATATAAAAATAATGATATCTAAATAAAGATATGCTACCGCTTAAAGAAAAGAAGATTACTGAATATAGTTTGTGATCAGGTACAAAATAAAAAGTCTTACTTTCTTTTTACGAAAGTAATTCCACCACTTGTTCAACAATTTTTTTTACAGAAAACGGTTTTGTCATATAAGCATCGGCACCAAGAGCCATTCCTTTTTCGATATCGCTTTCTTTATTTTTAGCAGATAAGAAAATTACTTTGGTGTGTTGTAAATTATCATCTTTTCTAATTTGTTCCAAAGTAGCATATCCATCAACCATGGGCATCATGACGTCTAAAATAATAACATCTGGAAAATTGATTTTTACAATATCCAAAGCTTCTTGACCATCACGAGCAATGAAAACTTGGTAATTATTTTTTTTGAATGTGTATTCTAACGACATTACAATGTTGGGCTCGTCATCTACAATTAAAATCTTTTTCATGGCATTTTAGTTTTCGGTATTCTTATGTTTAGGCAATGTAAAGCTAATACAAGCGCCTTTTAGACTGGGTTGTGCCCAAATTTTTCCCTTATGATGTTCGATAATTTGTTTGCAAATCGCCAAACCCAAACCGCTTCCTACTGGTTTTTTGATATTCTGGTTGGTCGATTGGTAAAATTTATCAAAAATAACATCAAAATCACTTGTTGGAATTCCTCTTCCATTGTCTAGCACAGAAGTTTGGATAAAATCGTGTTTTTCGGTAATTTGAATGGTAATCAAACCGTCTGATTCTGGACAAAATTTTACCGCATTGGAAACTAAATTCGTAATTACCTGAAAAATTCTATCTTCATCATAATAGGCATTTATTTTGTGCTTACTTTCTATATGAATCGTAATATTCTTATTTTTAATTAATTGCTGTAAGGCTTCAACCGATTTTTCAATAGTTTGCACCAAATTATTTTTTTCGGGATTTATGGTTTGTTTTCCTGTTTCAAATTTTTCTAAATCCAGAATTTTGTCAATTAATCGATTTAATCTATCGGATTCGGAAATAATATTTTGCAAAAATTGTTTTTTCAACTCCTCTGGAATTTCGTCATCGTCATGCAAAATTTCGCTGGCAGCTCTAATGGCTGTTATGGGCGTTCGCAACTCGTGTGTTACCGTATCTAAAAATTCGTCTTTTTGCTGGTCTTTTTTTATTAAAGAACTATTGGCTGTTTGCAATTTGGCCGAAATTTCTTTTAATTCGTTCGAGGTTTCGGTTAGCTTTTTATTGATAATGATATTTTCTTTCGATTCTTCTAATATCTTTAAAACTTCGGGTAAACTGATTTTTTCTTCTTTTACTACACTCGAAATCAATATTCTAGCAGAAGCTGTTCCGATATGTCCTGTGAGTAAATTTTCAGAAAATTTGATTAATCGGGCGTCCGCCAATTCTTGATTTTTATCTACATTGTATTTGACATTGAAGATATTCATGGCCCGTTTGGTTCGTTCTTCTCCTAGAAAACGAATGAGCACTTTTTCGATATCGTTTCGGTAAGCGATTCCTTTCCAGATAAACGCATTTTCATGGTTGGTTATATATTTGTTAATATCAACAAACATTTCGGCATAATTGCGTTCCCGATAATTCCCTTTAAAACTTACTGAAACAGCAAAATAGGTAAACGAATTAAACAATAAACTCCAAAACAACGCATGTGGAACGGGTTGCAAATAATCTAACCCGAACAACTGAAACGGTTTTAGCAATTCAATTCCGCTGAATCCATGCGAAATAAACGAACTTTCGTGGTTACTAATTCCTATTGCATACGGTATTAATAGTGTATAAATACAGATTAAAAAACCTATCAAAATACTATAAATAGCACCCAATCTGGATCCTCTTCGCCAAAATAATGCTCCAAAAAAAGCGGGAGCTAACTGCGCAATTATTACAAAAGCGACCAATCCGATGGAAACCAAACTATAATCGAGTCCAAAAAAACGATAGATAAAATAGGAAAGAATAATAAGGCTGAAAATTCCAAATTTTCGACTGTTTACAATTTTTTGGCTACTAATGGTTTCGTCACTTTTTAATTTTCCTAATAAATTATACGGAATTAAAACATTGTTTGTGAGCATTGTAGAAAGTCCAATAGAAGAAACGACTATCATGGATATGGCTGCCGAAAAACCACCAAGGAAAACAATAACGGTCAATATTTTATTATTAAAAAACTGCGGAATTAATAAGGAATACGCATCAGAATTGACCTCTTTCCCGTCAAATAAAATATTGCCTCCCCAAGCAATTGGATAAACAAATAGATTAAAAATCAAAAGATATAATGGAAACAACCAAGCGGCTGTGTTAATATGGTTTTCTCGATTATTTTCGATTACCGAAACCTGAAATTGTCTGGGCAATAAGAAAATAGCAAACATAGACAGCACACAAAGTAAAAACCAATTGATGGCTTGTGGCAAACCGCCAATGGTGTTTTTCTCTTTAAAATTTTCTAGTAAAGAGGCTTTTTGATAAATATCGTCAAAGCCGTCAAAAACAAAATAAGTAACATAAATTCCAATGATGACAAAGAAAACCAATTTCAAAACGCTTTCCATAGCTACTGCGGTCACGATGCCTTTGCGTTTTTCGGAAGCATCGACGTATCGAGTTCCATAATAGGAAGCAAATAAAGCCAATGCTACTGCAACATACGTTGTGGTATCGTCTAGAACATATAAATTGGTAGCTGTTTTGGTAACAATATGAAACGTTTCCGAAATGGCTTTGAGTTGCAAGGCAATGTAGGGTAAAATTCCCGTAAGGCATATAACCGTAACTATAGCGCCTAAAAAACGACTATTTCCGTAACGAAGCGAAATAAAATCGGCAATACTCGAAATTTTATTCACTCTTGAGATTCGGATAATTTTTTTTAGAATTAAAATCCAAGAAGGAGCAATAATAATAGGCCCAAGATAAATAGGCAAATAGCCCAAACCGCTATCGGCTGCAACGCCAATGCTTCCATAATAAGTCCAAGCAGTGCAATAAACCGCTAATGATAAAGTATATACGTAAGGATTGTTTGTCCATTGGCTATTTCCTTTTTTCTCTGCCCAATGTGCAATGAAAAAAAGAACGGCCAAATAGCCCGACAATATTACTAAAAGGAGTATACTATTCATTGTATCGTTTTACAATTAATACCGAAACTAAAATGGAAAGCAACCAAATAGAGAAAAAGTAGCTATAAATGGCTGGAAATCCGAATACATTTGTTGCAGAGTCAAATAGTAAAACTATAGGGAGATTGAGTCCTATGAGCAAAACTATGGATACAATTACTAATTTTTGTTGGTGTCGTTTTTTCATGTAACGCAATTAATAGTGCTTAAAAATACAGTTTTATTTTTAATGTAGAAAAACATTGTTTTCAAAAAATCAAAAAGCTCCTGAAAATCAAGAGCTTTTAGATTCAATATAAATTAGTAATTAATCTTCGTATTCGTTGGTCATAGCGTACCAACCAAAGATGGTTAAACCTGTAACTACCATTGGTAAAAGTATAAAAAATATGATGATTCCAAAAACTAAATCTTCTTGTTTTCCTGAGGTTAGTTTTCCTCCAAAAATTCCAATACTATAATACGAAATTAAAGCGGCTAGAGCAATCCAAACGATGCCTAAATATTTTTTTATTGTGTTCATAATTTTTATGTTTTAGTCGTGAAGAGTGTTATTTTTTTTGTCAATGTAAATCATTCCAATTACGAAACAAACGGCTGCAATACCAATTGGATACCATAATCCTTCAAGATAAAATTCTGGGTTTCCAGCATCTTTTGCCGAAGTTACGAAATAAGTAGATATGGCTGGTAAAAGTCCTCCAAAAATACCGTTTCCTACGTGATATGGTAATGACATTGATGTATATCTAATTTTTACTGGGAACATTTCCACCAAGAAAGCAGCAATAGGGCCATACACCATCGTTACAAAAATAACTTGAATGAAGACTAGAAAAATAAGCATCCAACGATCACTACTATTTATTGATTTCGTTACTTTAGTTTCTACTTTGTCTTTTCCTTTATCATCCACCAAAACTTTTCCATTTTCCATGTGAATGGTTTTGATTTCTTCTACAGTAGTGCCATCGGCATACGCTTTTGAAGTCGTATAAATAGAGTCTAATTTAGTAGCATCAATTTCTTTAACCGAGGGAACTATTTTGGTTTGATCTACAATTTCGGTTTTTAAGGTTAAATCTGTCGTTTGATACATCGTTTTGTAAATTGGACGATATGATAAAATAGCAATAAGCATACCTCCCATCATGATGTATTTTCTACCTACTTTATCACTCAACCAACCAAAAAAGATAAAAAATGGTGTTCCAAGAACTAAAGCAATTCCTAAAAGCATATCTACTTGAGAAGAATCGACGCTCATTACGGTTTTAAGGAAGTTCATCGCATAAAATTGTCCTGTGTACCACACCACTCCTTGCCCCATGGTCGCTCCAAATAAGGCTAACAAAACAAATTTCAAATTGTATTTGTGACCGAAACTTTCTTTCAATGGATTTGTACTTGTTTTACCTTCGCTTTTTGCTTTCGCAAAAACAGGCGATTCATGCATGTTTTTACGAATTAAATACGAAACCAATACCATCAAGATAGAAACCCAAAACGGTACTCTCCACCCCCACTCATCAAATGCTTCTTTTGATAAAGCACTTTTTGTTAAAAGAATTACCATCAACGAAATAAACAAACCAACAGTTGCTGTCGTTTGAATCCATGAAGTCCAATATCCTTTTTGACCTGCTGGCGCATGTTCTGCCACATAGGTTGCGGCTCCACCATACTCTCCACCTAGAGCTAAACCTTGTAATAAACGTAGCACAAGTACTAATAATGGTGCCATAAAACCAATGGTTTCATAACTAGGAATACAGCCTATTAAGAAAGTAGCTCCTCCCATTAAAAGTAACGTAACCATAAAAGTGTATTTTCTTCCAATCAAATCGCCTAAACGACCGAAGAACAATGCTCCAAAAGGACGCACTACAAAACCTGCGGCAAAGGTTGCTAATGTTGATAAAAATGCTGCCGTTGGATTATCCGAAGGGAAAAATTTTGTCGAAATTACTACGGCTAAACTTCCGAAGATGTAGAAATCGTACCACTCAATCATTGTTCCCATTGAGGAAGCCGAAATTACTTTCCAGATTCCTTTTGTTGATTTTTCTTTCATAATTTTCTTTTAAAATTTATTTTTATTAAAATGTATAGGCACAAGAAACCATTACTCGCACATTAGAAACATCTCTAGCGTTTAAATCGGCTGTTGCATTTCCGTTTGTGTTCAAATCGCCCCAAGTGGCTGCTGTATATTCAACTTCTGGAGTTATTCTGAATTTATTATGTTTAAAATCGACTCTTCCTGATACTCGCATTACTTGGTCTATCACTCTAGTAGCAGTAGCGCCTCTCATATAATATTTTACGGTTTCGCCAAAGTTTAAAGTTCGTCCTGTTCCATCATTAGTAGTCATACCAAAAAATAAACCTGGAGCCACTTTTTTACCATTGCTCGCTAAATCCAACCAAAAAGCAGTTGTTTTTGAAGCTTCGTATTTTTCAACTTGATTGAAAGCCGTATATCCTGCAAAACCGCCTAACATAACTTGATTTTGCATATTTGAACCTGTAATTCCATATGCTTTTACAGAAAACATATCATTGGAATACTTAACATATCCTACAAACGAGGTGCTATTCACTTTTTCTGTTGTGAGCACTTTTGTTCCTGATGGTGCTAAAGTAAATTCGGTTAAAGGTTGGATTGATTTAAACTCTGCTCCTAAACCTGCAATCCAATTTTTAGTTTTATATTGAAATTGTCCGTGAAAAGTAGGCATGATAGAGTTAATACTCCCTGAATTTTGGGTTCCAATAGTCGCTGTTGTTGCAGCAAATTCTCTCTCTTTAAATACCGTTACAGCAAAAGAGAATTCTTTAGTGAAGTTTTGTTTTAATTTTACTTGAGTTGCCCAACCAAAAGGATTGAACATAATTCCTGTGTTAAAATTAGCTACCCCAGGAAATACTTCTGGAATAAAGGTAGGATACCAAGTTTGTCCAATTGTTAATGACGTTTTTGACCAATCCATGTTAACGTAAGCATGTCGTAATCTAAAAAGCGCTATTGAACCTTCTGTATTTCCGAAAAAATCACCTTCTAATGTGCCACTCATTTTGGCTCCCCATACATTTGGTCCTTTTATTTTAGTACCCAGTCTTGAGGTTACTGATAAATAATTTGAGGATGGGACAGCATTAAAATCATCGCCCGTAGCTGGAGAATCTAGCGGGTATAGATTTAAATTTCCCTCTCTTACTTGTGCCGATTTTCTAGTGTCATAAAAAAAATCTGTTCTAATGAAACCATACAAATTAACATCCCATTCTTTTTCTACTGGAGCAGGTGTTGGAGCAATTGGTAACGTTTCTGCGGCTGGTGTTTGCGAAAATCCTTTAAAAGAGGCCATTCCTAATAAAAGAATTAAATACTGTTTTTTCATAATAATTACAATTTGTTTGATTAGTTGATTGGTTTTAACACCTCGAAATTGTAATTTTTAATTAAGAAAAAAAATAAAGATATATATTTTTGTAAACTACTATAGTTAATCTTTAAAACGCTCCCATTTTATAAGCATAAACTTATCGCCTAACTCGGTTATTATCATCCCAGCACCTGATAATAAATTCTTCTTTTTAACGTATTCTACCAGTTCTAAATGATTAAATATCTTATACGTAGGATGATAATCGCCATGAGACGGTTTTTTTATTTTATACTCTTTAACCCAGTTACTCACTGTAACATGTGAAACCCCAATAATACGCTCAATTTCACGATAACTAAGACCTTCTAAATAGAGTTGCAAAGCTTTCACAACGTAGTAATCATCGATCTTTTTTCCTAATTTATTAACCGTAAAATAGTAATTGCATTTTTTACACAAAAACCTTTGTCTATCTTTGTTTACACCACTCTTTACAATTTTGTCACTTTGACATTTTGGGCAAGCTAAAATCTCCATCTATATAAATTTTGCATAAATATACTAATTTTGCAAATATACAAAAACATTTTTACTATTTTTTTTACAATAAAATTACACAGTATGTAATTTTACTAGCAAATAATTACATTTACAATTATTTTTACTAAAAACTGTTTTTTTACTCCTAATTCAGCACCGAAAATTCAAAAAACAACAAAGTTTCTATTTTTTAGTACTCTATTTTAGAATATTCTTAATTATTTTATTTAATTTGTAGAAACAATACAACAATGCAACTTGACCCTTCAATTATTAGCAGTTCGGATACTTACAAACTCCTTACTGGAATTATAATTCCTCGACCTATCGGTTGGATTTCAACCGTTAGCGAATCAGGAATATACAACCTTGCTCCTTTTTCGTTTTTTAATGCCGTTGGAGAAGATCCACCTCATGTTATGTTTTCTACCGTGAGAACTGGCGATAAAAACAAAGACACTTTAAATAATGTTTTAGCTACCAAACAATTTGTCGTTAATATGGTTACGGAAGATTTGGTTGAAAAAATGAATACCACTTCGCAAGCCATACCTGCTAATGAAAGCGAATTTGATTTAGCCGGATTAACTCCCATTCCTTCTGTAAAAATAAAAGCGCCAAGAGTAAAAGAATGTTTAGTAACCATAGAATGCGAAATGGTGCATCATTATTTTTTAGAAGACCATAAAAATGGTGGTGCTTGTATAATTATTGGACGAGTAGTTTTATTTCATGTGGAAGATTCGGTATTACTTGATGGTTCAAAAATAAATATGGATACTTACAAACCTGTTGCTCGTTTAGCAGGTTCAAATTATAGTAAAATAGGTGAGATTTTTTCAATAAAAAGAAGTTAAATAAATAATTTATAAAGTATCTTCAAAAGAGATACTGAAACAAGTTCAATATAAATGAAAATAACAGTAATAGGTGGTGGTCCAGGCGGATTATACTTTTCGATATTAACCAAAAAAGCGTTAGCACATTGTCAAATAGATGTTTATGAACGCAACAAACCCGATGATAGTTTTGGTTTTGGCGTTGTGTTTTCCGATGAGACATTAGGAGAATTCTTAAAGAGAGACATGCAATCGTATGAATTAATTAGAAGTAAATTTGCCTATTGGGACGATATCGTTGTAGCACGTGACGGAGAATCTGTAAGTATTGCTGGTAATGGTTTTTGCGGTTGCTCTAGAAAAACGCTTCTACAATTGTTACAACAAAGATGTCTTGAAGAAGGTATAAACCTTCATTTTGAACAAAATGTCGATGATTTATCACAATTCGAAGATGCCGATATTATTGTGGCTTGCGACGGAATTGCAAGTGGAATTCGTACTAAACATGAAAAAGATTTTGGTACAAAAATAGAAATGAAAAAAAATCGTTTCGTTTGGCTAGGATCTACAAAACCTTTAGACGCTTTTACTTATTTCTTCCGAACTACAGAATTCGGAACTATTGTAGCACATTCTTATCAATATGAAGAAGGAATGAGTACTTGGATTTTTGAATGTTCGGATGAAACTTGGCAAAAATTCAATTTTGAAGTCACAAATGAAGAAGATACAATCACTAAAATTTCAGAAATCTTTAAAGATGAATTAGATGGTCATCCACTAATTTCAAATAAATCACATTGGCGTCAATTTCCCCATGTAACAAATGAGAATTGGTATCATAAAAATATCGTTTTGTTAGGTGATGCTAAAGCCACAGCGCATTATTCCATCGGTTCTGGAACAAAATTAGCTATGGATTGCGCCATCGGACTTTCTGATGCGGTAATTGCAAATCCAAATGATGTGCAAGCTGCATTTCAACAATATGATAAAACTAGGAGAAATACAGTCGAAATGATTCAATATGCGGCATTAGTGTCGCTAGACTGGTTCGAAAATATGGATAGAAATAGTCAACATCCTTTTCAACAATTTGCTTTCGGATGCATGACACGTTCTAAAAAAGTAACTTTTGAAAATTTGCGTTTACGAGATAAATCATTTACAGACAAAGTCTTAGAAGAATTCAATAACAGCAACCATATCGATGACAAAATCCAACCAGCGGCATTTTCAAAATTTAAACTTCGTGATTTAGAGTTACAAAACCGAATTGTAATGTCTTCTATGGGACAATATTCTGCTGAAAACGGATTGGTAAACGATTGGCATTTCCAACATTACACCTCAAGAGCAATTGGTGGTTTAGGTTTAATTTTAACAGAAATGACAGCCATTTCTGAAACTGGTAGAATTACAGAAGGTTGTGCCGGAATTTATACTGATAATCAAATTACAGAATGGAAACGAATTAACAATTTCATTCATCAACATACACAAACTAAAATCGGAATGCAATTAGGACATTCCGGACGAAAAGGTGCTATAAAAATACCTTGGAAAGAAAGTTTTACTGGAACAAGTTGGGATTTACTTTCCGCTTCTGCTATTCCTTTTAACGAAAGTGCATTTACTCCAAAAGCGATGACTTTAGCCGATATGGATTTGGTAATTTCTCAATTCGTACAAGCAGCAAAAAATGCTAATGATGCTAATTTTGATATGATAGAATTGCAAGCACATCACGGATTTTTACTAGCTTCTTTCTTATCTCCATTAACAAATAACAGAACTGATGAATTCGGAGGAAGCATCGAAAACCGATTAAAATTTCCATTGCAAGTTTTTACAGAAATGCGAAACGTTTTCCCAAAAGAAAAACCAATGTCTGTACGAATTTCAGTAACCGATTGGGCAGAAAATGGTATTAGCGAACAAGATGTTTTTACGATTGCAGAAGCTTTCAAAAATGCTGGCGCGGATATTATTAATGTTTCAACAGGAAATACCGTAGTAAATCAAAAACCACAAACAGGAAGAATGTGGCAAACACCTTTTTCAGATACGGTGAGAAATACAGTTCATATTCCAACCATAACGGCTGGTTATATTCAAGATATTGATCAAATAAATACGATAATTCTAAACGGAAGAGCAGATTTAGTAGCTTTAGGAAGACCTTTATTATTAGATGCGAATTTTGTAAGAAATGCGCAAGCTTACGAACAATTTCAACCAACTGATATTCCAAATCAATACAAAATGGGAATTTCACATTTGTATCCGTTAAAAGCTTCGGAAAGAAAACAAGTTGAAGGAATGAAAAAAGCATTGAAACCAAAGAGTAATAAGAAGTAATTAGGAATTATGAAACATTACGAAGATAATTTCGCTCATAATAGTTTACCCAATCTGGACTTACAACCAGAATATAAATTTTTGGATTTACCACAATTCAATCGTCCAGAAATGCTCAATTGTGTGGAAAAATTACTCGACAATCATATAGCTGAAGGTCGCGGAAACAACATTTGCATCAGAACCTTCGAGGAAACTTGGACATATCAGGATTTATACGAAAAAGCCAATCAAATTGCACATGTTTTAGTCGACGATTTAGGGTTAAAATCAGGAAATCGTGTATTGATTCGTTCGGCTAATAATCCAATGATGGTCGCTTGTTGGTTTGCAGTGTTAAAAGCTGGAGGAATTGTTGTCGCAACTATGCCTTTGTTACGCTCCAAAGAATTAACAACAATTATAGATTGCGCCGAAATTTCTCATGCTTTTTGCGATAGTAATTTATCTGATGAAATGAACTTAGTAAAGTCTAGTTTTCTAAAAAAGGTTTGTTTTTATAAAAATTCCGATTTAGAGAAGTTGATGGAAGCTAAACCAAAAACATTTCATAATTTTCATACCAAAGCAGATTCAGTTGCCTTAATTGGTTTCACTTCAGGGACTACAGGTTTGCCTAAAATGACAGCACATTATCACAAAGATATTCTTAATATCTGTGAAGCTTTTCCACAATATTCATTACAACCAACTGAAAGTGATGTTTTTACAGGAAGCCCACCACTAGGTTTTACGTTCGGATTAGGCGGATTGGTTTTATTTCCCATGTATTTTGGTGCTTCCACATTTTTAATCGAAAAACCAAGTCCCGATTTGCTTTTAAAAGTCATTGAAGAATACAAAATAACGATTTGTTTTACAGCTCCAACAGCTTGGAGAATTATCACTACAAAAGTGAATGAATTTGATGTTTCAAGTCTTAGAAAGTGTGTATCTGCTGGTGAAACCTTGCCTTTAAAAGTCTGGCAAGATTGGTATAATGCTACAGGATTAAAAATCATAGACGGAATCGGTGCTACCGAAATGCTACATATTTTTATTTCATCTAATGAAGAAAACATGAAACCTAGCGCAACTGGTATAGCAATTACTGGTTACGAAGCCAAAATTGTTGATGTAAATGGCAGTGAGGTTTCAAGAAATGAACCAGGAAGATTAGCAGTTAAAGGAATTACAGGTTGTAAATATTTAAACCGAGAAGACAAACAACGAGAATATGTAGAAAACGGTTGGAACATCACTGGAGATATTTTCCGCCAAGATGAAGAAGGTTATTTTTATTTTGTGGCTCGTGGAGATGATATGATTATTTCTTCGGGGTATAATATTGCTGCAATTGAAGTAGAAAGTGTACTTTTAACCCACGAAGATATTCTAGAATGTGCAGTGGTAGGATTACCAGATGAAGAACGAGGAATGCTAGTTTGTGCACACATTGTTTTAAAAGAAAATGATAAAGAAAATGATGAATTAACTAAAGCTATTCAACAATGGTTCAAGGAAGTAGCTGCTCCATATAAATATCCAAGAGTAATTAATTTTGTAGATGAGTTGCCTAAAACTGAAACTGGAAAAATTCAACGATTTAAATTGAAATAGACAAAATCACATATGAAAACAAAAACTATTTGTATAATTGGATTGGCTTTTTTTGTTATGAGTTATATATTATTTTCCCAAGTTTCTCTCAACACTCAAAAACCAATTGACTTTGCACATTGGTTTAATTTAATTGGTGCAGTTTTATTAATTTCTTTTAATTTTATTTTTCCAAAAAATACCCTAAATTCTATTGCTTCAATAATAACAACCATTGGAGTTATTGCTCATATTGGTTTGTGCGTGATTGATTTTATTTTTTGGAGTTTTGGAAATAACGAAATAAAAAGCGAAGAGTTAAGAATACAATTATCTAATACACCTTCAATTTTATATCCGTTTGTAATTGTTGGTCCATCTTTGCTTTTCATTGGTTTATCATTACATGCAATAAATTTAATTAAAGTTGAACCTATAAAAGTCATTATGGTAATCTTTGGTGCAATAGTCATAGGAGTTTCATTTTTTGCACTAAAAAATGGAATATTTATGCTTGTAGGTTGCCTTCTATTTGCTTTAGGTTTGGCGCTACTCCTTTATAGAAAAGATAAAAGCATTATTGATAATTCTATAATTTCATAAATTAATATTTCAAAAGTTTATACAATAATATGAGAAAAGCATTTTTAATAATAAGTATCACCATTCTTTCCTTAACAGGAATTCTAATTTACATCAATTGGAAATTTTCATTCTTACTTCTAATATTTATCCCACTAATAGTAATGGGGCTATATGACATGTTTCAATCCCAAAAAACAATCCGCAGAAACTTTCCATTACTGGGAAGAATGCGATATTTATTAGAATCTATCGGACCCGAAATGCGTCAATATTTTATTGAAACCGATTTAGACGGAAAACCTTTCAACCGTTTGCAACGAAGCATTGTATATCAACGAAGTAAAAAAGAAAGCGATTCAATGCCTTTCGGGACACAACTTGATGTGTATCAAGAAGGTTACGAATGGATTAATCATAGTATTCGTTCTATTCCTTTTTCGCAAGTAAACGAAAACCCGAGAGTTCATATTGGATCATCACAATGTACAAAACCTTACGAAGCTAGTTTGTTTAATATCAGCGCAATGAGTTTTGGTTCATTAAGTAAAAATGCCATTTTAGCGTTAAATAATGGCGCAAAACAAGGAGGATTTTATCATAATACAGGCGAAGGCGGATTATCTCCTTATCATTTACAAGGTGGTGATGTAGTTTGGAATATAGGAACGGGTTACTTTAGTTGTCGTACACCTGATGGCAAATTTAACTATGATGAATATATAAAAAGAGCCACTTTAGACAATGTGAAAATGATCGAAATAAAATTCTCGCAAGGTGCAAAACCTGGTCATGGCGGAATTTTACCCAAAGAAAAAGTAACTGACGAAATCGCATCTATACGTTTAGTATCTAAAGGTCAGGATATTTTATCACCACCTAGTCATTCTGCTTTTACAACACCTTTAGAATTAATGGATTTTGTAAAATTACTGCGAAAAGGTTCTGGCGGAAAACCTATTGGAATGAAAATTTGTATTGGCAATAAATCAGAATTTTTGTCTATTTGTAAAGCAATGGTCGAAACCCAAACCTATCTCGATTTTATCACTGTAGATGGTGGCGAAGGCGGAACTGGTGCGGCACCACAAGAATATTCAGACCACGTAGGAATGCCTTTACGTGATGCCGTAGCCTTTGTTTATGATGCTCTAAATGGGTATGGAATAAAAGACCAAATCAAAATCATTTGTAGCGGAAAAGTTATTACTGGATTTGACATCATCAGAAATCTTTCTCTTGGTGCCGATTTATGTAATTCAGCGCGCGGAATGATGTTTGCACTCGGCTGTATTCAAGCTTTAGAATGTCACAATAATACATGTCCAACAGGTGTTGCCACGCAAAATCCAGATTTAATGAAAGGATTAGTTCCCGAAGAGAAAAGCGTTCGAGTAGCAAGATTTCAACATGAAACCGTAAAAAGCGCGATGGATTTAATGGCATCAGCCGGAATAGATCATCCAGACAAAGTCGACCGATCAGTTGTGAGTACAAGAGTTCATCTTGGTAAAACACAAACTTTTGAAGAAACATATCCAGAAATAAAAACAGGCTCATTATTAGACGGAAGTACCGTTCCCAATGAACTTTTTAAAGTTTGGAAAAAAGCAAGTATAGATAAATTTTAGAAGCTATTTCCAGCTTTACACTGCAATCTTTTTATTTTTAAAGGAAAAATAAAAAGGATTTCCGTTTCAATCTGGGCTAAAAAAAAAAAACATGAACCAACCATTTATAAAACAAGAAAAAATTCGTTTCAAACACATCGACTACGCAGGAATAGTTTTCTATCCGCGTTTTCTAGAAATGCTAAATGACTTAGTAGAAGATTGGTTCGAAGAAGCATTAGAAAGACCATTTTCTAAAATGCACGAAACCAACGGAATTCCAACTGTCGATTTGAAAGTACAATTTAAAAAAGCGGCCCGATTAGGAGAAATTTTAACCAAAAAATTATGGGTGAAAAATCTTGGTAGCGCTTCAATTTTATGCGGATTTTCATT
>CAXYWC010000006.1:0-53547 GCA_964292845.1 uncultured Flavobacterium sp. | reverse complement strand
AATTATCCAGAAAGAGGGCAAAAAGATGAAGTATCTCCTTGGTTAGAAGCATTTGTAAATGCAAGATTGTGGATTGAGAAAAGTAAATAGTCAAAAAGAGTTTTTAGATTTTAGTTGATTAGTATTTTGGAATGAAAATATCCCTTAATTTTTGATTCTATCCACTAAAAAAGGCAGTTCTCACTGCCTTTTAAATTTCATTTTTTTAAATAAATTTAACTTATTTAATGCTCTATGTTGGGTTGTGTTTTTAAATATCCAAAATAATTTATTAGGATTTAGACTGAAGCACAGGTTACAATTATTTTATCAATCCTAATCCCTCTTTTGCAGAAGTGTCAGTTGGACTATATAATAAAACACGGCTAAACAGCTCTTTGGCTTCACTATATTTGCCTAAAAAATAATAATTCCAACCGCTCATTAGCATCGAATCATAGTCAAACGGATATAAATTTAATGAGATTGAAAAATAATTCGAGGCCTTAGCATATTCTTTACGATTGTAATATATTTGACCCAAACGAAAGTTGGTTAAACTGTTTTTAGGGTCTATTTTTAAGATTGTTAAATAATTTCGTTCTAAATCTTCCCATTTGCTTTGCGCTGCTAACGGATTGATTAATCCTTGCAATGCTTCTATAGAAGCAGGCATTAAACTTGCGGCTTTGGTATAAGCCATGATTGATTCGGTATATTTTTTATTTGCATAATAAAGCCAGCCCAAGCGTAGTTGTACAGGATAATTTTCGGGTGCATTCAACATTTTTAATGCTTCAATGGCTTCGGTATATTTTTTATTGCCTTCAAAAGTGTAGCTTTTAGAAAAAGCCTCTTGAATTGTTTTCTGGTCTTGTGCTTTTACGAATTGTACTCCGAAAAGCAATATTAGTACGACTAATTTTTTTAGAATTTCCATGTGATTTTTGTTTTAAGTAGGTTATAATTATAGGTATAGTTTACAGTATTTGTAATTGCTGGATTGATGCCACTCAAATAGCTTGCACCTCTTTCTTGCAAGCCATAGCCCAAACTGATGTCGAAATTTTTTAAGAAAACATTCAAATTGCTTCCTGCATACCAATTGATTTTATCGGGTGTGTTGAAAACAGAAAGACCATTGTCGCTAATGTAATTTTGATGATTTCCAATGGCGCCAAAGCCTTCAATCCATATTTTTTCGGATAATTTAACACCTAATAATTGTGTAAAAATAGTGTTGTTTTCGGAATTAGCAGTTATCAATCCTACTTTTGTATTGCCATAAAAATTGATATTCCCGAACGGATAGTACGTTGCAGATGCTTCGGTAGTGAAGTTTGAATAATTCAATAAATTCGCATAACTAAACGAAATATTGGGTTCTATATATTTGAATCGTTTGCTAATTGACGCACTTCCTGAATAATTAGTACTCGTTTGTTTGGTTGACGTAATGCGCCCGTTTGGCATAAAGGGTGGAGGTAAAGTATAGCTATAGTAGCTAGAATTATACAACCCGAATCCTGCACTAATAGTCCAATTATTTGTACAATACGAACCTACAATATTCCACTGAAAGTAATTGTTTTTAGCTGTTAGCACATCATTTTTTAGGCCTTGAATTATTTCGTTTGAGGTGTTGGCTACGTAGGATAGGTTATTGTATAATTTTAGTTTTGGCGAAAAGGCATTAGTTATTACTATATTGCCAAAGGTTACATCAGAATAAAATGTACCACGAGCATACAAATTACTTCCTCTTAAATTTTTGCTGGAATCAAATTTTGGGTTTGATAGCAAACCAACTTCCATCGAAATCGATTCAAAAAGAGGTGCTTTGTAATTTATTTTTGCTTTCAATTCGCCAGAAAATGTTTCTGCAAGCAAAGATGCGCTCGAATTTCTATTAGTAAAAAAGTAGGAATAGTACAAATATTCTAGCAAAACAGGATCAGAATCTTGTAGTTCTTTTGCTTTTTCAAAATGCGGAATTGCAGCTTCATAATTTTTAAGTTCGTAGTAGGAAACCCCCAAACGGTATCTCAAAAAATAAAAATCGGTTCCTTGTTGTAACGCTTCGTTGCCTAATTGTATCGTTGTTTTATACTCTTTGGCAAAAAAAGCATCATAAGTTTGTTTATCTACTTGCTCGGGTGTAAGACTTTGAGCAGTACTGCAATTAAAAATAAATAAGAATAAGGCACTGATTAGTAGGCTTCGCATGTTAGTTTGTATTTTGTGTTAGTATTTATATTTTCGATTTCTAAATTTAAATTTCCTGCAATGGTAATCTGGTATTGTGTTTCAAAAAACGATTTTCCTAGAATTTCTGTTTGGTGTTTTGTAGCTAAAACTACTTCGTTTGGACTAATATAGTTGTCTATTTTGGTTGCTTTTGAGCTATATTTTATATTGATAAAATTATAGATTGGCGCAAAAATATCACTAATCGTTTGTATTCCAAATTTTGTAAATAAGTAATTAGGCATATAATAATCGAGCACAATTGTAGGATAATAGCCCAACAATATAGAATAACACGATTTATAAAATTGAAACAAACTCGAGTTTTTATCGCCTTCAAAATGCTCGAAAGTAAACAAAACACCGTCGTTTTTAAAAAATAGTTTGGTTTCCGATTTTTCGCAATAAAAATACAATTGGTTCCATTGGTTGGTTAGAATATCAAAAATTTCGGTAACATTTGTTTTTTCGTTGGTAATTTTTAAACGGTTATTGGGTTTAAAATTAAATGAATCGTGTAGCAACGGCAATTCTTCTACATTACTGATGAAGGTGTCTTCGTTTGGAATTTCATTGATTTTAAATTCCAGTTTTCCTTCTTTGTTTTCTATAAAATAGGAGAGAGGTAAAGCTACCGTTTTCGCTCCAAAAACTGGAGTATGTTGCACTTGAAAATGGATGTGTGGCTCTGGCGAACGTCCTGAATTTCCGCAAGTTGCCAGAACAGTTCCTTTTTTTACATAATCGCCAATATTCACTAGAAAACTATCTTTTTTGATGTGACTTATTTGCGAATACAATCCGTTTGTATGGTTTATTAGTAGCGAATTACCCCAATTTTCTTGCGTATTTACCTCATTAATTTCGTTATCTTCCACATAATTGATCGCATCGTAAATGTAGCCATCGGCTGGAGCCAAAATGGGTTTGTCGTAGCAATAAAAATTAGTTATTTTTTCGCCAAAATGGCTAAAACTATTTTTGTCTTCGTCTATAATAACAAAATCCAATGCTTTGCCCCAATCACCAAGGTGCGTAATTTTTCCATCGTAACCTTGACTTACAAACCATTCGCCCCAAAAAGGCAATGCCATCGAATAATACGGATTGGCTACTTTGCGTTTTAGAAGATGTAAGTATTCGTATAGTGCTTTTTCGGGCGAACTGTATTCAATATTTGCCGGTATAATAAGTTTATACGAATGCCGAGTTGATAGAATATACAGTGTTACCGAAGTTAGAATTGAAAAAGATAGTGACATCGAATTCATTTGAAAAATAAATAAAACCTTATTTAATGTAATCATTAGAAACATTAAAATCGGACTTAGTAAAAACACCAAAAGAATCGAATAGTTATTTGGAATATAAAAGAAGCAACCTAACGCAATGGCTAAAAATATAAAATTGGCACCAGAATAAAAATAGGTCAAATAGGCAATATCGCCACCCATAATATGATAAAAAAACAAAGCAGCATAAAAGCCAATTAACGCATAAACAACGGCAATTCTAGAAAAGATAAATAGTCCAAAAAGGATAATGAATCCCGCTAAGATACTTTTCTGAAAAAATATGGTGGACAAAGTAATTAGAAAAACCCTAAAATGATTTGGCAACGAAATACCGTCGAGCGAATGAACCAGCTGGTACCAACTATTTTGCTTTAATCCAATCAGCGTATTGGCCTCAAAAACATAATCCATATTGATGGTAAACACGTCAAAACTCTTGGTAGATAACGAAATAACATTCACAATTATAAAAAATGGAATGGTTAGCGATGGTAAATGGTAGCGCTTAAAATAGTTTTTGCACCAAATAATAATCACTAAAGAAAGCAAAATAGAAATGCAAAATAAGCCAATAAAATAAGGGTTTATCTCGTAACTATACGCAATAGAAAGCCCTACTAATAACGCATTAAATCCCAAGACACCCGATTTTATTTCTACTTTACTAAAACCAAGAATAACAAGCAGCAGGTGAAAACAGAGCAAAAAAAGCAAGCCAATTAGACCAATTTTTGGTGTCATAAAAGTTACCAATAGCAACAGTATTGCCAATATTTTATTATTGGAAAACAAGATAATACTGTAACTATTTAAGGTGCTTTCGACCCAAAAGTTAGTTAAAATGGATTTTAATTTCATTCCGATAGTGTATAAATAGCTTTGTCAAAGCGTTTAAACCTTGACAAAGCGTATTTAATTTTAAAGTTCAAATTTAGATAAATGTTCTGGTTTTCGTTCAGGGGCTTCAATAGTATCAACACTTTCGTTTTCACGGATAATATGAACATCACCTATCATGTCAATCAAAACTACTTTTGGTCGCATTTGTATAAATTGCATCCATTGGGTCATATTGTAAGCCCCCACTCTGTGTACCACCACATTATCCCCTCTATTCAATAAAGGCAACGAAATGTTGTCATTTACCACATCAATATTCATGCAAAGAGGACCGTAACAAACGGTTTCTTCGGTGTGATGTGAAAAATATTGTGCTGGCGAAATTTTATGATTGTACCAAAAAGCAGTAAATAAAATATTCACTCCAAAATCGAAAATAGTGGCTCTTCTACCGTCATTTAATGTTTTGTTTGCAATGACAGAACCTAATAAATAGCCCGCATCATCAATCATGGCACGACCTGACTCTAAAATAATCAATGGTAAATCTTCTTTTTTGAAACCAAAGTTCAAAACTGTAGATGTAATCGCTTCTGCATAATCATCAAACGATGGAATGATGTCGGCGCCTTGTAAATAAGAGCCTTTTAGCGTATTTGCCGAAGCAAAACCTCCACCTAAATCGATATATTTAACCACATGACCCCATTTTATTTTGGCATGATTGGCTAAATCGCAAAGTTTCCAAGCGGCAACCGCATACGCATTTGCAGAAAGCATATAAGTACCAATATGACAATGCAAACCTTCTAAAATCATCTCGTCATGCGACATAATTTTGTTGATGGCGTTCCAAGCTTGACCACTTTCATAATTAAATCCAAAACGATCCCACATAGGATAAATTCCCGTATCCATATTGACACGAATAGCTACTCTAGCCTTTTTAGAACCGCCTTCTAATAGTTCGGATAGCATATACAATTCGTCAAAATGATCGATGTGAATTAAGGAATTGTTTTCGACTGCCAAAGCCAAATCTTCTTTTGATTTTTCTGGGCCATTGAAGATAATTTTGTCGCCAGGTACTCCGTTTCTAAGCGCTTTTTGATATTCAAAGATGGAAACCACCTCTGCCCAAGAACCTTCTTGATGGAAAACATTGCATACTGCATTGATATAATTAGTCTTGTAACTCCACGCAAATTGCACTTTTGGATAGCGCGTTTTGAAAGCTCTTACCGCATTTTTATAGGTTTTTCGAATGGTTCTTTCGCTAATTACAAATAGGGGCGAACCGTATTCTTTTATTAATTCTTTGACCGATACATTGTCGATGTGATCTACAGGAGCAAAATCGGTTCTGGTTCCAAATTTGTTCATAGAACCAGTATTCAGTTGTTGTATAAACGGGCGTTCGTATGTTTTCTTTGACATTTTTTTTTAGTTTTTGTGTTTAAAGTTTAAAGTTTCAGGTTTAAAGTTTCAGGTTTTTTCTAATGAATTTTAAACCTGAAATGCATAAACTAAAACTCTCCTAGTGTGCTTATTTTTTCAAAATCTTTCATCGGAACAATCAAATCTTGCGAATAGCGAATAAACATTTTGCCTGATTCGTATTCTTTTTGGCTTTCCGCTTTTTCTCCCATAGCTATTTTTACTAATGATTCGGGATGATTTTGTCCGCAACCTTTTGCTAAATAGACCCAAGCTGGAAAACGAGGATTCATTTCCAATAGGTAATAAACGCCTTCTTTACTTTTGATAAATTCCAATTCGCAACCGCCTTTCCATTTTGATTTTGCAATAACATTATGAGCAATGTCAATTAGTTTTTCGTCTTCTAACGATACACCTGCCCACGCTTTTCCTTTATCGGTAATGTACAATTTTCGCATTGGAACAGCTCCAATACAATTGCCTTTTCCGTCGCCAATAGCGGTAATGTTTACTTCATTTCCCGACACAAATTGCTGAATAATGATAGGCAAACCCCATTTAGCGCTAATTTTATGAAAATAATTCATGGCTTGTTCTGGCGAAGCCGCAATCGAAGCGTCATAATATTTTCCTTTTACAACTAGCGGGTAGGAAAAGTCACTCGTTAAACTGTGAATTTCGGAAGCACTAAAAATCATTTTGTTTTTAGGGACATCAACACCGTATTTTTCGCCAAATTCACTCAAAACCGATTTGTGTCGTTCTTCAAATTGTTCCGCAGTTGGCAGAGCGGTGGCAATGTTGAAAACAGATTTTAATTCGTCCTGAATTTTAATAAAATTGTGCAATTCGGCATCAAAATTTGGAATAATGACATCAATTTTTTCGATGGAATGAATGTATTCTAAACGTTCCTTTAGTACACCAGTTCCAGCCGATGGCAGCGGAATTTGATAGGCTTTATCTACAAATTCTTTCATGTAAATTCCGGGTTCTAGTGTTTCGTACGAAAGACCAATGATTCGAACATCGTATATTTCGCTTTCTTTCAAGGCTCTTGCTACAGGAATTCCTGGTCCAGGACTGTCTATATTGTTGAGTCCAGTTACCGCTACGGTTATTTTTTTTCTAGTCATGGATTTCAACTAATTGATGGTTGCTTAAAACATTTAAAAACTCGTTGAAATCTTTTTCGATAGTTGATTTTTCTGCATTGTATGTCGTTGATACACTTTCAATAATTTCACTTTTAGATTTTCCAGCTTTAATTTCGTTGATAATTACGGCTCCTAACTCATTTACAGAGAAGCTGTCTCCGGTGGTTGGGTTGAAAACAAATCCGTTTTCGCTGATGGCTAAATTTTTGTTTACTTTCATAGTTTTAGGTTTGGTTAAATTGGAGTTATAATATGTTTGAAATTTGATGCAATTCTAAATTTATTTTTTTATAATTACTATCATTTTTGTTAAATTATTAACTTTTTTATGATTTTTTAACAATTATCAATTCAGTTTTGGCGGCGGCGGCGGTTTTGAAAATAGTTTTGATAATTCTTCTGTTAAATTGTCAAAATCAGCTAGTTGTTCCTTTTTGCATAGTTTTTTAATGGACAGAAAATGCTTAAAATGGGTATTTTCAATTTCTTTTTGATATTCCGAAAGTGCTGTAATTAAGCTATCGTTAGTTTTTAAATTTGTTTCTGGTTTTTGTAATTGTTGGTATAATTTGTTTTTAGTGTCTTTGATTTTGTTTTCTAAACCGTCAATTTGAGTGCGATGCCAATGTATCAGTTGCTTGTATTGCTCTTGTTGTTGTTGGTCGAAATGCAGTTTTTCAATTATAATTTTTTGAGGTTCAGGTCGATTTCTATTCGGATTGTTAAAAAAAAGGAAACTAATTGTTGCAAGATTTAGCATTAATAATCCAACAACCGATCCTGTTAAAAGTTTAATTTTGTCCATGATTAATACAATTGATTTGTTTTTGAAATGGATGCTGCCAGCAGCGTTGTACTCGATACTTCTTGACTAGATTTATTATAAATAACTGCAATATTTATGGTTATTAAAATAGCAAACGACGCAGCCGCAATGCAAATCCATTCACTTGAAATATGTTTTTTATTATTTATTTTGGCTTGAATTTTAAAAAACAGACCATCATCAGGAGTCACTTTTGTTATTCCTTCGGTACTGTTTAAAATAGCAGATATCCAGTTTTCAGTTTCCATAATATGTTAGACGAAGTTTGTTATTTATTCTTGCGGTAGTATTCAAATTTTTTTGATAATTTTTCTTTCAATGTTGCTTTGGCTCTGAAAATCAGGCTTTCAACTGATGAAATGCTGAGTTGCATAATCTCAGAAATCTCAGGATTGCTCATACCGTCTAATTTTGAAAGGATGAAAGCGGTCTTCTGATTTTCGGATAATTCATTAATAACACTAAATAAAATTTTAGAATTTTCTTTCTGTTCTAATAAAATACCAGGATGCTCAAAGTGGGAACTATTCTGAATTTCAAATTCATTGTTTGATTTTTGACCAAAAATGAAGAAACGTTTTTTGCTGTTTTTGTGTTTGATAAAATCCAAGGATTTATTGATGGTAATTCTATAAATCCAAGTTTTTGCACTCGAATTGTTTTTAAATTTATCTAACGAATGATACAATTGCACAAAAACATCTTGTGTAATTTCCTCGGCATCTTCCGTATTTTGCAAATAATGAAGCGCTACATTATAAACCATTACTTTGTAACGGTCGTATACAATTTTGAAAGCGGTTTGATTATCTATCATTTGCGAAAAGTAAGTATTTTTTAGACTAATTATCTTCTTAAAAGTTTAATTTAAAATGATTTTTTTTAAAAAGGGATTTATCATATATTTGACATTTAAAAGTAAAGATTAAACCAACTATAAAATGAAATTATTAGAAGGAAAAGTAGCCATAATAACAGGGGCAAGTCGTGGAATAGGAAGTGGTATTGCTAAGATTTTTGCGCAACATGGTGCAAATGTGGCGTTTACCTACAGTTCATCTGCGGAATCTGCCATGGCTTTAGAAACAGAATTAAATACATTAGGTATAAAAGCCAAAGGATACCAATCCAATGCAGCCGATTTTAATGAAGCGCAAACCTTTGTAGATGCCGTTTTAGCCGAATTTGGTGCAGTAGATATTTTGATAAATAACGCTGGAATTACCAAAGATAATTTGCTTATGCGTATGTCTGAAGAAGATTTTGACAAAGTAATTGATGTCAATTTGAAATCAGTTTTTAATATGACAAAAGCCATTCAAAAAACATTTTTGAAACAGCGTTCAGGTTCTATTATTAATATGAGTAGTGTGGTTGGTGTAAAAGGAAATGCGGGACAAACCAATTATGCCGCTTCAAAAGCAGGTGTTATTGGATTTACAAAATCGGTAGCATTAGAGTTGGGTTCTCGTAACATTCGTTGCAATGCAATTGCCCCAGGATTTATAGAAACCGAAATGACTGCCAAACTAGCCGAAGATGTCGTGCAAGGTTGGAGAGAAAGTATTCCGTTGCGTCGTGGAGGAACTCCAGAAGATGTGGCCAATGCGTGTGTTTTCTTAGCTTCAGACATGAGTGCTTATGTAACAGGACAAGTTTTGAATGTTGATGGCGGCATGTTAACGTAAAAAATAATTGTGAATTTTAAATTATAAATTTTGAATTCATAGTTGGGTTTAAAATAAATTATAATTCAACATTCAAATTAAAATACATGAATACAAACACAATCCTACTCATACTGCTTTCTTTAGTAATTGCTGGAGGATTGTCGTTTTACCACTATTTTTATAAAAACAAAAACTACAACAAAGTCAATATCTTCTTGGCTTTGTTGCGTTTTATCTCTATTTTTTCGATTCTTTTACTACTCGTAAATCCAATTTTATCTCGAAAAACTTACGAAACAAACAAAACGCCTTTACCTATAGTTGTCGATAATTCGCAATCAATTTCAGAATTGAAACAAGAAAATAATGCGAAAGAATTATCTCAAAAATTAATTGAAAATAGTCAATTAAAAGACAAATACGATGTTCAGCTGTTTAGTTTCGATGATGATTTTTATACCAATAAACCTCTAGATTTTAAAGGAAAACAAACTAATATTCATAAAGTTGATCAAAATTTAAAGCAATTATATCGCAATCAAAATTTTCCAATCGTATTGCTTTCAGACGGAAACCAAACCATTGGCACCGATTATGTATATTCATTTCCGCAACACAATCAAGTATATCCAGTAGTTTTAGGCGATACAACGAGCTTTTTAGACGTAAAAATCAATCAGTTAAATGTTAATAAATATGCTTTCTTAAAAAATAAATTTCCAGTGGAAGTTTTTTTACAATACAACGGAAATAAAAGCATCAATACCACTTTTAGCATTCAAGAAGGAAATAATACGATTCACAAACAAACCGTTTCGTTTTCTGCTACTAAAAAAGCGCAAGAAATTTCGGTTTTATTGCCTGCAGATAAAGTAGGCGTTCATACTTATAAAGCCACTATTTCGACTTCAGAAGCAGAAAAAAACAAATACAATAATATTACCAATTTTGCAGTCGAAGTTATCGATCAGCGTTCGGAAATTGCGTTAATTTCATCAATAAATCATCCCGATTTAGGTGCTATAAAACGAGCAATCGAGTCTAACGTGCAGCGAAAAGTAACACTTCTTAAGCCACAACAAATTAAATCATTGCAAGAGTATACTATTTTAATACTATACCAGCCCAACGCCGAATTCAAATCTGTTTTTGAACAAAATAAAACGCGGCAACTAAACACTTTTGTTATCACGGGCTTAACTACCGATTATGGTATTTTGAATCAATATCAAGAGCAATTGGAGTTTAAAATGTCTGGTCAGAAAGAAGATTTTACAGCCGAATTTAATTCGCAATTCAATTCGTTTGCCTTAGATAATATTGGTTTTGAAGAGTTTCCTCCTTTAGAAAACAGGTTTGGCAATATTGCTATAAAAGAAAATGTAAACACTTTGTTGCAATCGCAAATTCGAAATATTAAAACGGAGAATCCTTTATTGGCTTTTGCCGAAAATGGGGTAAAGCGAAATGCATATCTTTTTGGCGAAAATATTTGGAAATGGCGGTTAGAAAGTCATGTTAAAACAAAATCATTTGAACAATTTGATGTTTTTATGGATAAAATCATTCAGTTTTTAGCCTCTAATGCCTCAAAAAAATCATTAATTGTAAGTCACGAAAGTTTTTATAATTCGGGTTCAACTATAGAGATTTCAGGACAATATTTTAATAAAAATTATGAGTTTGAAGAAAATGCACAACTGACCATTCAATTAAAAAATAAGAAAACTAATGTTTCTAAAATATATGATTTCTTAAAAGGAAATGGAGAATATAAAGTGAATTTAGAAGGTTTAGAACCTGGAAATTACAGTTTTACGGTAAAAGAAAATAATTCTAAAACTTCTTATTCAAGTGCGTTTGAAGTTCTAGATTTTGAAATCGAAAAACAATTTGTAAATCCCGATGTTTCCCGATTAACGCAATTGGCAACCAATACCAATGGTAGACTATTTTATCCTGCACAAGTCGATCAATTAATTGCCGAATTGCTAAAAAAAGAGAGTTTTCCAGCGGTTCAGAAAGAAATAATCAAGAAATCGCCACTTATTGATTGGATTTGGCTGTTAATTCTGGTGGCAATTACGCTAACAACAGAATGGTTTGTGCGAAAATATAACGGAATGTTGTAAATTCTTTATAAATCAGACAAAGTTTTTCTTTTTATTCTATGAAATTGCAATCTAATGGCATCATAAAAAAGTGCAATTAATAGAAAGAAAACGGCTACAAATAGTGTTTTTAATTCCAGTTGCAAATAAATGTATCCCCCTATAAAACAGCCAAGAAAGAAAAAGGTAATTATTGCTATTTTCAAATAAATATTTGTTTTTAGTTGTTTTGTTTCTTCTGGTTTTTTATAGAAAAACAACTGCGATAATTCGATTCCTAAGTCAGTAAAAAGACCAGTTAAATGGGTTGTTCTAACGATTGATTTGGAAACTTTTGTAACTAATGAATTCTGAATTCCCATAGCAAATAATAAGGCAAAAGCAATTACTTTGCCTTCTAGAAGTGATAATTCAGATTGGGTTCCCCAAAAACCAACCGAAAAAAGAACTATAATTTCTAATGCCATGGGTACAACATGCGATAAATCAGGTTTTTCTTGCTGTACCAATTCAGTCAAAAAATTAGAAATAAAGGAGCCCATTAAGAAAAAAAGGGTAAAAATTAAAAAGGTTAATGCCGTAGCATAATTTCGTTTCATTATTTCTTCAGCAAAAAAGGCAAAATGTCCAGTAACATTTGTGGTTAATGTTTTTAATGTTAATAGACCAGTAATGTTTACCAATCCAGCTACAAACGATAATAATGTTGCTAATCGTAAATTGTGTAAGAAAGTTCTGTTTTTTCCTTTGTGGCGAAACATGTTATTTCTGGTATTTCTTCTTCTTCAACATATCAGATGCGGTTTGATAGTAGGATATAGTTTGGTTAACTAAATCGGTTCGTTCTCGATTTAATAATTTTTCGTCATACATAATTTGAAACGCATCACCTAATTTTGGATTCGGAATAATTGATAATCCCAATTGTTTTACCTGTTGTTTAGGAGAAATAATGGTTAAAATATCGTCTTTTATTAATCCCAAATTTTGATAGGTAGCAATGAGAGCTCTAGGTTTGTAGTTGGGTTTGAGAACATCTTGACCAAAAAATTTACTTTGGTAATTAAAATTTAACAATCCAAATACGGTAGGCATTACATCTATTTGCGACATCAAATTGGTGTAGTGTTTAGGTTGTATTACTTCGGGAGCATAAATCAGGGCTGGAATTCGGTATTTGTCTAACGGAAGTTCTGTTTTTCCTGAGCTCGAGGCACAATGATCGGCTAAAATAACAAAAATGGTATTTTTAAACCAAGCTTGTTTTTCGGCCATGGCAAAAAATTGTTTCAAGGCGTAATCAGTGTACATCACACCTCCAACGCGGGATTTGGTACTTGGAGAAACCAGTATTTTTCCTTCTGGATACGTAAACGGTCTGTGGTTGCTTACAGTCATGATATGATTGAAGAAAGGCTTTTTTAATTTCGCTTCTTCTCCCATGGTTTTGATTGCTTTTTTGTACAAATCCTCGTCGCAAACTCCCCAAACATTAGAAAATGTTATTTCTTCAGGTTGGAATGTTTTTTTATCCACAATTCCGTAGCCATTGCCTGCAAAAAAGTCTTCCATATTATCAAAATAGGCATCTCCTCCATAAATGTATTTTACGGTATAGCCTTTTTTGGCAAAAACACTTCCTGTCGAAAATTTATTTTTATTGTCTTTTCTTTTCACCACACTTTCTCCAGCGGTAGGTGGGAGGCATAGCGTAACAGCTTCTAGCCCACGAACGGTACGGTTTCCTACAGCATATAAGTTAGTAAAAAGCAAACTTTTAGCTGCTAACGAATCTAAAAAAGGGGTTATTGGATATTCGTTTCCATAGGTTTTTAAAAAATCAGCACTAAAACTTTCTATCGTAATTAGGACTACGTTTTTATGCTCTTCGACTCCTTCTGCTTTTATATTTCGCAGCGTTGATTCATTTGAAATACCAGCAATTTGATTTTCTAAAAGCGCAAAAGCATTTGGGTTAGGAAGGGCTTTGTAGAATTTGAAATAATCTAATTCGCTATTTGTAAAGGCCAAGTAGAATTTATACAATCCGTTAGATTGCAATTCATTAGTAAAAATATTTTGTGAATTTTCTTTTTCAGCTAAAAAAGGAACGGCTAGCAAGGATAGCAAAAAGAGACTAAAATACGCTCCTGAAATTTTTAGTTTTTCGGAAAAAGAAGGTAATTTTTCTAAGTAGTGTTTCGATTTTCGTACAATCAGATACGTAATTATGCCAGCAATTAGAAAAAGTCCCGAAAATATAGGAATAACAGGATATGACTGCATGATATTACCAATAACCTCATTGGTATAAACTAAATAATCGACCGCTATAAAGTTGTATCGTACGCCAAATTCGTTCCAAAACAGATATTCGCTAATCGCATTTTGAAGGATACAAACGACATAGATAAAAATAACGAAGGAAAACAGCCAAAATCGAATTTGAGGTCGGTATTTTGGCAAAAAGAGGAATAGTCCAAATAGTATTGTTTTTATAGAAATAAAGGTAATTCCAATTTCGGGCAAAACACCGCCATATTCATTCAAAATGGTATTTCCAAAAGAAACATAGAGTAACAATGCAATTAGCAAGCCTAAAAAAAGGTAACCGTATGGTTTTGAGTATTTGGAATCTGATAAAAAAATCAAATAGAGCCATAAAAAAAAGCTAGCAATGACAAACACAAAAAAATCTGACAAAAAACCCAATCCGAAAATACTAACTATTTCCAGGAAGCTAAATGCAGTTTGTGTTATGGGATGAAATACCAATACTATTCTTGCAATAAAGCTTGCCAAAAAATAGAAAATAGCTAAAATGTAGAAAGGAGCAAGTTTTTTTAGGAAAGACATACAATGCTTGTTTTTTACAAAAATAATGAAGTTTGAATTTAATAATTGCTTAATTTTTACTTAATTATTTCTTGAAGGAATAAATAATGACAATTATAATCCTAATTTTACAGTATGAAGTAGGGTAAATTCCGAACTACTTGCTTTAGTTACTAAATTATAGAATACTGATGAAAAAAATAATGTTCTTTATGGTGCTTTTATTCGCAACATATTCTTACTCACAAGATTGGAAGGCCAGTTTTGAAGAAGCAAAAAATCAAGCGTCAGCGGATAATAAAAACATACTATTAGTCTTTTCTGGTTCAGATTGGTGTGCGCCTTGTATAAAATTAGACAAAAATGTTTGGCAATCGGAAGCGTTTAAAAATGAAATCAATTGGGTATTGTATAAAGCAGACTTCCCAAAGAAAAAAGCACATCAATTATCAGAGGAATTAGCCACAAATAATAAAAAACTAGCCGAAAAATACAATAAGGGAGGGAATTTTCCGCTAGTTGTACTTTTAGATAAAACGGGAAAAGTATTAGGAATGTTAGGTTTTAAAAATATTCCTGCAGAAGAGTATATTAAAACGATTAAAGCATTTGAAAAATAATGAAAAAAATAGCTTTTCTATTATTAATTATTTCAATATCTTCTTACGGGCAAATAGTCTATAAGAAGAAATTAGCTTTAATAGGTAGTCCATTCGAAATTACAGTTATTGCAAAGGATACGATACAAGGAAATGAATATGTAAATTTAGCAGTAGGAGAAGTAAAACGAATAGAAAATCTTATCTCAGATTGGATCCCTACTACTCAGATATCACAAGTAAATCAAAATTCGGGAATTAAACCTATAAAAGTTGATGATGAAGTCTTCAATTTAGTTGAAAGAGCTTTAAAAATTTCAAAAATAACGCACGGTGCATTTGATATTTCGTATGCTTCCATGGATAAGATATGGAAATTTGATGGTTCCATGAAGGAAATGCCTACTCCAGAAGCAATAAAAAAATCAGTAGAAAGAATTGGCTATCAAAAAATAGTATTAGACAAACAAAAATCGACCATTTTTTTGAAAGATTTTGCTATGAAGCTAGGACTTGGCGGAATTGGTCAGGGCTATATTGCCGATAAAATCAAAGAGTTATTGCAATCTAAAGGATGTACCTCAGGAATTGTTAACGTTTCGGGCGATATCAATACGTGGGGAAAACAACCTAATGGTAAACCTTGGACAGTGGCTATTGTAAATCCAATGAATAAAAATAAGGTTTTTGCTACTTTTCCTCTTGAAGATAGTGCTGTAGAAACTTCAGGAAATTATGAAAAATATGTTACCTTTAATGGAATACGATATTCACACATAATAGATCCTAGAACAGGTTATCCTGCAACCGGAATTGTTAGTGTTTCCATTTTTGCAAAACAAACTGAAATTGCAGATGCTTTAGCCACGGGCGTGTTTGTTCTTGGAGTAGAGGTAGGACTCGATTTAGTAAATCAAATCAAAGGAATTGAGTGTGTTATTGTTGACGATAAGGGAAAAATACACACATCCAAAGGAATTAATATTGATCATAAAACACAAAATTAGAAATGAAAAAAAGTCTATTAATCGTATTGTTTTGTGCTGCTTTGCAATCGTGTAATGCTGTAAAGGAATACGAAAAGGAGAAAATAAATGATCCTGACATGAAGCTTGCTGCAAGAACTGCCGAAAGATATGAAACTACTTTTCAAGTGTATCGAGAAGCAGCGGCTGGAGCCAATGGCGGAAAATCGGGTGGTGGTTGTGGTTGTAATTAAAATGAGGTGATGAAAAAAAATATAATCTTATTGACACTATTTGCAGGTCTTTTTTCTTTTGCACAAGAAAAAGACACCACTATTGTATTCAAAAAACGAGTTTTAGAAGCCACAGAAGTTGATTTTTTAGGCAGTTATTACAAACAAGATGGAAATCATTCGTCTGTTGGTGGCGGAATTGGATCGGAAAAACTATCTGATATTGCTTCAAACATAACCGTTGCCATGCCATTAAGCGATGATGATGTTCTTACTATAGACGTAGGAATTTCGGCTTACACATCAGCTTCCTCAAGCAATATAAATCCATTCAATGCTACTGGTGCGTCCGGAGGCGGAGGTGGAGACGATGATAAAGTAGCATTAGTTACTGCTGGTCCAACAGGTACACCATGGCAGGCATCATCTGGAGCATCTGCACAAGATGCTTTAATTTCTGCTGTTGTAAATTATAGTCATAGTAGTGATAGTAGAAATTTTATTTGGAATGCTGACGTTGCTTTTTCAAACGAATATGATTATACTTCAATTGGTCTTGGAGGTGGAGTTACCAAACTTTTTAATGATAAAAATTCGGAAATTTCCCTTAAATTAAATGCCTATTTAGACCAGTGGAGACCTATTTATCCAACAGAATTACACGAGTACGGCATATATGGAACTAATTTTCAAAGCAACGGATTTTTTGCGGGTGTCACAATTTTAGACCAAAACGGAAACCCTACAACGGCTTATTTACCCAATAAATTTAAAAATTGGAATTCCACAAGTAGAAATTCCTATTCCGCATCGGTGAGTTTTTCTCAAGTACTAACTAAAAAAACGCAGTTTTCAGTATTTTTTGATGTTTTACAACAAGAAGGAATGCTTTCTACGCCGTATCATAGAATTTATTTTGCAGACAAACAAAATTATTATATTGGTGATGCACAATATATTTCAAATTATGAAAACCCTAATAACAAAGGTGTTTATAGATTAGCAGATGATGTGGAAAGGTTGCCTAATTCACGTTTCAAACTGCCTATTGGTTTACGATGGAATTACTACATTAGTGAACAATTTATTCTAAAAACGTATTATAGATATTATACAGACAATTGGGATATTACGGCACACACAGCCTCTGTCGAATTGCCTGTAAAATTATCGGATAAGTTTACCGTATTTCCAATGTACCGTTATTACACACAAACGCAGTCTAAATATTTTGCTCCTTTTGAAAAACATTTTTCAACCGAAGAATTTTATACTTCCGATTTTGATTTAGCAACATTTAATGCAAATCAATATGGTTTTGGAGTAAATTATACTGATATTTTTACAACTTCAAAAATTTGGAAATTTGGTCTGAAAAACATTGATTTTAGATATAATCATTACAGTAGAAGTGATGGATTAAATGCTAATATTGGAACAATCGGTTTTAAATTTGTAATGCAATAAAAAATGAGAATTCTAATTGTAGAAGATGAGGCTGGAATCATTCAATTTCTTAAACAAGGTTTAGAAGAAGAAGGCTTTACAATTACAACAGCCACCGATGGGTTGCAAGGATACGAATTAGTCGAAAAGGAAAAATTTGATTTAATTTTATTAGATTGGATGTTGCCTAAAATGACTGGATTAGAGCTTTGCAAAGCAATTAGGATAAAAAATACAATAACGCCAATTATTTTTCTAACAGCAAAAGATACTGTACAAGAAACCATTGAAGGTTTAAAGGCTGGTGCCAATGATTATATTAAAAAGCCATTTAGTTTCGACGAATTAGTAGAGCGCATCAAGATACATTTTAGAAATCTTAAGAAAGAAGAAATTTTAAAACTCGGGACTATCGAAATTCATGTTTTACAACACCGGGTCGTTAGTAGTGGTTTAGAAGTTACACTAACCCAACGTGAATTCGAATTATTATGCTATTTAGTTAGAAATAAAGGAAAAGTTTGTTCCAGAACTCAAATTATAGAAGATGTTTGGGATATTCATTTCGATTATGATACTGGTGTAATCGATGTTTTTATGAATGCTATCAGAAAAAAACTAAACCTAAAAATAGAAGAAGATTATATCAAAACCATACGTGGGGTTGGTTATATTGCTAATGATTAAATAAAGTATGTTTCCACTTTCTTTCAAAAACAGAATTGCTTCCAATTATATTATAACTACAGGATTATTAATTTTTGTAGTGTTTTTTGGTATCTATTCTATAGTAAAAATTAGTGTTTACAGTCATATTAACAATGATATTAACACTGAAGTCGAAAAACATTTAACCGAAATTGAAATCAAAAGCAATCATATTGGGTTAATACATGATGACGAATGGCGGGAGCGCGAGCACAATACTGTTGCGGTGAATCCAGTTTTTGTTCAGTTTTATGATGCGAATGGCGTAATAGCCGAAAAATCGCCAAATCTAAAAATTCAAACCTTACTTTTTAATTCAAAAGTTCAGGATAATGAATTGTTTGACACAAAGTTAGTCAACAAATCAATCCGACAAATTCAAGTTCCACTATTTGAAAATTCAATTAAAAAAGGGTATTTATTAGTTGCTATGTCTTTAGAGGACGCTACAATGGTACTCAATAATTTATCAGAAATTTTAATAATTGCATATCCGTTAATCTTACTAATACTCTTTGTTATTGCGCGATTAATTGCTGGTAGAAGTATAAAACCAATTAGCGCAATAATAGAAACATCTAACATAATTACAAAAGATAACCTAAAATCTCGCATTCCGTTGCCTCAAAATCGAGACGAACTTTTTATACTTTCCGAAACAATAAATAATTTATTAGACCGAATTGAAAGTACAATAGATAGAGAAAAACAATTCACATCAGATGCTTCTCATGAACTGCGAACGCCACTCACCATTATCAAAGGAACGCTTGAAGTATTAATTAGAAAACCAAGAAATCAAGAAGAATACCACGAAAAAATAAATTTTTGTGTATCGGAAGTCAATCGTTTGAATCATTTAGTAGATCAATTACTATTATTAGCTCGTTTTGAAAACCAAAAACAAAGCATCAAAATTGAAAAAATACATTTAAACACCACAATTTCAGATACCATTGCGCAATATTCCAGTATCATTCAAGCTAAAAATATTAAGATTTCGTCTAAATTTGATAAAGACTATTTTGTAACAACCGATAATTATTTATTATCAATCATTATTAACAATATAGTCTCAAATGCACTAAAATATTCAAATAATAATTCGAATATAAACATTAGTATTTTTGAAAATGAAGGTAAAATAAAATGCCAAATTACCGATTTTGGAATTGGAATCGCAAAAGAAGATTTAGAAAAAATATTCAACCAATTTTACCGATCAAAAGCCATCGAACACATAGAAATTAAAGGAACTGGACTTGGGTTATCTATTGTAAAAAGATTAAGTGCTTTACTTAATATAGATGTTCAAATTTCAAGCAAAGAAAACATAGGAACCACCTTAATTTTAAGTTTCTCATAAGCGTTTCTTAAGTGGTTCTTAAGGTTTATATGGCACTTATGTTTTATTTTTGTATCATATAAAAGTAAAAAAAATGCTTGAGAAAATAATCGCCCTCAGTTTAAAGAATAAACTCATTGTACTGCTTTTTACCTTGCTGGTATTAGGTTTTGGACTTTTTTCATTAACTCAAATTTCTATAGGAGCTGTTCCTGATGTGACTAATAACCAAGTTCAGGTTATAACTACCTCACGTAATCTTTCTACTCAAGATATTGAACAGTTTATCACGTATCCTGTCGAAATTGAGATGGCAAATTTGCCAGGTGTTAAAGAAATTAGATCTATTTCAAAATTTGGACTTTCCGTAGTAACGATTGTTTTCGAAGATGACTTAGGCACGTATTTGCCAAGACAATTAATTGCCGAAAAAATAAAATCAGCTTCCGAAAAAATCCCACAAGGTTTTGGAACACCAGAAATGGGACCTATTACGACTGGTTTAGGCGAAATTTACCAATATACATTAGAAGTTAAGCCAGAATTCAAATCGCAATATTCCGTAACCGATTTGCGCACACTACAAGATTGGGTTGTAAAACGTCAATTATCGGGTATAAAAGGAGTTGTAGAGATAAATACTTGGGGAGGATATTTGAAACAATACGAGATTGCAATAGTTCCTTCCAGTTTAAAAGCGATGAATATTACAACTTCCTATGTTTTTAATGCTTTAGAAAAAAATAATAGTATCGCTGGTGGTGCTTATATTGAAAAAGTAAATCAAAGTTATTTTATTCGTGCCGAAGGAAAAGTAAAATCTATTCAAGATATTGAAAATATAGTGGTAAAAAATACAAATGGTTTACCTATTTATATCAAAAATGTAGCGCAAGTACGTTACGGAAATGCCAACCGTTTTGGTGCTATTACGGGAAATGGTGAGGGTGAAAAAGTGCTAGGTCAAGTCATGATGCTAAAAGGAGGAAACTCTAAACAAGTCATAACTGATGTAAAAAATAGAGTCGCTGAAATTCAGAAGATACTACCTCAAGGAGTTTATATTAACGGTTTTTTAGAACGTAGCGAATTAGTGGGTAAAACTACTTTTACGGTGGCTGAAAACTTAATTTTAGGTTGTTTAATCGTAATTTTTGTGGTGGTTTTATTGCTCGGAAATTGGCGTTCAGGTTTGGTGGTAGCTTCGGTTATTCCTTTATGCTTACTATTTGCGATTTCCTTTATGAATATTTTTAAAATTGATGCTAACTTAATGAGTTTAGGTGCTATCGACTTTGGAATTATTATAGACGGCGCAGTTATTATTGTTGAATTTATAGCTTTCCAAATTGCCCATAAATCGAAACATTTAGGTCACTTATCTAAAGAAGATCGTCAGATAGAAATTGATCAAATAACCTATAAAAGTGCTTCTAAAATGATGAATTCGGCCATTTTTGGTCAGTTAATTATTCTAATAGTTTTTATTCCAATTCTTTCCTTATCTGGTATTGAAGGCAAAATGTTTAAACCTATGGCCATGACTTTTAGTTTTGCCCTAGTAGGTGCCATGATTTTTTGTTTTACCTATGTTCCTGTGGTTTCTTCCTTATTTTTAAAGCCTACCGAAGAAAATCCAAAATCATTATCCAATAGATTAATTCAGAAGCTAAATTCTTTTTACTTGCCTGTAATTACTTGGGCTTTAGCTAATACCAAAAAAGTAATGTACGGAGCAGTAGGCTTGCTATTTTTGGCCATAGGGTTGTTTGCTACAATGGGAGGCGAATTTATTCCTACACTCGATGAAGGCGATTTTGTCATTCAGCCCGTTTTAAAAACAGGAACTTCATTATCTAAAACCATTGCTACAACTACAAAAATAGAGCAAATAATTCTTAAAAATTTTCCTGAAGTAGAACAAGTGGTTAGCCGTATTGGAGCTGCCGAAGTCCCAACTGATCCTATGAGTATGGAAGAAAGTGATATTATTGTCAAGTTGAAACCAAAATCAGAATGGGTTTCTGCTTCAAGCAAAGACGAATTGGCCGACAAAATAAAAGAAGCCATCGAAAAACAAATTCCAAATATGGAAATAGAATTTACACAGCCTATAGAAATGCGTTTTAACGAATTAATTTCTGGAACTCGATCTGACGTGGCTGTCAAAGTTTTTGGTGAAGATTTGAATGTTTTGGCAAAAAAAGCGAATGAAATAAAAAAAGCTATCGAAAATATTGAAGGAGCTTCGGATGTAATTATCGAAAAAACGGAAGGTTTACCTCAAATGGCTGTCGTATATGATCGTTCAAAAATTGCGCGTTATGGTTTAAATATCGCCGATTTAAATGAAATCATTGCACTTGGTTTTGCAGGAAAAACAGTAGGAAATGTATTTGAAGGCGAAAAACGATTTGATATGGTGATTCGTTTAGATAAAACCAACAGACAGGATATTGAAGATGTACGAAATTTATATGTTTCAACGCCAAACGGTCAACAAATTCCACTTAGTGAATTAGCTAGTATTGAATATACTGAAGGGCCAGCAAAAATTTCTAGAGACAATACCAATCGTAGAATTGTGGTTGGAATTAATGTGAGAAACCGAGATTTACAAAGTGTGGTAACGGATATTCAAAAAACTATTGAGGCAAAAATTAAATTACCAACGGGCTACAGAGTAAGTTATGGCGGACAATTTGAAAACCTACAAAGCGCCAAAGCGCGGTTAGCTATTGCAGTTCCAATCGCTTTGTTTTTGATATTTATCTTATTGTATTTTGCTTTTGGAACAATAAAAGAAGCTTTAATGGTCTATTCTGCCATTCCGTTATCAGCAGTAGGAGGTGTGTTGTTTTTATGGATGAGAGATTTACCTTTTAGTATCTCGGCAGGTGTTGGTTTTATAGCCCTTTTCGGAATAGCAGTATTGAACGGAATTGTACTTATTGAACATTTTAAAGAACTAAAACATAACGGAATGAAAGATATGGACGAATTAATCTTAAAAGGAACCACAGATAGATTGCGCCCTGTATTATTAACAGCGGCAGCGGCAGCACTTGGATTTTTGCCTATGGCAATTTCTTCTTCAGCAGGAGCAGAGGTGCAACGTCCGTTAGCAACTGTTGTGATTGGAGGTTTGTTTACAGCAACGATTTTAACGATGGTAGTTTTACCTATTTTATATAAAGTTTTTGATGAGAAAAAGCACAAACAAGCAAAATTTAAAATTCATACTAAAGCAACTATTATTATTTTGTTTTTAATGCTATCAACAGTTGCATTTTCACAAAATTCTAATCCTGAATTAGCCTTTTTGTTAGGAAAAGCTACTGAAAATAATAAAGGTATTAAAGCATCTCAATTGCAAGTAGATAAAATGAAAGCTAATATTAAAACGGCATATACTTTCGATAAAACGACTGTTTATTATAGTTACGATCAGAATAATTTAGCCTTAAACAATCAGCCTTTGAAGGTTTTTGGAGTACAACAACGATTTGCTTTCCCAACAGTATATGGAGCTCAAAAGAAAGTATTAAACGCGGAGTATGAAAAAGAAAGTGCCAATTTTGAAATTCAAAAAAATAAATTAAATCTGGAGGTTTCTACTGTTTACAATCATATTGTATATTTGCAACACCAAGAAAAATTATACCATTATTTAGATAGCTTGTACCAAAATTTTTCAAAGGCTAGCGACAGACGTTTCGAATTAGGGGAAACCAATTATCTGGAAAAAATAACAGCTCAGGCCAAATTCAGAAAAATTAGCACCATGCTTTCTCAAATTGAAAAAGATAAAAAAGTACAGTACGAAATCTTACAGGCGTTAGTACAAGTAGAGGAGGAAATTGTAATTAAAAATAATAAAATTGAACCTTTAAAGATATTAAGTAATGAAACAAGTAAGTCGTTTTATTTATCTTATTTAGAAAGTATTACAAAAAATTATAAAAGTCAAATTAAGTTACAAAAACAACATTGGTTGCCTGATTTAAATATAGATTATTTTCAAGGGAAAAATAATGGATTATCACAATCGTTATATGGTTTTCAAGTCGGAGTTGGCATACCATTATTGTATTTTGGAAACAAAGCCAAATCAAAAGTAGCGCAACTCGAATTGCAATCTTGGGAACAACAAAAACAAAATGAAGAGCAGAAAATAGATAGTTATATTCTTCAGAAAACAATTGAATTAGCAAAATACCAAGAAGCAATTAATTATTATAATCAATTTGGAAAGAAATTGTCTGAAGAAATTATCAAAGTAGGAACGATGAGTTATAAGCATGGTGAAATTGATTTTTTTCAATACATTCAAAGTTTAGATAATGCCACTACCATTCAAGTCGAATATTTAGAGTCAGTTTTACACTATAATAAAATACAGTTAGATTTACAATACCTTAATATTTAGTTAGATACCAATGAAAAAAACAATATATACATTTGCAATTGCCGCTTTATTATTTTCTTGTAAAGAGGGTAAAGTTGAAGAAGTTAGTCCTAAAGATGATGGAATAATCTTAGTTACAAAGGAACAATTTGAATCTTCAGGAATGAGAATTTCTAGTCCAGAAGAGCAAGATTTTGATGTCACTATAAAAACATCTGGAAAAATCGATGTCCCGCCACAAAATAGAGCAAAAGTGACTTCGTTTATAGGAGGTTATGTAAAAGCTACCCAACTTTTAGTCGGAGATAAAGTGACAAAAGGGCAAGCCTTATTAACAATGGAAAATACCGAATTTCTGGATATTCAGAAAGATTATCTTGAAGTTGCAGAACAAATAAACTATTTAAAATCTGAATTCGAGAGACAAAAAACATTGTATAACGAAAAGATAACCTCTCAAAAAAATTATCTAAAAGCCGAAAGTGATTATAAAAGAACAAGAGGAATGTATCAGAGTTTAAAGGCTAAACTAGTACTTTTAAACATTAATCCTAGTAATGTAGAAAAAGGAAAATTGACTTCTGTTGTCACTATTTTTGCTCCAATTTCTGGAGACATTGTCATTATGAATGCCAATGTGGGTATGTTCGTTGCTCCTTCAGATGTAATTTTAGAAATTGTGGATACTAATCATTTGCATTTAGAGTTAGCTATTTTTGAAAAAGACATTTTGAATGTAAAAGTTGGACAAAAAATTAATTTTAAAGTCCCAGAAGCTACTAAAGAAGTTTTTAATGCAGAAGTGCATTTAGTAGGAAAATCTATTGAAGGAAATGACAGAACGATTAATGTTCATGGACATTTAGAAGATAATATTAAGCAAAAATTACTTACAGGAATGTTCGTAGAAGCTGCAATCGTTACAAATTCTAAAAAAGGATTAGCAATCCCAACAGAAGCTTTACTTACAGAAAATAATAAGAATTTCGTGTTAGTGTTGGATAATGATAAAAATCAGTACTCATTTAAAAAAGTTGCAGTATCTTTAGGAGAAAAATCAGAGAAGTTTATTGAGATAATTCCTAATAATCTCATTAATTCAACTTCAAAAATTTTAACAAAAGGCGTTTTTGATATTACAAATTAAATAGAATAAACATGGATTTAAACAAGCTTAAAGGGCAGTTACAAACCGAAGTAGATACCGCATTTTTATACGACAGCATTGCAGCCATTCAATCAGACGAAAACCTAAACAGAGTCTTGCGTAGCTTGTCGGATATCGAAAAGGGACATGCCAAACACATGCTAGATAAAGTGCATACGCTTGATCCAAAACACCAAATGCCTTTGCCATCAGCAAGAGCAAAATTTCAATTAAAACTAGGGAAACTCTTTGGTTACGGTTCTATTATTAGCAATTTATCCAGTATTGAAAAACAATTTGCCGTAAATGCTATCAAAAATAAAATTGAAAATGGTGAAAAACCAACAGGTTTCGAACACAATCATTTAAATATCATTGAAGCTGTTAACAATAATGCCGCTTTAAACGTTTCTGGAGGTTTTTTGTCAAAATTCGAAAGCCGACACAAATCGGTTGGAGGAAATGCACTGAGAGCAGCCGTTTTAGGATCCAATGACGGATTGGTTTCTAATATGAGTTTAGTCATGGGTGTTGCGGGTGCCGCTGTTTCAAATGATACTATTTTATTAACTGGAATTGCGGGTTTAATGGCTGGTTCTATTTCAATGGCCTTAGGCGAATGGTTATCTGTGCAAAGTTCTAGAGAGTTAAATTTACGTCAAATTGAACTCGAAACAGAAGAATTAGAAGCTTCTCCAGAGGAAGAAAAAAAAGAGTTGGTTTTGCTTTATCAAGCCAAAGGAATGAATAGTGTTGAAGCGCAAAAATTGGCAGATAAAGCTTTCGAAAATCCACAAACAGCCATAGATGCTATTATTACTGAAGAATTAGGAATCGACAAAGAAGAATTGGGCGGTTCTGCTTGGGAAGCTGCCATTGCTTCTTTCATTCTTTTTGCAATAGGAGCTATAATTCCATTATATCCATTTATGTTTTTAGATGGGAAAAATGCTATTTATCTCAGCATTGCGAGTAGTGTTGTAGGTCTTTTTGGTATTGGTGCCGCCATAACATTATTAACTGGAAAAGGTATTTTATTTTCTGGATTTCGACAAGTTGCCTTCGGATTGGCAGCAGCAGCAGTAACTTATGGTATTGGAACTTTAATAGGTGTTTCCATGGCTGGATAGGAATAATATAATGAATAGAATAAATTATGTAATACTTTAGAAAAGGAAACAGACTATTTTTAGACCAATAAAAAAATTAAAAATAACTTTAAACAATAATATATTATGAACGATGCACATTTACACATGGTAGTAAACCATTTTCCAATTATCGGGACGATTCTTGGATTAGGAATTTTAGTAGCAGGAATTATTTTTAAAAACAATGCAGTAAAAAGTACTGCTTACGGTTTATTTGTAGTGGCAGCCGTTTTTGCCGCATTTAGTATGGGAACGGGTGAAGGAGCTGAAGAAATTGCCGAAAAACTTCCTAGCGTAACGGATCAGGTTATTCATGAACACGAAGAAATGGCCGAAAAATTAGCACTTGTTTTGTATGCATTAGGTTTGGTATCACTTGTTGGTTTTTATTTAAATTTTAAAAATCATGCTAAAGCGAATCTAATTTCCTATTTGGTTGTTGTAATTTCTGTTGTAGGAGTTTTTCTGGCACAACAAACAGGCACTACTGGTGGCGAAATTCGTCATACTGAAATTAGAGCAAATGCATCACAAACTTCAACAACTACTGAAGCTGAGGGAGAAGATAAAGATTAAACAAATCATAAATTAGTAAGAATTATAAAAAATAATTTGTTTTCTATTTTTATTTGAACATATCTTTGCAAAGTATTAAAATAACAAAAAAAATGTTTCTAAATCAATTACATCATCATCATTTTCATATTTGCTCTCAAGCGAAGTGTTAATGGTATGCGTGTAAATCACAATATTCTAAAACCCGTTTGAGTACATCAAACGGGTTTTTTTATTTACTCCAAACTGTACTCATTCCTAATATTTAATCAAAATTAAACAATGAGTACTTTAAAAATTGCAATTCAAAAATCAGGTCGCCTCAACGAGGATAGCTTAAAAATCTTAAAAGATTGTGGCATTTCAATCGACAATGGAAACGACCAATTGAAAGCTTCTGCATCTAATTTTCCGCTAGAGGTATTATTCCTTCGAAACTCAGACATTCCTCAATATTTAATAGATGGTGTTGTAGATATTGCTATCGTTGGGGATAATATTTTAGTGGAAAAAGGAGGAAATATCAAAATTGCCGAAAAATTAGGATTTTCAAAATGCCGAGTTTCCGTAGCAGTTCCTAAATCTTTTGATTTTAAGTCTTTAGATGATTTAAAAAAGATGAGAATCGCTACTTCTTATCCCAATACAACCTTAAATTATTTTAAAAATAACTATATAAAAGTCGAATTACACGAAATATCGGGTTCAGTCGAAATTGCGCCTAACATTGGTCTCGCAGACGCTATTGTTGATATTGTTTCTAGCGGAAGTACACTTTTTAAAAATAATTTGAAAGAAGTTGCTGTCATCATGAAAAGTGAAGCTGTTCTCGCTGTTTCACCACTAATTACTCTTGAAAAACAGGAAATATTAGACAAATTAAGATTCAGAATTCAATCAGTACTTAGAGCTAGAAAAGCAAAATATATTTTGATGAATGTGCCAAACGAAAAAATACAGGCTATAACCGAAATTTTACCTGTTCTAAAAAGTCCAACAGTGGTGCCATTAAGTGAAGTAGGTTGGTGCAGTGTACAATCAGTTATCGACGAAGATCAATTTTGGGAAGTAATCGATAAATTGAAAGCTGCTGGCGCCGAAGGTATTCTCGTTTGTCCAATTGAAAAAATGGTGATTTAAATCGAAATAGAATGAATAAAATAGACAATCCGAAACCAGAAATTTGGTCTGAAATTCTAAAAAGACCAACGCAATCTTTCAATGATATCGAAGAAACTGTAAAAGGAATTTTCAAAGAAGTACAACAAAAAGGAGATGTTGCAATAACAAAATATACATCTTTATTTGATGGAATCGTTTTAGAAAATACAGAAGTTTCTAATGAAGAAATTAACGAAGCTATCAATTTAGTTTCTTCCGAATTGAAACAAGCCATTGCTTTAGCAAAGTCGAATATTGAAAAATTTCACACGGCTCAAAAAACTTCAAAAATAGAAGTCGAAACGATCGAAGGTGTTAATTGTTGGCAGGAAAAGCGTCCAATTCAGAAAGTGGGATTATATATTCCTAGCGGAACCGCACCTTTGTTTTCAACCGTTTTAATGTTAGCAATTCCGGCTCAAATTGCGGGTTGCAAAGAAATTATTTTGTGTTCACCACCAGATAAATCAGGAAAAATAAATCCAGCTATTTTATATGCTGCTAATTTGTGTGGAGTAACGAAAATACTAAAAGTAGGAGGGATTCAAGCCATTGCAGGAATGACTTTTGGTACTCAAACTATCCCAAAAGTGTATAAGATTTTTGGACCTGGAAACCAGTTTGTAACTGTTGCAAAACAATTTGCTACACGATTTGGAGTTGCTATCGATATGCCTGCTGGTCCAAGCGAGTTACTCATTGTTACTGATGATACTGCTATTCCGAGTTTTGTGGCTTCTGATTTATTAAGCCAAGCGGAACATGGAACCGATAGCCAAGTGATTCTAGTTTCAACTTCAAAAGAATTGATAGATGCTGTCGAAATTGAAATAAACAAGCAAATAGAAGTTTTACCAAGAAAAAATATTGCACAAAAAGCTATCGAAAATTCCAAACTAATTTACGTTGAAAATGATGAAATTGCTTTGGATTTAATTAACGACTATGCACCAGAACATTTTATTATATGTAGTAAAAATGAAGAATTTTATATCGATAATATTCAAAATTCAGGCTCTGTTTTTATAGGAAATTATACGCCAGAAAGTGCGGGAGATTATGCTTCTGGAACGAATCATACTTTACCAACAAACGGTTATGCAAAAAATTATTCGGGTGTTAACTTAGATAGTTTTCTGAAATCGATGACTTTTCAAAAAATAGCTAAAAAAGGCATTCAAAACATTGGTAAGGCAATTGAAATCATGGCGGAAGCTGAAGGTTTACAAGCACATAAAAATGCCGTTTCATTACGATTAAAAGCAATAGAAAATGAATAATTTCAATATCAATAATCTCGTTAGAGAAAATATAAAAAATATGCAATCTTATTCTTCTGCACGAGATGAATTTAAAGATTTTACTCATAATATGGTTTATCTTGATGCGAATGAAAATCCGTTTTCTAATGGAATTAATCGGTATCCAGATCCACAACAAAAAATGCTAAAAAGTATTTTGTCAAAACAAAAAAGGATTAATGAAAACCAAATTCTATTAGGAAATGGAAGCGACGAAGTACTAGATTTAGTATTCAGAGCATTTTGTGAACCAAATGTCGATAATGTAATTACGCTTCCACCAACGTACGGAATGTATGGTGTTTTGGCCAATATTAATGCGATCGAAAACAAAGAAGTCTTATTATCTGCTGATTTTCAACCTAATATTGATGACATAGTAAAAAATATAAATGCCAACACAAAAATTATTTTCCTTTGTTCTCCCAATAATCCAACAGGAAATTCTTTTGATGATCAAGCTGTTTTAACATTGCTAAAAAACTTTAACGGATTAGTAATCATTGATGAAGCCTATATCGATTTTTCTAAAAATGAAAGTTGGTTGCAAGAAATAAATGATTATCCAAACCTTGTGATCACACAAACACTTTCTAAAGCGTATGCAATGGCGGGTTTAAGAGTGGGAATTTTGTATGCTTCTACAGAAATAATCTCAGTATTAAATAAGATAAAACCACCGTATAACATCAATAATTTATCGCAAGAAAGTGCTCTAAAAAAACTGGAACAAAGCACCTTAAATTTTCATGTCAAAAAAATTATAAATGAGCGAAAAAAAATGGTTGAATTTTTAGTTTTTATACCATTTGTAGAAAAAATATATCCTTCAGACGCTAATTTTATTTTGATAAAAGTAGATGATGCAAACAAAAGATACAATCAACTAATCGAAAACGGAATCGTCATTAGAAACAGAAACAATCAGGCTTTGTGCGAGAATTGTTTAAGAATTACTATTGGCACCAAAGAAGAAAATGAAAAATTAATGGCCGTTTTAAAATCAATAAAATGAAAAAGAAAGTATTATTTATAGACCGTGACGGAACGATGATTAAGGAAACTATCGACGAACAGATTGATGGTTTTAATAAAATGATTTTTTATCCAAAATGTATTCCTTTTTTGAGTAAAATAGCCCAAGAATTAAATTACGAATTGGTTATGATTACCAATCAAGACGGTTTAGGAACGGCTAGTTTTCCTGAAGATACTTTTTGGCCTGTGCATAATTTCATCATGAAAACCTTTGAAAATGAAGGTGTAATTTTTGATAAAGTGTATATCGACAAAACATTTCCTTCAGAAAATGCCAATACTAGAAAACCAAAAACGGGCTTGCTAACCGACTATTTTTCGGATGATTATGATTTACAAAATTCATTTGTTATTGGTGACCGATTAACAGATGTAGAATTAGGGAAAAATCTTGGTTCAAAAGCTATTTTTATCAATGATGATACTAATTTGGGAACAGGGGAAATATCGGTAAAGAAAGAAGAATTAAACCCATATATCGCTTTAGAAACCAACGATTGGCAAAAAATTTATGAGTTCTTAAAACTCGAAAATCGTTCAGCTTCCATCGTTAGAAAAACTAATGAAACCGATATTTCAATTCTACTTAATCTTGACGGAACAGGAGAAAGTAAAATTGATACAGGAATTTCTTTTTTCGACCATATGCTAGATCAAATTGCTCGCCACGGACAAATGGATTTGGAGATTTCTGTTAAAGGTGATTTACAAGTTGATGAACACCACACAATTGAAGACACAGCCATCGCTTTAGGTGAAGTTTTCGCACAAGCATTAGGAAATAAATTAGGAATCGAACGCTATGGATTTTGTTTGCCTATGGACGATTGTTTGGCACAAGTAGCTATCGATTTTGGTGGACGAAATTGGTTGGTTTGGGAAGCCGATTTCAAACGTGAAATGATTGGACAAATGCCTACCGAAATGTTTTTTCATTTCTTTAAATCTTTCTCTGACGGAGCAAAAGCCAATCTAAACATTAAGGCTGAAGGAACAAATGAGCACCACAAAATTGAAGCTATTTTTAAAGCTTTTGCCAAAGCCATAAAAGCAGCTGTAAAACGAGATTCAGAAAAAATGATTTTACCAAGCACAAAAGGAATGTTGTAACATGAAAATAGTCATTATAAATTACGGAGCAGGAAACATACAAAGTATTCAATTTTCCCTTCAAAGATTGGGTTTCGAAGGTATTTTGTCAAATAATATTGCAGAAATTCAATCGGCGGATAAAGTTATTTTTCCTGGAGTTGGAGAAGCCAGTTCTGCTATGAAAAAACTCCGAGAAAGCGGATTAGACAAAATAATTCCAAATCTAAAACAACCCGTTTTAGGAATTTGCCTCGGCATGCAACTCATGTGTAACTCGTCTGAAGAAGGAAATACAAAAGGTTTAGGGATTTTCGATATCGATATTATTAAATTTTCCAACAAAGTAAAAGTGCCACAAATGGGTTGGAACAACATTTATAATTTTAAATCTAGTTTGTTTGAAGGAATTTCTGAAAACGAGTATATGTATTTAGTTCATAGTTTTTACGCTCCAAAATGTACAGAAGCCATTGCTTTTACAAATTACGAAACCGAATATTCATCAGCATTACAAAAAAATAATTTCTACGGAGTACAATTTCACCCCGAAAAAAGCGGAAAAATAGGAGAACAAATTCTCTTTAATTTTTTAAATCTAAAATCAGAAATCTAATACCTAAAATTTAAAAATGAGAATAATCCCAGCCATAGATATCATCGACGGGAAATGTGTCCGACTTTCCAAAGGCGATTACAATACGAAGATAATATATAACGAAAATCCATTAGAAGTTGCCAAAGAATTTGAAGCCCACGGTATTCAATACTTGCATTTGGTAGATTTAGATGGTGCTAAGTCTAGCCAAATTATAAATTATAAAATTTTAGAAAAAATTGCTTCCAAAACATCTTTAAAAATCGATTTTGGTGGGGGATTAAAATCAGATAATGATTTGCGAATCGCTTTCGAATCGGGTGCTAATCAAATAACAGGCGGCAGTATCGCCGTTAAAAATCCTGATGTATTCAATGAATGGATTATTAATTATGGAGCTGATAAAATTATTTTGGGAGCTGACGCCAATAACGAAAAAGTAGCTATTTCAGGTTGGTTAGAAGAAAGTAAGGAAGAATTAATTCCGTTTATTCAAAACTATCAAAACAAAGGAATTCAGTATGTTATTTCTACTGATATTAGTAAAGACGGCATGTTGGAAGGACCAAGTTTCGATTTGTATGCTAAAATTTTACAGAAAACAAAAGAAATTAAATTGATCGCTTCTGGAGGAATTTCCACTTTTGATGAATTACCAAAATTAGCCGAATTAGGTTGTGAAGGAACCATTATTGGTAAAGCAATTTACGAAAACCGAATTACATTAAAACAACTGGAGATGTTTATTATAAACTAGATTATTTCACAAAGACACAACAAGAAAAACACAAAGATTCTCAAAGAACTTCGTGTAACTCTTTGAAATCTTTGTGAATCTCTGTGAAACAAAAAAAAATGCTAACAAAAAGAATAATTCCTTGTCTAGATATAAAAAATGGAAGAACCGTAAAAGGTGTCAATTTTCTAGATATAAAAGATGCTGGAGATCCAGTAGAATTAGCCAAAAAATACGCTGACGAAGGAGCAGACGAATTGGTTTTTCTTGATATTTCTGCCACCGAAGAAGACAGAAAAACAGTAATCGATTTGGTTCGAAAAGTAAGCGAAACCATCAATATTCCGTTTACTGTTGGCGGTGGAATCTCGTCTGTAAAAGATGTTGAAATATTACTTAAAAATGGAGCCGATAAAGTTTCTATTAACTCATCGGCGGTTAAAAATCCACAATTAATCAATGATTTGGCTTCGGCTTTTGGAAGCCAATGCATTGTGGTGGCTATCGATGCCAAGCAAATTAACGGAAATTGGAAAGTACATCTCGTAGGTGGAAAAGTAGCCACCGAAATCGATTTGTTTGATTGGGCAAAAGAAGTAGAAAATCGTGGTGCTGGAGAAATTCTGTTTACCTCAATGGATCATGACGGAACTAAAAATGGTTTTGCAAATGAAGCTTTAACCAAATTATCACAAACTGTAAACATTCCAATTATTGCTTCTGGTGGCGCAGGAACAATACAACATTTTGTCGATGCTTTTCTTGTAGGAAATGCCGATGCTGCTTTGGCTGCCAGTGTTTTTCACTTTCAAGAAATTGGGATTCAAGATTTAAAAAAAGAACTAAAAAACAATACTATTCAAATACGATTATAGAGATGAATGCAGATTTCCAAAAAAATATAAACGGATTAATTCCGGCCATTATTCAAGACAATACTTCTAAAACAGTTTTGATGCTCGGTTACATGAACGAAGAAGCGTATAATAAAACAGTAGAGACAAAAAAAGTTACTTTTTTTAGCCGTTCAAAAAATAGATTATGGACAAAAGGCGAGGAGAGTGGTAATTTTTTGAACCTTGTAACTATTAAACTAGATTGTGATAATGATACTTTTTTAGTGCAAGTAAATCCAGAAGGAAATACCTGTCACACAGGTTCATATAATTGCTGGCAAGAATCTAAAAATCAGAATTTTAATTTTTTATCAAAACTAGAAAATACAATTTTAGAAAGAAAAGAAACAGCCAATTCTACTACAAGTTATGTAGCCAGTTTGTTTCAGAAAGGCATTAATAAAATTGCGCAAAAAGTAGGCGAGGAGGCAATAGAAGTTGTCATTGAAGCCAAAGACAATAACGATGATTTGTTTTTAAACGAAAGTGCCGATTTACTTTTTCATTATCTCATTCTATTGCAAGCCAAAGGATTTAAATTGCAAGATGTCGTGAATGTTCTAGAATCGAGAGAGAAATAATTTGAAATGTATTTCTGTACTCATTTGTTCCGTTAAAATAAATGCTATTTCATTTTTTTGTAAATAAAAAAACGATTATCAATTATACTATTTATAAATATTTAATTCCTCGTTGTAAATTGGGCTTTTGACAGATAAAAAAGACAATACACTATGAAAGACATGATTTTGTGATACAGTAGAGATAGGCTTTAATTGTCTAGAATTATTTGATAACCAAACAATAAAAGGAATTTCATATTGCTCTTTGGGAGCAATACTTAAAGGGACTCCATGCATGTATAAATTTTTTTCTCCTAATGACTCACCATGGTCTGAAACAAAAAGCATTGTACTGTTATAATCTTTCAGTTGTTTTAAGTCTTCAATTATAGTATGTAATATATAATCCGTGTAAACAATAGTGTTGTCATATGCATTAATTAGCTCTGTTTGCGAACAATTTCCTAATTCAACACTATTGCAAACAGGTTTAAATGTTTCAAATTTAGCGGGGTATTTTTTATTATAGGTAGGACCATGACTTGTACTTGTATGCAACACTATCAATATTTTATTTTTTTTACTGGCTGCTATTTGCTCTTTTAGTCCTGATAAAAGAATTTCATCATAATTAGCTCCTTCGCCTTTATAATTTGGTATTAAAGTTTCTCGTGTTTGATAATTTTTTATATGAATTGGCGGTTCCCCCCAGTTCGTAGTTCGCCAAATAACGTCTACATTATTTCTGTATAAATAGTTAGGCAAAATTTCATATAAATCATCAGAATTTGTATGTTCTAAAATACACTTTACACTAGCGGTAGTGTATGTTGAACAGGACGTTGCATCAAAATGAAATAAATTAGATGTTTTTGAAAGTAATGGATTTGTATTTTTTTGATAACCATATAAAGAAAAGTTTTGCTTTCTAGCGGATTCTCCAATGACTAATACCACAACAGTTTTTTTGTTGTCACTTATGGTAGCATTAGGTAATAAAATTTCTTTTTTATTTTTTTGTTGTTTATGAATTTGGAAAAGCGATACATTAACAGTGTATGACCACGGCATTGCTAATCCACCTAATTGTTTTGAGTTTTTATCAATCCACAACCAATTGCTAGCATTAGCAAATACTAAAAGGGCAATAAATAAAAGTGTTAACGAAGAAGTTTTTATAAAATTTTTGAAAGGACTATTAATTATTTTAGTTTTTATGATAAATATGCTCGGAATAATACCAAGGAAAATAACATAAAAAACTAATTTAATTGAGAAAAAACTGCTAGACTCTTCAAATTTAGTATTAAAGACATTGCCTATCATACTTTCGTCAATAATTACACCATACGTATTGATAAAGTAAACTGATATAGCATTGATAATAAAAAACAGAACTAATAAAAATTTCCCAATGATGCGCGATAGAAAAAATATCAAATAAAAAACAAATGCATTTAAAATAAGCATTAAAATAACCAAGCTGGCAATTAATATAATACCCTTAAAGCTTTTATAATCAACATTTTCAAAAACATATTTAAAAAATGGATAATGAAAGAACAAAAAATTAATCAAACTCATTATTAGTACATAATGAATTAGTTTTAAATTATTTTTTAGCATAAATTTTGATAACTTTATATAATGAAAAGGATAAGCTAATTATAGATAAATAATAAATCAATAAATTCTCAAGTCTTATTTTACTAATTAATACAATAATACAACTTACAAAAAGTAAAATAAAAAAAGGATAGTATTTTTTTTGATTTATCCACATCCAAATAGTATATTTTTGGTTGATCAAAATACCTAAAAGCCCGGATAAAAATCCTAAAATGCTACCAACTAATACATCTATCGGAAAATGTGCACCAACAGCTACTCTAGTTGCAACAATAATTAAACCCAAAATCAGTAATGAAATACACCATACAATCTTTTGAATTAGTTTTTTGGGCATAAAACCAAACATAATAATTGTAATGATTGTAAATGTAGTTATAGAGTGTCCGGAAGGTAAACTAGAATGTCCCGTTAATATTTTTCCAATAATTGTAAAACTTTCATGGTCTAGCATTACGGCGGGTCTTGGTATTTTAAAAAGATTTTTGAAAAAGCCCGATAGTACAAGCGAAACAAGAGATCCAGTTAGTAACGATTCCCATATTTTAGGGGCGTAAATTATAAGAATAGTTAAAAACGACATACCAATTAGAGCGTCTCCAACTTGAGTAAGATTGTATTGAGTTTTTGGAAATTGTGATAATTTAGAATTTAAAAAATAAAACAAATCTTTCTGAATGTTTATATATCCATCAACATTTAAAGCATTTTGCGTATATAAGAAAACAACAACTAAAAATAATAGAATTAAAGGTAAAAATAATAAGGATAATCTTAGTTTTGAGAAATTATTTATGACAATATGATTCATCAATTTTTTAAAGTTTTTTAAGGTAGATTGGGAGTAACGATTTAAATTTTGAAATTTGATTGATTTTTTTGGTTTTTATCCGTATTTATTAAAAAAATAATCAAAACAAATATATAAAAAATAATAAGAATCTTAGTTTTTCCGTAAGAAAAAACCAAAATCCACTAAGCTATGTTAAGTTTTTCCTATTGACTTTATTGTTTTAAGGTATTTTATGTTTGGTTAGTTAAGTTATCTTAATTTTTAAACAAACAATTAATTTTGTCATTACTCTTCCAATAATTGCAACTGGCTTTTTAGTCTTTCCACTAACAAATTCATCATTCTTTTGTTTAAGTTTGATGAATTTTTTATATAATCTTGGTATTCATGAACGGTAAAAAATCCGATAACCATACCTTTTAGCGAGTTTCTAAATTTTATATCTTTTTGAATCACGTTTTCGATATAGTTTGACTTTTTTTCGTTCGATAAACTAAAAAAAAGGCTCTTTTGCTTCTGAGCATAATTAATAAACACTCGAATCAGCAACTCGTTTTGCAATTTCAAAATAGGTCGCAAAGTAATGTTCTGAAAAGCTTCTTCTTCCGATGATTGGGGTGTTACAACCCCTAAAGAACCTCCTCTTAAATCAAAAATTGTGGCATCACGATTTCCCATTTGTTTTTCTTTTAAAATTAAGAAATTATCGATGCTTATTGTGGCTAAAATCTAAAAGTTATTAGTAATTTAGTGTTGAAAAGATAATTATGAGAACTTCAAAAATATTCGTCACAGTAGATGCTGTTATTGTCAAAAAAACAACTGGTAATCAATTACTTTTAATAAAAAGGAAAAACGAACCCTTTCAAAATTGTTGGGCTTTGCCTGGTGGTTTTGTAGATGAAAATGAAGATTTAGAAGTTGCAGCAAAACGAGAATTAGAAGAAGAAACACAAATAAAAATCGATTCGTTGCAACAATTTGGCGCTTTTGGTAAGCCATTTCGTGATCCTAGAGGACACATGGTTTCGGTCGCTTATTTTGGAGAAGTTCCAGAAAACACCATTACCATTGCTTCCGATGATGCTAAAGAAGTGGCTTGGTTTCCTGTAAATGAATTACCTAATTTAGCCTTCGATCATCAAGATATTATAGAAAAAGCTTTAAAAATAGTTAAAATATGAGATTTCATACAAGAAAATGGGTTAAACCAGAAGATTTAAACCCAAATCATTCTCTTTTCGGAGGGAAACTATTAGCTTGGATAGATGAAGAAGCAGCTTTATATTCAATAGTTCAATTAGAAAACCCGAGAGTTGTTACTAAACACATGTCGGAGATTAATTTTGTGAGCTCCGCAAAACAAGGAGACATTATCGAAATTGGGTTAGATGTAGTAAAGTTTGGTAATTCGTCATTAATACTAAAATGTGAAGTTCGAAACATTATGACAAGAGAAACGATTATCACAATAGATTCGATAACCATGGTTAGTTTAGGAGAAGATGGCAAACCAAAAGCACACGGAAAAACCGAAATAGAATTTGTAAGGGATAGGATAAAGTAGTTGAAATAATCTTGTAATGTAATGATGTCTTCTCGTATTTGCGTAAATTTAGTTAAGTTTGCAATTACAAAACCGCTATTACAAGCCATTTTTATTACAATCTTCATAAGTAGATTTCGGAATATTTATTTCTAAAAAATAAGGTAAATATTCTTTACTTGGGGTAAAAATTACTGTTCTTACTACAGGAATGCAATCATGGCATATTTCTTTTGTGTGATACTTAAACCCGACTTTTTTAAGAAAATTTTGAATTGTTCTGAAATGAGAAATTGAATTTGCTATTTTTATTAGTACTTCATTATTTTCGATTTTCCCGTAGCGATAAAATGCGCCAAGTATAAAGGAAATTTTTTTATCATTTGTTGTAAATATTTTTGATTTCAGGGTTAGGGAATAAGCATCATAATCAATACCATCATATGCAAATCCAGAATATTCCACTTTTTTTATTTTATAGTAGTTATTAAAATGTTTAGCGAGTTATTTTGAATAAATAACTCCATTTTCAACTTTAACATCGTCCGTATTGTAATATTTTTTAAGTGTGTCTAGAAAAACTTGTTTGAGTTTATTTTGTGAACAGTAAAAACTAGTTAATTGAGAAGATTCTTTATTATGAGTCAAAGCAATTAGTCGACCATTATAATCATTGAACATTCCAAGTATAAAACTATCTTGATCTAACTTATAATTATTCTGCGAAAACAAAAAATTTGATATAAGTAAAAGTGTAATTAAGATTTTATTCTTCATAAAATGGCTAATAATGTATTTATGTAATATATCTTAAGCCTCTGTAATACCATTCTTCCCAGAAGGCATTTCGAAAATTTCTAAATCAAAATACACTACGGATGCTAATATATGATCGAAAATATCGCTCATAATATACTCGTAATTCTCAAAACGTTTGTCACTCGTAAAAGCATAAATTTCTAACGGAATTCCTTGAGCCGTTGGTTGTAAATGTCTGCAAAGCAATATCATATCTTTATTCAAACTGGGATAATTTTCTAAATAATTGGTCAAATATTTTCTGAAAAGTCCAAAATTCGTCAAATTTCTACCGTTTACTGATAGCGATTTATCTACATTATATTGTGAATTGTATTTGTTTATATCGGCTTGCTTTTTTTCGATATAGGTTTTTATAAGCTGTATTTTTTTTAAATCCTGTAATTCTTCTTCACGAACAAAACGAATGCTGCTGGATTTTATCAAAATGTGCCGTTTTATACGCCTTCCATCGGCATTTAGCATGCCTCGCCAGTTTCTGAAACTATCAGAAATTAAGCTATACGTAGGAATTGTAGTGGTTGTATTATCAAAATTTCGAACTTTTACAGTAGCGAGATTTATTTCGATAACATCACCATCGGCACCAAATTTATCCATTGTAATCCAATCGCCAATACGAACCATATCATTTACAGAAACCTGAATACTGGCCACAAAGCCTAAAATAGTATCTCTAAATATTAATAATATAATAGCCGAAATAGCTCCAAAAGTGGCAAGAAGATCTCTAATTTCTATTTCAAATAATTTAGATAAAATAGCTACAAAACCAATCATCCAAAGAACAATCATAATAACCTGAATGTAGCTATCTATGGGTTTGTCACTATAAGCGGGAATTGTTTTTAGATGATCTCGAAGTGCATTAAAAACGGTTCTAATAATCCATAAAACCAGCAAAATGATATAAATGCCCACTAATTTTCCAAAAATAGATTCCCAAGAGTTAAAATTTTCCAAAATTACGGGAACCGATTTGTAAGTATAAATCAAAGGAATTAAGTGCGAAATGTATTTTGCTGTTTCGTTAGAAACCAATAAATCGTCAAATTTTGTTTTGGTTTTTTTTGCTACAACTGCCATAACCGTTACCAAGGTAAACCTAAAAAGAAGGTATAGTATATACGATATGATAAAAAGTAGAACTAAATTCACAATCAATCCTAAATAGGACGCAATGGTTTCATTAAACCCAATTTTAATTAAAAGTTTATCACACCAACCAAATATGTATTCTGTGAATTTAAGCATCTTTCAAATATTTTTTTTCAATATAAAATGTGCCAAAAGGAGGGATGGAAGCCAAACAGATTTCTACATATTTTCTAATTTCCCATTTTTGAGAAAATTTCAATAAAGTTGCTGTTATAATATAGGCTACAAATAGTATTCCGTGTGCCATTCCTATGTTTTTTACATATACAGGAGTATCAAAAATATATTTCATAGGCATCGCAAAAAAGAACAATAATAAAGCAGAAACTCCTTCGGCAAGCGCCAGATATTTGAAAAATTTTAGCATCTTAAGTTTTATAAATTAATTTGACTGCGAAATTAAGAATTATCATCGATTATATAGGTATCAAAAGGCAAAGTAATTTACATTTGTAATATAAATTGGAGTAATGAGCAAACGAGATTTAAAAAAATACCTTTCAGAGTTAAATAGAGAACAACTTCAGGAGCAAATACTCGAATTATACGACAAATTTGTTCCCGTAAAGACCTACTATGATTTTGTTTTTAACCCTAAAGAAGACAAACTTTTAGAAGAATGTAAACTGAAAATTTCGAACGAATATTTTCCTATTCGAGGGAAAAAGCCTAAAATGCGCCGTTCGGTAGCTCAAAAATACATTAAACATTTTATTACTTTAGGGGTCGATGCCTATTTAATTGCTGATGTTATGCTGTATAACATCGAAATTGCCCAAACATTGTCATCAGAAAAAGAAATAAAATCAGAATTGTTTTACAAAAGCATGCTAACCTCATTCCATCAAGCCATTACTTTTCTTATCGAAAAAGGAATTCTAAATGATTTTGAAACTAGAATAGTGGCCATTAAAGACGAAACGATAGTCCAAAACTGGATCAATCGCTATGAATTTAATGCTGTTGTAGAACGATTTGATTATTAATTTGGTTAATCTCTATTTTTTTAAAAACCGAAAGTAAATAAATTAACATTTTCTCGTTTTTAGCACCCTTTTTTAAGAAATTTCAATAAATTAGCCACTTCAAATTTTATTCAAAAATATAATGAAAAATACAGCACTCACACACATTCACGAAAGTTTAGGAGCTAAGATGGTTCCGTTTGCAGGTTACAATATGCCTGTTCAGTACGAAGGCGTAAACGCAGAACACGAAATTGTTAGAACGGGCGTAGGTGTTTTTGATGTGTCACACATGGGAGAATTCTCTCTAAAAGGCGAAAATGCTTTGGCATTAATACAAAAAGTAACGTCAAACGATGCGTCAAAATTAGTAGATGGAAAAGCACAATATTCTTGTTTGCCTAACAATGACGGTGGTATTGTAGATGATTTAATTATTTATAAAATTGCCGATAACGATTATATGTTAGTGGTAAACGCATCAAATATCGAAAAAGATTGGAACTGGATTTCGTCACACAACGATATGGGGGTTGAAATGAAGAATTTTTCCGATGACTATTCTTTATTAGCAATTCAAGGGCCAAAAGCGGCTGAAGCTATGCAATCATTAACCGCTATCGATTTAATAAACATGCCTTATTATTCTTTTCAAATAGGCGAATTTGCAGGATTTAACGACGTAATTGTTTCTGCAACAGGCTACACAGGTTCTGGAGGATTCGAAATATATTTCAGAAACGAAGATGCCGAAGCCATTTGGAACGCTGTTTTTGAAGCAGGAAAATCTTTCGGAATCAAACCAATCGGATTAGCAGCTCGTGATACGTTGCGTTTGGAAATGGGATTTTGTTTGTACGGAAACGACATAAACGATACCACATCGCCTCTTGAAGCAGGATTGGGTTGGATTACTAAATTTGATAAAGAATTTACCAATTCTGAAAACTTAAAGAAACAAAAAGAAGCAGGTGTTTCTCGAAAATTAGTTGCTTTTGCAATGCAAGAAAGAGCCGTTCCGCGTCATGATTATGAAATTGTAGATGCTTCTGGAAATGCCATTGGAATTGTAACTTCAGGAACTATGTCACCGAGTATGAATATTGGAATAGGAATGGGCTATGTACCAACGGCTTTTGCTGCGGTGGATAGCGAAATTTTTATCAGAATTAGAAAAAATGATGTGCTAGCTAAAGTGGTAAAATTACCGTTTTATAAAAAATAACAATTAGTGAAATACCTCTCTTTAGCATTTTTCTTATTCCCTTTTTATGTGTTTTCGCAAACAGATAAACTTACCTGTGAAAGTATATCAAAAATAAATGCCATTATTAAAGAGAATCATTACAGACCTAAACCGATAGACGATAGTTTGTCGGTTTATGTTTTTGATACTTTTTTAGACATAGTTGATGAGGATAACGATTTGTTTCTTCAATCGGAAATTGATGCTTTAAAAAAAAACAGACTGCAAATTGATAATTATATCTTAGATAAAAATTGTAGTTTCCTTACTGATTTTTATGCAACGTATACCCAAGCAATAAACAGGTACAAGCGTATTATTGATAAAATAACTACAGGTTCCTTTGCACTAAGTAGTACAGAAACTATAAAATTTAGCAAGAAAAAGTTTCCGTATTTCAAATCGGAAAAAGAGCTAGAAGCTCACTACAGAAAAAATATTTTATTTGAAATATTAAAAGACATTTCGGAAGTTAGTCAAAATAAAGATTCGATTATGGCTAATTTTGAAGCTATTTCAAAATCTTCAAAAGCAAAAATTTTCGAATCACACAATTGTACTATTTCCAATCAAGCGATAAGTAGTAAAGATTTTAGCGCTAAATTTTTAAATACATTTTGTACTTATTTTGATCCGCATTCGGCTTATTTTTCAAAAAGTGACAAATCTTCCTTCTTATCCTCTGTCAGCTCTGACAATCTAACTTTTGGATTGTTTATTTCTATGGGAGAACAAGATCAAATTACGGTTGACGAAGTTTTGCCAGGAAGTTCGGCTTATTTTTCTGAAAAAATTGATGTGGGTGATGAAATTCAATCCGTAAAGTTCAAAAGTGATGAATATAAAATTTCCTGCACCAATTTAGAAAAAATAGGGGAGATTTTTAGTTCAAACGATTATAAAAACGCCGATTTTACGCTACGAAAAAAAAGCGGCGAAATATATACCGTCAAGTTGGTTAAAAAGGTAATGAAAGATTACCAAAATAACGTATTTAGTTATATTCTCGAAAAAGACGATGTAAAAACGGGCTATATCAAAATTCCGAGTTTTTATTCGACATTCGAAGACGGAAAATCAAATATTAGCGACGATGTTGTTAAAGAAATGTTTAAACTCAAAGAAGATAAAGTTGATGGCTTAATAATCGATTTGCAAAATAATGGCGGTGGCTCTATGGACGAAGCCGTAAAATTGTCGGGTTTATTTATAGATGTAGGGCCGATAGCCATCATGAGCAATAAATTAGGCAAACAAGAAACAATAAAAGACTCTAATCGAGGGACTATTTATTCAGGTCCTATGGTTATTTTAATCAATGGTTTTTCGGCCTCTGCGAGCGAATTTTTTACAAATGCTATGCAAGATTATCATCGGGCTATTGTGGTAGGAAATCAATCGTTAGGCAAAGCAACCATGCAACAAATACTGCCAATTGCTGATGGAAAGGAGGAATTCGTAAAACTAACTATCGAAAAGTTTTATCGTGTTACGGGAAAAAGTAATCAATATACGGGTATTACACCCGATGTCAAAATCCCCACTCTTTTTGACAAGCAAATGCCTAGAGAAAATAGTAATGTTACAGCTTTTAAAAATGATACCATTGCCACGACTATTAAATATAACGAATTTAAAAACATTCGACACAAAGAAATTATTGAGTTAAGTAATGCCAGAGTCAAAACCAATGCTGCTGTGGCAACATATACGGCTTTGAACGAAAAGATAAATAAATTATACGATAATGACTTGCCTTCCATGGTTTTGCAATTTGATCCTGTCTATAAAGACATCAATCGAATCAATTTATTCTGGAAAGAAATAAAAAAAGTAACAGAAATAGAATACCCTTTAACCGTAAAAAACAATTCGGTTGATATTGAATACCAGCAATACGATGACTATTTAAAAAAGAGTAATATCGAAAAAATAAAAGCTATAAAAAGCAATTTGCATATTCAAGAAGCCTTCAATATTATAAACGATTTAAAAATAAAATAACCACCCTATGAAACTAAAAATAGTAGTTGCACTACTCTTTGTATCCATGAGTATGCTGTCGCAAGAATTTAAAACACCAGTCGAATACCTCTCTTTTATTGGTAATGAGCAGCAAAATATTTCCAAAAGTATGTGGAAATATACCTCGGCAGTAGCGCATTCAAAAAGTGCTAGAAAAATAGACAATACACGAAAAGCATTAGTAAAAATTATTCAAAACGCTAGCAAAAAAATAAGCGATTTGAAAAACGGATACAATGGCGATTTAGAATATAGAAATCAAGTAATTAGCTATTTAGGCATTGCCGAAAAAAGCATCAATGAAGAGTATAGCAAAATAATTGATATGCAAGAAGTGGCAGATCAATCGTATGATTTCATGGAAGCCTACATTTTAGCTCGAGATTTAGTGAATAAAAAAATTGAAGAAGAAGATGAAAAAGTGGGATTAGCCCAAAAAACATTTGCTTTAAAATACAAAATAACACTAACCGATGGCAACACGGAATTAGCCAAAAAAATGGAAACTTCCAATCTAGTTTTCAAATACCATACCAACCTCTATTTGATATTTTTTAAGGTAAATATAACCGACATATTACTATCAAAAGCCATAGAAAATAAAGACCTTGGCGCTATTCAGCAAAATGCCAATACATTACTTCAATATGCAAACGAAGGATTAGAAAAATTGATCAATACGCCAAATTATAACAACGACAATTCGTTAGTGGAAGTTACAAAAAAGTGCTTAGAATATTACAAAAAAGAAGCAGAACAGCATGTTCCTCAAATTATTAGTTTTTATATGTTTAACGAAAAGTTTGAAAATGCTAAGAAAACATTGGAAGATAAATCTCAAAAAGACAGAACACAAGAAGAGGTTAATAATTTCAATGCTATGGTAAAACAAATCAATAAAAAAATTGAGGATTACAACAAATCAAACAATGCCAATAATCAAGAAAAAAATAATGCCATAAATAATTGGAATTCAGTAGCTGAAAATTTTATTTCAAAACATGTTCCTGCCGAATAAATATTCTGTTGGATACTATTTGAAAAACTACAGAATAGTTATATTTTTGCACCACATAAAAAGAATAAGAAATGGGAAGAGCATTTGAATTTAGAAAAGGAAGAAAAATGAAGCGTTGGTCAGCCATGGCTAAAGCCTTTACCAGAATCGGTAAAGATATTGTAATGGCAGTAAAAGAAGGAGGACCAAATCCAGAGGCAAATTCACGATTAAGAGCCGTAATACAAAACTCGAAGGCTGTAAATATGCCCAAAGAAAATGTAGAGCGCGCCATCAAAAAAGCAACTGATAAGGACACAGCAAACTACAAAGAAATACTTTTTGAGGGCTATGCACCACACGGAATTGCCATATTGATCGAAACTGCTTCCGATAATAATAATAGAACCGTAGCCAACATTCGTAGCTATTTTAACAAATGCAACGGTACCATGGGAACACAAGGATCTGTTGAATTTATGTTCGATCATACCTGTAATTTCCGAATCCCAGCCAATGGTTTAGATCCTGAAGAATTAGAGTTGGAATTAATCGACTTTGGTGCCGAAGAAGTTTTTGAAGACGAAGACGGAATTTTAATTTACGCTCCGTTTGGAAGTTTCGGAACCATTCAGAAAGAATTAGAAAGCAGAGGAATAGAAATTTTGTCTTCTGGTTTCGAAAGAATTCCGCAAATAACCAAAGAATTGACAGAAGCTGAAATGGCAGATGTCGAAAAATTGATTGAAAAAATAGAAGAAGATGACGATGTGATGAACGTATATCACACCATGCAAGAATAGTTTATAGAAAAAAGAAACGCTTTATTGGTGTATTTCGTTTCCAAAGGTTTTCACCGCAAATTTGCAAAGGATTAAAAATCTGCAAATCTGCGGTGATTTTTTTGTTTTACAAATCCAAATCAAATGTTTTTCGTAACAATTCTAATGCGGGATTCATTTCTTTCAATCGATCATATTTTTCCTGAACGGTAAAGGCTTTTTTAGTTTCGATAGATTCGTTTATTTTTATCTCAATAGTAATATTGTGATTGTGTAGTTTCCCTCGAATATAACCTAACAAATCATGTTTTTCGCTATCAAAATCTATTTTAGAACTTTCGTTTGGCAATTCATGAATAATAGTGGTACCTTCTAGTTTTGGATCGTCAAGTAGTAATAAAGATTCCAAAATTTTGTATCCTTTATCTCCTAATCTATTGGCATATTTTACCCATTGCTCGAGCATTTGTGTTTCTGTAAACGGCTCAGTAGGTAACTCATCGTGGTGTTTTTCTATAGGTTTTAGTTGCGCTTCCAATTCTCGTTTGGCCTGAATACTTTTCATAGACAAAGCCGAAACTTTTGGCGCTACAATTTCAGATTTCAGATTTGAGATTTGAGATTGAGGAATTGAAATTTCAGCATTATTTGTTATTCCTCCCGAAGCTTCGGGAATGCTCGGTGTGACAATATCTGTTGTATTTACAACTTCAATATTTGAAATTTGATTTTTGTCATTGCTATTGTCATTGACTTTTTCAACTATAGAGAATCCTGAATTCCGATAATAGGTAGGTGGAATTATATATTGTTTAGCTTTTTTTTTTCTCCATCAAAAGTGATAGAGGCTAGTTGCATCAAACAAAGTTCTACGAGTAATCGCTGGTTTTGAGAAACCTTAAATTTCAAATCACAATCATTAGCCAAATCGATTCCTTGTAACAGAAAATCTTGCGAGGCTTTTTGAGATTGTGCATAATACATTTTTTGTGCTTGTTCGCCAACTTCTAGCAAAGCAATGGTTGCAGGTGTTTTGCTAACCAACAAATCTCTAAAATGAGAAGCCAATCCAGCTACAAAATGATGTCCATCGAAACCTTTTGCTAAAATATCGTTGTAAGCCAATAGTAATTCAGGAATTTTATTTTCCAAAATTAAATCCGTTACATTAATATATGTTTCGTAGTCCAGCACATTCAAATTTTCGGTAACGGCTTGACGTGTCAGGTTGTTTCCGCAAAAAGAAACGACTCTATCAAAAATAGATAAAGCATCACGCATCGCACCATCGGCTTTTTGAGCAATAATATGCAAAGCATCATCTTCGCAAATTACACCTTGACTTGCAGCGACTTCGGCGAGATGTTCTTTAGCATCTTTGACCGTAATTCGTTTGAAATCGAATATCTGACAACGAGATAATATCGTTGGAATAATTTTATGTTTTTCGGTGGTTGCCAAAATAAAAATGGCATGCTTTGGCGGTTCTTCTAATGTTTTCAAAAAAGCATTAAATGCCGCTGATGATAACATGTGAACCTCATCGATAATATAAACTTTATATTGTCCTGTTTGTGGCGGGATACGAACTTGGTCTATCAGATTACGAATATCATCGACCGAGTTGTTTGAAGCCGCATCGAGTTCGAAAACATTGAAAGCAAAATCTTCATTCGGGTCATCGTACCCAGGTTGGTTTATTTTTCGAGCTAAAATTCTGGCACAAGTTGTTTTTCCTACACCACGAGGCCCAGTAAACAATAGGGCAGAAGCCAGATGATTGGTTTCTATAGCATTGAGTAAAGTATTGGTAATGGCTTGTTGTCCCACAACGTCTTTAAACGTTTGCGGACGATATTTACGAGCCGATACTACAAATTGTTCCATTAGCATTTTATTCGAAAGCAAATATAGGCTTTAATTTAAAGATTGAAAATAGTTGAATGGAAAAGATTTAAATTGTTTTGGTTAATAACAAAATTGACTTTAAATTAAAACTCAAATATTTTGAAACCATAGTTATAGACAATTTATATATTTATTATCCACTCATCTATGTTTTCTGTTTTTTTTATTCCACACGAATATAAAAATCTGTACCATTTGTTTTTTAGATAATTTTTACCACTAACATTTCTACTATCTTGTAGTTTACTTAAAGACAAACTAAAATAACTAATTGCTTCTGGCCAGTCATTAACAACTGAATTCGGAGTGACTTTTGGTGAATAGTCTAATGAATAAACTCTTTTATATCTAATTTTTGAGTAAATACTAATATAATCTAAGAGAATAAAAAATTCCCCATTGCTTTTTGTATTAAATAATGAGATTGGAACTGAGTGTGGTTTTAGTTTGAATTGATGCTTATTATTCGGATAAACCATTTCATATTCAACTTTTCTATTTTTTAAATAGTTTAGAATATTATCCGATTCTGTTTTATGTACTAAAATGAGTTTTACATCTTTAGCTGGGAGATTACCAATTTGTTTAAAATCAAACCAATGTAAGTCAATACATTGATTGTAATTTATACTACTTGAAACTGTACAGTAACCAGGTGAAGATTTTTCTAATTCATCTTTAGAATATCCAATAAATTCAAAGTTTGGCTGATTTATATATTCAGTTGAAATAATGGAATCTTTTGATTGCTTATTTATTTGTAATGCAACATAATAAACACCTATAACAGTTATAATTTTAGAAATTGTATCAATTTTAGTAGTGTCAAGAAGTAAATCATTTTTTGTAACTATTAAAATAATAGCTAAGATAGCAATGATTGTCCAGATTGTTAATGGTATTTTTCTCATTTTTGTATTAAATTGTAACGAACTAATTACTTTGACGCAATCTACGAAAATACTCATCAGTATAAAGGTTAACATTATTTTTTTAATCAAAACTTCCTTAATTACCAAAATGCCCTAGCCCCGATAGTAGTGAAAATCCTTTTTGAGGGATTTCGCCGAAAAAAGATTGCAACGAATAGCGGGATTAGCTCCTAAAAAAACTACTTTTGCAGCGCAGACCGCCTTATCGTCGCCAATGTATTGGGGGAGGAAAGTCCGGACACCAGAGAGAAGCATAGCGGGTAACGCCCGTCGGGTTGAGCAATTGATCAAGGACAAGTGCAACAGAAAGCAGGTACAGGTAATGCTGTAGTGAAACCAGGTAAACTCTATGCGGTGAAATTTCAAGTATATCGGTAGTTAAGGGCTTCTCGTCCGTTGCTGAAGGGTAGAAAGATGGAGCTTGTGAGTAATTGCAAGCCTAGATAAATGATAAGGTATCGTTAGTGATAACGAGAACAGAATCCGGCTTATAGGTCTGCTTTTTTTTAGTTTTGAATCTTAAATTCTAAGCCTACGTTGCGAATACTTTCGATAGTAATTCGGTTGTCGTTAGAGAAATATTTCCTAATTCGGCTTATAAAAACATCCATACTTCTTCCTGAAAAGAAATCGTCATTTCCCCAAATGCTTTGCAAAATATCATTTCGTTTGATGAGTTGGTTTTTGTTTTTTAGAAAAAATATAATTAAAGCAACTTCCTTTTCTGTAAGTCTTTGGGTATGATTACCTAATTTTAATTCTAACCTATTCGGGTCGAAAATGTAATTACCTATTGTTATTTCATCGACCGAAATTGTTGTTTGATTTTTTTGTTCTCCTCTTTTTAAAATGTTATTTAATCGCAAGACCAATTCATCGGCTTCAAAGGGTTTTACGATATAATCATCGGCACCCAATTGCAATCCTTTTAACTTATCTTCTTTTAGTTTTCTGGCAGTCAAGAAAACAAATGGTGTTTCAGGATTGATATCGATTATTTTTTCGGCTAGTGTAAATCCGTCCATTTTTGGCATCATGACGTCAAACACACAAATGTCGAAAGTTTCTTTTTGAAATAGAAGTAAGGCTTCTTCTCCGTTTTTTGCCCAAGTAATTTGATAATTATATAATTCGAGATATTGTTTTAGAACATCGGCAAAATCGAAATCGTCTTCGGCAAGTAGTACTTTTTTCATTTATTATTGTGTTATAATGGCACGCGGATGACACGGATAAAGCGGATTTAGACAGATTTTTTTAATTATTTTGTCATTCCGACGTAGGAGGAATCTCATAAAGAAAAGAAATTAATGAGATTCCTCCTTCGTCGGAATGACAACTAGCCTATAAATGGACTAAAATAAGTGCATAATTTGTATAAAAAGAGTTATAAAACTCTGCGAACCTCTGTGTTTATCTTCGTGAATCTTCGTGAAATATTTTTTATGATGGAATACTAATATTAAAAATAGCACCTTTTCCCAAATCGCTAATTACAGCAATGGTTCCTTGATGTGCTTTTATAATCTGATTTACATAATATAAACCCAAACCCAATCCTTTAGTATTGTGTAAATTGCCTTGTTCTACTCGATAAAATTTATCGAAAAGTAAGGAATGATTGTTTTTTGAAATCCCAATTCCGTCGTCCTGAATGCTAATATAGAATTGGTTATTGACTAATGAAGTTCGAATATTAATGTGATTACAACCATATTTTACCGCATTTTCTAATACATTCTGAATGGCTGTTGTGAGATGAAACTTGTCAAGAAATAAGGAAGTTTGAGCAGTTTTAAATTCGGTTGCAATAGCAATTGATGGATTAGAAATCTTAAAATCATTGATAATTGAATTTAAAAAAACTTCGGAATTAATCTTTTCTTTTTGCAATTCGATTTCGCTGTCTTCCAATGAATTATTTAAAACCTGATCGATTAATTGTTGCAAACGATTGTTTTGACGCGATATTGTTGCTACTAAATTATCAAAATGTTTTTCGTTATCTCGAATGTCTTTTCTTTCTAATATTTTGGTAGAAATGGCTAAAGTAGCCAATGGTGTTTTTAATTCGTGGGTAATGTTATTAATAAAATCGGTTTTAATATCGCTTACTTTTTTTTGCTTTATTAATGCTTTAATGGCAATAATAAATAGCGTAATTAGGGTGAGAATTGAAAGAATTGCAAAGCATAAAATCATCGCCATTCGCCTCAGAATTATAGTTTCCCAATTGTCTACCGATACATACAAAGCATCTTCGGTAAGTAATTTGAAATCAGAATTCAAGGCATTTCCGCTTGTTGTGCCTACGTAATTTCGGACCAGAAAAGCATCGTCTAGGGAAGCTAAATCACCGTATAGTTTATTTCCAATAATTGGTTTTTCAGCAAAAATGGTATCTGCTGCTTTGGCATTGTTATACAATACAAATTTGTTGAGTACAATGGCAAAATCGAGTTTCAAATCAGGTATTTCTTGTTCGAATTTAAGTTGTAATTTATGAGTTAATTCTTTTTTGAATTTGTTTTGAAGAATGGTATTTTTAATTCTGTTTCGGGTTTTAGGATCTAAAATATAATTCATTGCCAATTCGCGATACAACAAATCCTTTTTGTTAAAAATGGTCGAATCGATATCACTATAATCGTTTGTAATATCGGCAATTTTAGTTTTTACTTCGGCTCTAAATTGTGCTACTTTATAATCATACGTAGTTTTTACCAAATAAAATTGCATGGCCGAAAGGGCTATAAGCACCACAACCGAAAACAGAATTAATAAGTTGATTTTCTTCTTCATCACTTCAAAAATAATTGATTTTATGGAATAAAAAAGACATTAACCTAGCATTAACCTTCAATTAACTTTCAGATTCAAATTTTGAAAGCAATTTTGCATTGATAATTGAATACTAAATGAAGAAAATACTGCTAATTATGCTCTTAATTTCAAAAAATTACGCCATTGCTCAAAAAACTCCGGAAGATTTTGGTTACAGACAAATGTCATTCAAATTTCAAGATGATAAAGTAGATTTGATTGTTATTTCTAAAAAAGGAGAAGAGAAAATAGCCAAACCATTGTTCTTTTTTTGCCAAGGAAGTTTGCCAAGACCAGTTGTTATTTATGGCGAAAAAGGATTGTATGGGACTTTACCTTTTAACGAAACTCCTTTTTTAGATGATTTTCATATCATAATTATTGCAAAACCAACTATTCCAATTATTGCTAATGCTAACATCTTGGGCAAAAATTTCATGTATTTGAAAGAAAATGGAATTACACCAAAAGGTTATACCGATAGAAATTATCTAGATTATTATGTTTTTAGAAATAATTTTATTCTAAAACAATTAGGTAAAGAACGATGGGTCGATAAGAAAAAGCTTGTTGTTGCTGGACATTCTGAAGGAAGTTCTATTGCTTCAAAAATGGCATTTATGTGCCCTAAAATAACACATTTAATTTATTCTGGAGGAAATCCTTTTGGTCGAATTGTAAATATTTTATCAGAGGAAAGTGATAAAGAAAATACAATAAATTACTGGAAAACAGTGGTCGAAAACAGTACTGTTATCAATTATAATGGAGGTGATACTTATAAAGCTACTTATAGTTTTTCCTTGCCACAAAGAGAAAATTTATTACAACTTAAAATTCCAATTTTAGTGACTTATGGTTCAAAAGATGTGGCAGCAAACTATAATGATTTATTTCAAATAGAAATAATTCGTGATCGAAAACAGAATTTCAGATTTGTAAATTATTCTGGTTTAGAACATAATTTTTTCTCTGTAAATGAAAAATCAGAACCTATTTATGCGAAAGATAATTGGGATAAAGTGGCAAAAGATTGGTTAGAATGGTTACATAATTCAACAAATTAAAAATGAAAAAAGCACTAATAATACTGTTTGTTCTGATGATTTCAAATTTGGCATTGGCACAAAATGAAATCAAACAAGATACAATTTCTAAAAAGCTAGAAGAAGTAATCATAAAAAATGAAAAGAAAGTTTTTACCAATAAAAATGGAAACCTGAAAGTTGATGTAGCCAATTCTATATTAAAATCAGTTCCAAATACGATCGATTTAGTATCAAAACTGCCCAATGTAATTATTGGCGCTAATAAAGAAACAATTAGTATTATAGGAAAAGGGAATCCGTTACTTTATATCGACAATCAAAAAGTAACCATAAACGATTTGAATACTTTGTCTGTAGATGAAATTAAGAGTATTGAAATTATAAATAATCCCTCAGCAAAATATGAAGCAGATGGTAGAGTTGTCATTTTAATTACAAGAAAATTAAGTAAAAAAGAAGGGTTTAAAATCGATTTGACAGGAACCCCTTCAGTCAAAAAAAGATTCAATAATTATGTAGGAATCAATGCCAGCATC
>CAXYWC010000005.1:0-55740 GCA_964292845.1 uncultured Flavobacterium sp. | reverse complement strand
AAAAACAACATTCCGATAATAGATACTAACGCAATCCAAGAATTCTTTTTAGTTAGGATTTTGGCTAAAAACACTTTGTATTTTTCTTCCATCTTTGGAAAAAAACTATGTTGAAAATCTTGTGTCCATTGGTACAATTTAAGGAAATACAACCACATTAAACCTGTTGCAATTAACAATAAATGTCCAATTCCTCTCAAAAATTTACTGTCATACGTGTATTTCGACCCAATAAAAGCCAAGAATATTCCGAATCCTAAAAATAGAATAGTATAAAATTTTAAGCTCTTTTTAGAAATATTTCTATCTTCAATATCCATAGAACCTCCCGTCATTGCTGCATTGACTACCATCGCTACAAACAACGAAGCAGTAAGTGTTACGGTCAAAGTCATGGGGAAATATTTCATAAATTTACCCATAGTTCCTGGCCATAAGGCAAAAGGTAAAAACGCCATCAAGGTGGTAGCTGTCGATGAAATTACGGGCCAAGCGATTTCGCCAATACCCACTTTGGAAGCCGTGACACGATCCATTCCTTTTTTCATATTGGCAAAAACGTTGTCCACGACCACAATTCCGTCATCGACCAGCATTCCTAATCCCATAACTAATCCAAAAAGCACCATGGTGTTCAACGTTAATCCTAAAGCCGAAAGTATGGCAAAAGCAATCATCATTGACAAAGGAATTGCTGCGCCTACGAACAAGGAATTTCGCAATCCCATGGTAAACATCAATACAATCATTACCAAAATAATCCCGAAAATAATGTGATTTGACAATTCATCTACCTGATGTTCTACACGAGACGATTGGTCGTTGGTCATTTCGATTTTCAGGTTTTTAGGCAAATAGGAAGCTTGTGCTTTTTCTATTCGTTCTTTCACCTGTTCAATAGCCGAAATCATGTTTTGACCCGAACGTTTTTTCACGCTCAACATCACGACTTCTTTGCCTTTTTCGCGAGCGTAAGTTGTTTTTTCTTTCTCTTTGAAACTGACTACTGCAATATCTTTTAGGTAAACTGTTCCGCCATACGATTTTACAATAACGTTTTCTAGTTCTTTCGGGTCTTTGATTTCACCTACAATTCTAATGTTGTTTCTAGAACCTTGCGATACTAAATTTCCTCCAGAAAGCGTCATATTTTCATATTTAACCGCATTCTGAATTTCGTCGAAAGTGACTTGAGCCGCCGTCATTTTGAAAATGTCAACTGCAATTTCAACTTCTTTATCATCTACACCCAGAATATCTACTTTCTTGACTTCGGAAATTTCTTCCAAATCGTCTTGGATTAATTCGCCGTATTTTTTAAGTTGTTGGGTGGTGTAATTTCCTTGTAGATTAATGTTCAAAATCGGCACTTCTTCGGAAATGTTCAGTTCAAAAACATTTGGCTCTACCTTGCTGCCGTTGTCCAAATTGGGCCAATCGGTTTGTGCTTTGGCATTATCCACTTTGTCTTTGATTTTTACTTTGGCGGCATCAATCGAAACATCATCGTCAAATTCGGCGATAATCATTCCGTAATCTTGAAAGGAGCTCGACGTTACTTTGGTCACTCCACTAATGTTTTTGATTTCTTTTTCTAATGGTTTGATGACCAATTTCTCGACGTCTTCGGCTGAATTTCCTGGAAAAATAGACGAAATATATACTTTGTTTTCGATGATTTCTGGGAAATCTTCGCGCGGCATGGTGATATAGGCGTAAACTCCTGTAATGACGATTAAAGCCGTTATGATGTAAACCGTGACACGATTGTCAACCGCCCAATTGGAAATGCCGAATTTTTTATGATTACTACTGTGCATTTTTTTTAATTTAGAAATTAAGTTTCATTCCTTCTGAAACTGCATTTGCACCTTCAGTTACAATTACATCTTTAGCTGAAATTCCGCTTAAAATTTCGGTTACATTATTTGAAGATTGTCCTAGTTTTACGATTACTTTTTTTGCCTTTCCTGTTTTTGCATTTGCATTTGCATTTGTAACAATATAAACATATTTGTTTTTTTGACCATCTTCCTGAATTACATTTGTAGGAATAACTAAGGCATTTTTCTTACTATAATCAATGATTTTAAGTTTTGCTACTTGGTTCGGACGCAATAAGTTTTCTGGATTTGGCACGGCTACTTCAATACCAAAACTTCTGTTGTTTGGGTTGATAAAACTTCCTATTTGACGTACTTTCCCTTTGTATGTTTTTCCTAAAGAAGTTAAGAAAACCCCAACTTCGGTACCTACTTTTAGTTTGCCAATATATGCTTCAGGTACGGTGGTAGAAACGTACATATTTCCTAAATTGACAATGCGCATTAAGCCTTGTGGACTGGGTGCTACAACTTGTCCTTTTTCTACAAAAATCTCATCAATAGTTCCCGAAAAAGGCGCTTTGATTATTGTTTTTGCCCATTGCGCTTTAATTTGAGCTACGGCTCTTTGTGCCGAAATCATTTGGGTTTGCGCTTGAAGAAATTGAATTTCGGAACCAATTTTTTGATCCCAAAGATTTTTTTGACGTTCGAAAGTGGTTTTTGCTAACGCATATTGATTTTCAAGGCTAGCCACTTGCTGGCTCAATCCTGCATCGTCAACACGCCCTAGAACTTGTCCTTTTGCTACTTTTTGTCCTGCTTTTACATTCAATGAAACGAGTGTTCCTTGAAATTCGGGTTGTACTAAAATATTTTCTTTGGTATTTACGCTTCCTTGAATTTCTAGATAATGATTAAAAACGGTGTCTTTAACCGTGCTTACAGAAACCAATGCTTCGTCTATTTTTACCTCTAATGTTGCTAAAGCTTCGTCTATTTTAGCTAAATCGGCTTGGATTGTGGCTTTTTTGGCTTGAAGTGCAGCTACATTTTTTGATGTAATTAAAGTATCAATATTGGTAGTATCTTCTTTTTTTCCGCAAGAATAAATGAGAAGCGAAAGGGTTAGTGTTACAATTATTTTTTTCATAGTCATCAATTATTTTGTCTGTTTTTATTTGTTGATTAGTTTTTCTAAAGCTGCTTTTTTATTAATTACATCAATCATTGCTTGCAAAGAGTTTTGTTGGGCAGCGTATAATTGTCGTTGTGCTTCACTTAAATTAAAGCTGCTGGAAAGTCCTTCTTTAAATTTGATTTGTTGTTTGTTTTCTATGCGCTCGGCAAGTTTTAAGTTGTCTTTGCTGGTTGCTAATTGTTCAATACTGTATTCGTAATCGCTTTTAGCTTTTTGAAACTGAAGTGTTAGTTTTTGCTCTGTTTCGGTAAGATTTGTTTTGGCTTGCTCTAGAGCAATTTTAGCTTGTTGTTTTCTAGCACTAGTACCAAAACTACTAAACAAAGGCACATTTAAACTTATACCAAGATTGGCAAAATTATTCCATTTTTGGTTTTTAGAGAAAAAATCGAATTGATTTTCAAAGGCATTATAGCCATAATTTAATGCTGCGCCTAAGGAAGGAAGTTCTTTGCTTTTTTCTAATTTTAATAGCAATCTTTTACTTTCTTGTAAATTTTGACCAATTTGGTAATCGATATTGTTAGTGGCTTTAAATTCCGTTTGCAATAGCTGTAAATCGACATTTTTCTGGGTTAATTCATTTAGCTTTTCGGTTAATTCTAAATCGGTATTAAGAGGAATTCCTAAAATAAGTTTTAGCATATTAACGGCAATTGTTTTTTGACGTTTTACATTGGCTAAGGCACTGTTTACCGAAGATAACGTAATTTGCAATTGCTCTACATTTTCTTCCTCTATCAATCCGTTTTTGAATGTTTGGTTGGTATCAAAGACATTTTTTTCGAGAATGGCTTTGTTTTTTTCTAAAACGGCAATACTTTCATCGGCAAGCAGGACATTTCCGTATGAATTAATTACAATTTCTTTAATCTCTTGATTGGTTTTTAGTTTGGCATTTTCAGAGATTTTAAGGTATACTTTTGCCGATTGTAGCCCTACTAAATAAGAGCCGTCAAAAATAAGCTGCGTAAGTGTTGCGCCTGCATTCATACTGTGTTTTGTTCCAAATGCAATGGTTGAAACCGAACCAGGTGTTCCGCCAAAAGCGCCTCCACCAGTAACTCCTTGTTTGGTGTATTCTAAATTATTTAAATAGCTTACCGAACCGTTTATTTGTGGTAATCCCATTGTGGTAGTTTCCCATTTCTTCTTTTTAGCGGCTTCAATGTCTCTATTGGCATTAATTTCAGAATAATTATTCTCAATAGCATGCGTTATAGCTTGCTGTAAAGAAAAAGAATAACGCTCTTTTTCTTTTTTATCTTGCGCTTGCATAATGGATGCCAACAAGATTAAGGTTATTATTAGTTTGTTTTTCATGGATTGATAATTATATAGTAAGGTTTAATAATTGCTTTTCAAGTTCTTCAATTCCCGCAGCAGTTGCCATGGCTCTTGTGTGGTATTCTAACGCTTTGGTTTCTAACAGTAATGCTTCACTTTCTTTTTGTGTTGTTTCATTTATTGAAAAAATAAGTGTGTAATAAAATTTTACATAGGTTTCAACATCCAGATTGTCTCTATAAAGTCCTTGATTGATTCCTTTTATGATGTTTTGAGTAAAAACGGTATTGCACTCTTCAATTTCATTCGTTATCATTTTCTGATAAATCTCTGGATAATGTTTTTTGAGCTGATAGGCTGGCGAATGGTCAAACGATTGGAACATTTCCTTAAACATTTTTCGCATCTCAAAGTTTTCTGCAATAGCGTTATAATTTTCTGCAACCACTTTATTCATAAGGTCATGAATGTTTTGATGCACCACTTCTGTTCCTTCCTCAATGAGCTTCTCTTTATTGCTAAAATATTTGTAAATTGTTTTTTTAGAAATACACATTTCACAGGCAATATCATCCATAGTGACACTTTTGAAACCTAGTTTCAAAAACATATCGGTTGCTTTTTTGATGATTTTATCTTTCATTTTGTCTTAATTTCGAATGCAAATGTATAACAGAAACTTTAAATACCAAAATAGTTTCCAAAGTATTTACAATTATTTAACATAAAAACAGATACGCTTCCGATTTTAATGTTTTTTTGAGTTACTTTGTAGCGCCTGAAACTTTACACTTTAAACTCAGAATTAATGCATTCCATTTCTCATTATCAAGAACTTATTTCAGATTATTTTTCAGAATTACAGTTAACAAAAGAGCCTAAAAACCTATACGAACCCATCGATTATATTTTATCGCTTGGAGGGAAACGAATACGCCCAGTACTAACATTATTAGCCACGGAAATTTTTGATGTAGATTGTCAAAAAGCATTGGCAGCCGCTACAGCCATTGAAGTTTTTCATAATTTTTCGTTAGTTCACGATGATATTATGGACGATGCACCACTGCGAAGAGGCAACGAAACTGTTCACGAAAAATGGAATATAAACACAGGTATTTTATCTGGCGATGCCATGCTAATACTAGCCTATCAGCATTTTGAAGAATACGAACCAAAAATTTTCAGCCAATTAGCGAAATTATTTAGCAAAACAGCACTAGAAGTTTGCGAAGGGCAACAATGGGATGTCGATTTTGAAACACGTGATAATGTTACCATTGCCGAATATTTGAAAATGATTGAATACAAAACTGCCGTTCTTGTTGCGGCAGCCATGAAAATGGGCGCTATTGTTGCTGAAACCTCTGACGAAAATGCAACTTTAGTTTATGAATTTGGCTTGAATCTTGGCATTGCTTTCCAGTTGCAAGATGATTATTTGGATGCGTTTGGTGATCCAGAAACTTTTGGAAAACAAGTTGGAGGTGATATTATTGAAAACAAAAAAACCTATTTATACCTTAAAACAATCGAGTTTGCTTCCGCAGAAGAGAAGGAACAGTTGCTTCACCTATTTTCGATACATCCCACAGACAATACAGATAAAATTTTCTCTGCAAAACAACTATTTCATACAACAGGCGCATCAAAAGCCACTCAGCAAGCTATTGAAGAATATACATTAAAAGCCTTTCAAACATTGGACAAAATAGCTATTTCGGATGATAAAAAAGCAATTTTAAGAGTTTTTGGAGAAAACTTAATGCAAAGAAATGTGTAACGGAATAACTTTGTAAAACAAGTATGTTAAAATGATAAAAAGCGTATCGTTTTTCTTTGAAAAAAAACATCAAGAAACTAAAAGTCAACTATTTTTAGCTTTCTTTTTTACCCTTTTTACCCTAATAGCTTTGGGTATAGACTCTGTTTCTTTTACAAAACATTATTTTGATGCTCGACAAATTACAAATTTACTAGCCATTATTTATTTTTCGTTACTTTTTTGGGCTTCTGGTTCCGAATTGCGAAAATTAATGTTTGTTATGGTTTTTTTATCCTACATAGGAGAGTTGCTTTTTTGCAAACTACTCGGAATGTATGCGTATCGAACCAATGCAATTCCACTGTATGTTCCATTTGGGCATGCTATCGTATATGCTTCGGGCTACATTTTTGCACAAACTTCTTGGGCAGTAAAAAATGACAAAAATTTAAAAAAAGTATTCGTTTTGTTTTTTATCTTTTTATTTTTAGGAGTTGGTATTCTGCTAAACGATTTGTTTTCGTTATTTTTTGGAGCCTTGTTTTTTGTGCTTTTAAGGAGGAAAAACTGGAATAATCTTTATTTTTTTATAGCACTTTGTGTTATTTTTATAGAATTAGTAGGTACTTTTTTTGGTTGTTGGACTTGGGTTTCAAAAACATTCAACACAATCTCTACGGCCAATCCGCCAATGGGTGCCGTTTTTTTCTATGCAGGAGGCGACATGATTTTAGCCAAAATTGTGGCTTTTTGGAAAAACAAAACTTAAATGAATTATATGAATTTTATTGCCCCAACAACTACCGATTTGCTGCTTTCTGAAGCCGAAAAGGAAAGTTTATATCTAAAATTGATTGAACAAATTAACAAAGACTTTCATTTAGCAAACGAAGAAATAGACTTATCCTTAAACGCTTCACCTGAAGAATTAAAAGCAGCATTACACGAAAAAATATATCGCTTAATTCAATACAAATTTGCCGAATATCTCAATTTACTCTATATTATTGATGTACCTGAAGAGCAAATAAAACAGCTTGATGGTTCCGATATTTCGATACTATCAGAACAAGTTGCATTTCTTGTTTTAAAAAGGGAATGGATGAAAGTTTGGTTTAGAAACCGATATTCATAAGAATGCAAAATAGAAAAGGAACAAAAAAAATACCTTTATAAGACTTTACTTAAGAAGGCATTTTTTTTGTCGTATATTATGTGTAAAAAAGGCACGCATTGCGCACCTTCTGTTTTATTTAGATTCTAAATTAAATTTTCGAACTGTATAAACACCATAGCATATTGCTACAACAAGAAGCAAAACTACTCCGCCATCAATAGGCAAGCCTGGTGGTGGTGGTGGCGTTGGTGGTGGTGGCGCACCTGGGGCAGCAAATGTACTTGCTGAAGTTAGCAAAACTAACAAGCCTACTCTACTCTTTTTTGATAAAATATTCATAGTGTATGAAAAAATATAAATTAAAATCAATTTAACTCCGGTACAATATTAAACAAAAAAAAATGATTATACCAATTAATTAAAAAAAAAACACAAACTATTTTAAATCAAACACTTCCATGCAATTTTAAAAAATCTCTTTTAATGGCATATGCAGTGGAGAATATCGGATTCGAACCGACCACCTCTTGCCTGCCAGGCAAGCGCTCTAGCCAAATGAGCTAATCCCCCAAAATTTCCTCAAATATATTGTTTTTCTTGAATATTTTATACTTTTGTGAAAAAAAAATGTCACAAGATATTACCATAAAAATTACGGATCGAAAAGGTATAACGCATGAAGTGCAAGCACCCACCGATATGAGTATGAATATCATGGAGTTAGTTCGAATGTACGAACTTGCTCCCGAAGGAACTATTGGAATTTGTGGAGGCATGGCCATGTGTGCTTCTTGCCAATGTTATGTTTCCAATGGTGTCGATTTGCCGGAAATAGGAGATGATGAAGAAGCTATGCTATCAGAAGCATTTAATGTAAAACCGAACAGCAGGCTTGGTTGTCAAATTAATCTTACCGAATCTTTAGAAGGATTAGAAATTGAGTTGGCTCCAGAGGCTTAAACTATTTCATTATTCCTAATGAAATTATACTTGTGGCACTAATTACTTTGCTACTTGAAATTGATTGTGGCTTTATTTGTTGTAAAAACACCTTGAATGAAGTTTTTATCTTTCTCCAATTTCGAATATTCTTCGGGTGTTAATTGTTCTTTAAAAAACGTTTTTTTTAAATCTAAAACCAATTCAAACAGATAATCATCTTTTTCGTCGAGATAATATTCTAAATCATCTTCTTTGAAATAACGTTCTTTATTCCAAGCTGTTTTTATATTAAAAGTTCGTATTTCCCTTGGATTTAATGTAACTATAGACTCCATCAAACGGTGGTTTCTTAAAATCCAATTTTCATCTGTACTCTTTCCTCCTTCTCTTTTGTAATTGTCTATTACAGCTTTATTTTTAATGTTATATTCTTCAACTACTTTTTTAATTATTTCTTTAGCCTCGGGAGAATTAAAATCCTTAATATCGTGAAGTTTTTCTTCCCAACCATCTCTTTCAAAAAAAGGGCCATCAAGCGGAATAAAAACGCCATTTACATATAATTTATAGATAGGAAATAATGTCATCGAACTCGCCGCATTTGCTATTAGGCTATTTGGGAGTAAAAAAAATGAAATGGAATTATTTGTTAAGTTTTCTACGTGGTAATTTATAGAATACACTCTTTTTTTAGGATTTGAATCGTCAAAATTTATCGAATCTATTTTCACATCAATAACTTTATGCTGCGAAAAAGCAGAAAGCGACACGAGAAGTATTACGGCTATTATTTTTTTCATGTAAAGATTTTAAATTTTGACCATATAACCGTTTTACAAAACCATCAAATTGCAACCCCGAATGTCGGAATTATCAAAACGTCCTAAAACTTCAAAAGTATTATTTTCATATTTTTTTCCTAAATCTTGTGTAGCTATAAACGAACAGGAATTACTATTGGCTAAATCAATAACATTAATTCCTCCTGTTTTCCCGTTTTCGACATACGTCAAAGCATCTTCTGGGTCACGAACAAGAATTTGCATCCAATTTGGACATTCGAAAATACCGTTTCCTAAAGAATAAGCTTGCGAAAGCAATTCGGTCATTCCGTATTCAGAATGTATTGATTTTACACCAAAACCAGTACAAAGTTGCTTGTGCAATTCTTCTCGAATCATTTCCTTGCGTTTCCCTTTCATGCCTCCTGTTTCCATAATTAGGGTGTGTTTGAGCTCTAATTTGTGTTGATCTATCAAATCTAGCAATGCATAAGTAACTCCTATTAGGATACTATTTTGCCCGTTAGCCTCCAACTCAATCAGTTTTTGTATTAAATCTTCGTGATTGTGCAAATAAAAACCACTTGCTGGATTTTTAGATTGTTGTATTAAATCATCAACCATGTAAATTAGTGAAGAGCCTTCTCGTTCTAAATAAGAGGGAAGCAAAGCCAAAACAACATAATCTTCTATGTTTCCGTAAAATTCAGAAAACCCTCTACAATAACTTTCTTTATACATCGAAACGTCAGTAACTAAATGTTTGCTGGTAATTGTTCCTGTGGTGCCACTACTGGTAAAAGTAGCTTCAATAGGGTTTGAATTTGAAATTACTTCGTGACTTTTAAAAAATTGAATGGGCAAAAACGGAATTTGCTGTATTGTTTTTACTTTTTGAACTTCGGTTTTCAGATGATGGCAAAATTCCTGATACACTTTGTTGTTTTCGTACTGATAACGAAAAATTTTTAAAGCTATTTTTTCAAATTGCTTCTGATTAGAAATACTAAATATAGCGTTGGAAGAAATCAAGTGTTTGTTTTTATAAAAGTAACAATGGTTTAGCGCACTAAATCTTAGTTTATTTCCATTTTAGGCTTTCCATTATAGTACGCAAATCGTTTTTAATATATTCCGCAGCGGGTAAAACCGAATCAAAATTAGGCTTTGCATAAAAATAAACAGAACCTACTAGAAAATGGCGAGTACTGTCGGTAAGGTAAAACTGCGATTGCGAGGCCGCATTTCCACCCACTTCGTAAAACATTCCGTAAGCTTTTCTTTCTTTGTTTACATAGGGTTGCTCAATAATTCCATCGGCTTTTATAACGTGTTCGTAGGTTAGTTTTTGTGCATCACGCAACAAATTTTCGAGGTTTTTGTTTACGGGTTTGTAGTTCAGGTAAACCGTTGCCTTTAGTTTAGGATATACAATGCTAAAATTGCATTTTCCGTTATCGACCACTTTACCTAAAGTATTGTACTCAAACGAATAACCGCAAGTTTTGTCGAAAGAAGCGTATTGGGGTTCTGGATAATCCAAACTCAAATAGGCTTTTGGTTTGGGCAAAACATCGTCTTTACAGCTCACAACACACGTTGCGATGGTAATAAAAAAAAGAGTCTGAAAATATATAGTACGCATTATAGTTTTTTTTTAAAAAGGCAAATCGTTTTCGATGGAAGAGTCAAACCGTGTTGGTTTTGGGGTTTCAGATGGTGTTTTTACATTTTCTGAATCTTTTTTAGTATTCAAAAAGGTGAATTCGGTTGCTTGAATTTCTGTAGTATATTTTGTGGTTCCATCTTCTGCTTGCCATTGTCGGGATTTTATTCGACCTTCAACATATATTTTATCACCTTTGGATAAATATTTTTCGCAAATTTCGGCTGCTTTATTACGCACCACAACGTTATGCCACTCGGTCGAAGTAAGCTTTTCGCCTGTGGTTTTGTTAATATAAACTTCATTAGTAGCTAGCGGAAATCGACCGATACAATTTCCACCATCAAAATAATGCATTTTTACATCTTCTCCAAGATGCCCTATCAACATCACTTTATTTAATGTTCCGTTCATTTGGTTTTTATTAAAATAATAATCAAAGGTAAGCGATTTTAATTAAAACTTATTATTCTCAATAAAATTGTGAAGCACAATAGGAAATGGAAATTTGTTTAACGTTTCAAAATCAAGGCCGTTTTCTAAAATTATATTTCGTTTGATTTTCCAAAACTTGATATGCAAATGCTGATGCGATAGTTTGTGCGTTATTGTTTCCGTTTCCATCAGAATAATGTCCATTATATCTTTAAATTCATTTCGAATTAATGATAAAACGACTTCGTCCGTTTCTAATATTTCCGTTTCCACTAATGGAAATTCGTATAAATTATGCCAAATTCCTTTAGCGGTTCTTTGATTAATTGTCGTTTTATTTTTGTTGTCTACTATATATAGGTAATTCAAAAACCTATTTTTAATTTTCAATTTCTTACCTTTAATAGGTAATTCGCTCACTTTTTTCAATGAAAGTGCGGCACAACTCGTATTTAATGGACAAATTTCACAATTAGGATTTTTAGGAACACATTGCAAAGCACCAAATTCCATTATAGCTTGGTTAAACAACGCTGGATTCTCTTTTGAGATAACTTCCTGACCTAATAGTGTAAATTCCTTTTTAGCATTTGCAGAAGCGATGTCTGTTTCTACATTATAATAGCGAGAAAGCACCCGAAAAACGTTTCCGTCCACCACCGGAACCACTTCGTTGTAACAAAAAGAGGCTATTGCGGCAGCAGTATATTCGCCAACACCCTTTAATTGGAGTAAACTTTTATAATCTGGCGGAAAAATTCCGTTTAAATCTTCAGCAATGTGTTTTGCAGTAGCGTGCAAATTTCTCGCACGGGAATAATAACCTAATCCTTGCCATAACTTTAAAACTTTTTCTTCATTAGCCTTTGCTAAATCAAAAACGGCTGGAAATTCCTTTGTAAAAGCCATATAATAAGGTAAACCTTGCGCCACTCGGGTTTGTTGTAGCATGATTTCTGAGAGCCAAATGTGGTAGGGATTTGTGGTGTTTCGCCATGGTAAATCGCGTTTATTTTCTAAATACCACGTTGTTAATGTTTTACTAAAATTCATTCCAATTATTTAGTTTACAAAAATAAAAATTTATGTGATTAAATTTTAATCAATTAGCTTGAAATATTGGTTAATTAATTTATATATTTGCAACCTCAAAAATTTACATAAACTTAATTACGTATTAAAATGACAAAAGCAGATATCGTAGCGAAAATTTCAGAGAAATTGGGACTAGAAAAAGGAGATGTACAGGCTACAGTAGAGACTTTTATGAATGAAGTGAAAAATTCATTAGAAACAGGTGACAATGTTTACCTAAGAGGTTTCGGAAGTTTTATAGTAAAAACTAGAGCTGAAAAAACAGGAAGAAATATTTCTAAAAATACAACGATTAAAATTCCTGCTCACAATATTCCAGCATTTAAACCTGCAAAAGTTTTTGTAGAAGGAGTAAAAACAAATAATGAAGCAAAATAATTATTAACCATAAAAACAATAAGTTATGCCAAGTGGTAAAAAAAGAAAAAGACATAAAGTAGCAACGCACAAACGTAAAAAAAGAGCGAGAGCTAACCGTCACAAAAAGAAAAAGTAGTTCTAAACTACTTTTTCCTTTTTTAAACGTTCATTGAAATTGAGGAAAAGACAAATAGACAAAAGACGAATAGATAAAAGACAAAAGTTTGTTATCTAGAATATCTTATCTAAAAATCTACTTTTCTCCCAGGTAAAAACCTGTAATGTTTAATCCATCTGTACTAATTTATTTTAGATTTCAGATTGTCATTTTTTAGATTTTTTTAAATCTATTATATATTCAATCTATAATCTATTATATAAAAATACAGATAAAAATTTACACATGAATAAAGAATTGATTATTAGATCTAGTTCTGACGCTGTAGATTTTGCCTTATTAAAAGATGGAAAACTAATTGAATTACACAAAGAAGAAGAAACAAGCAATTTTCAAGTAGGCGATATTTTTATTGCTAAAATACGAAAACCAGTTGCGGGTCTTAATGCTGCTTTTGTAAATGTAGGCTTCGAAAAAGATGCTTTTTTACATTATCACGATTTAGGACCTAATCTCGCTTCTCAACTGAAATTCATAAAACTTGTAACAACAGGTAAAATAAAAGATTTCTCCTTAAAAAGTTTCCAATTTGAAAAAGAAATTGAAAAAGATGGCACAATTACCGATGTAGTTGCGGTCAATCAATCAATTCTTGTACAAGTGGTCAAAGAACCAATATCGACCAAAGGACCAAGAATAAGCTCAGAGCTTTCTCTTGCCGGAAGGTATATTGTTCTAGTCCCATTTTCAGACCGCGTTTCTATTTCTCAAAAAATAGAGTCTAGAGAAGAAAAAGACAGACTAAAACGCCTTGTACAATCTATCAAACCTAAAGGATTCGGTGTTATTGTTCGCACAGTAGCAGAAGGCAAAAAAGTGGCAGAAATAGACAAAGACTTGCAAAACTTAATGGACAAATGGACATTAATGTGCAAGCGAATTCCAACAGCGCATCATCCGTCAAAAGTACTAGGAGAACTCAATAGAGCATCCTCTATCTTACGAGATGTTTTTAACGATACCTTTAGTGGCATTGTTATAGATGACGAAGAACTGTTTAACGAAACGAAAGAGTACATACAACAAATTGCTCCTAGTAAAGAATCAATGGTAAAGCTTTACCAGTCGAAAGACACTCCAATCTTTGAAAAATACAGTATCGAAAGACAAATAAAAACCTCGTTTGGTAAATCGGTCTCTATGAGCAAAGGAGCCTATCTAATTATAGAGCACACTGAAGCCATGCACGTTATCGATGTAAACAGTGGAAACCGCTCGAATAAAGCGACCAATCAGGAAGATACAGCTCTCGAAGTAAACATGATTGCTGCTGCCGAGGTAGCCAGACAATTGCGTTTGCGAGATATGGGCGGTATTATATGTGTCGATTTTATCGATATGGCTAATCCAGATAATCGTAAAGTTCTGTTCGATTTCTTGCGAGAAGAGATGAGTGACGACAAAGCAAAACACAAAATATTGCCTCCTAGCAAATTTGGTATTATTCAAATTACCAGACAACGAGTTAGACCTGAGGTAAATATTGAAACTCGTGAAGAAAATCCTAATAACGAAAATAGCGACATTGAAGCGCCTATTTTAATTATAGACCGAATTGCTTCCGATTTAGAAAGAATTATAAAGTTGCATAAAAAAGTAGTGCTTAATGTACACCCATTTATAGCCGCTTACCTTGTAAAAGGGTTTCCATCAATACGTTCAAAATGGTTTTTTGAATATAAAAAATGGATAAAAATTATTCCACGTGACGCATACACGTATCTTGAATATCATTTTAATGATGATCAAGGAAAGGAAATTAAAGATTAAATAAAAACCGCTATTCGTGAGGAGTAGCGGTTTTTTTTTGTCCCTGTGTTATTTTAATCTAGCCTAACTCTCGTTTTTAGAAAAAAATAACAGCTTTTTAAAAAAAAAGTGGAGAATTCGTCTGTAAATAGATTAATTTTATTCTTTTTTATTAAACACTTTGAGAATAAGAGCCTACTACATATTTCTATTTTTAACAAATCTTATTTTTGCGCAACAGCCTGTTACCATTCCATTTACAGAAAAGGAAGGCTTGCCCGATGTCGAGTTTTATGATCTTTTAGAAGATTCTAACGGTTATATCTGGTTGGCTGCCGACAAAGGGCTTTTTCGATACAACGGACGCATTTTCGAAAATTTTAACCATCAATCTAAAAGAGGATTGTCGGTTTTTGGATTGCAGGAAGATGCTGCCAAAAGAATTTGGTGTAATACTATTTCTGGACAATTTTTTTATGTACAAAACAACAAACTTCATTATTTTATTGATTTAAAAGAAGAATTAAAAGGACAACTTCCAGAATATGTAATCAAAGACAATATTTTATATGTGTTTTATGAAAAAGGTATTTTTGAAATTGACATCAAAACAAAGAAAAGAAAATCAATACAATGCAACGCCTTAATTTCCTATTTTGGAGCGCCATTTCTATTTAAAAATGAGGTTTATTTTACCGTTTCCAATCATATTAAAAAAATAAAGCAACATCAAGCTACCGAAGTTTTTCAGTTTCAAAAAAAAACAATTTTATTGCGCAACAGTTCTTTTTGGAGTATTGGAAACACACTGTTTTTTAGTTCATTTTACGATAATACACAGCATTTTTATGCAAAAAAGAATGAATTTTCTTCATTTGAAGCCATTATAACACCACCAGAAATAGCCGACAAAACCATTATTAGAACTATTATTAAAGACAATAAAATTTGGTTTTGTACCAATCGAGGCGTACTTATTTATAAGTGGAATGCTGGTCAATTGCAGTACATTACAACTTATTTGAAAGACGAAACGGTTTCAAAATTTAGTAAAGATAAAAATAATAATTATTGGTTTACTACCGTAGGCAATGGTGTTATGGTAATGCCCAACATTGGTTTAAAAAAGTTAGAAACTAACAATCAGAAGGAAACCATAAAATGTTTAACAGCTATCGATCATTTTATGGTTTACGGAACTGCCAAAGGCGAAATAGCGTTTTTGAATACCAAAAATTTAGTGCTTCAAAAATTTCAATTGCCTTCTAAAAGCGAAGTAACGCAATTGGTGTACGATTCCAAGAAAAATGTACTTTTTATAAGCCAAAAAGACAGGTCATCGTTTTGGGATTTAAACACATCTCAACTTTATGCAAGCGATTCGTTTACGGCTTCAAAAGGAGTTTTTTATAGTAATTCAATTTTGTTGAGTGCCAGTTACGACAGGGCTTCGGTAGCTATAAATCCGTTTAATGGTAGTAACACATCTATTTCTAAAAAAGATTTTCAATCTCCAATAGTTTCCACCAAAAAGCAAAACATTACATCAAGCGTTTTGCGACCAAAAAGAGCCTATGCTTGTTTTTCTGATTTTGAAAACAAAAACTACTATATCGGATTTGTAGATGAATTAATGAGTTTTGATTGTAATGGAAAAGAAACGAAAATTCGATACAACAATCAACCTGTTTTTTGTAATGATATTGCGCAAACGAGTACTAAAATAATTTGGGTTTCGACTTTTGCTAACGGCATTTATGGTGTTCAAAATAAGAAAATTACGATTCATTTATCGCAAAAAAACGGATTGCTTTCTAACCAAGTTCGAAAAATTAAAAACGACGGAAACCTTTTATGGATTGTAACCGAAAACGGTTTGCAACAATATGATACTCAAAATAAAGTATTTAAAAACATCACCCAAACCGACGGATTAGAAAATTACAATATTTCTGCATTAGAAGTAATTGATAATCAGTTGTTTTTAGCAACAAATAACGGATTGTATTTTCTAGACAAAAACAACTGTTTTAAAACCTATAGTAAACCCGAAGTGTATTTTACGGAATGTGTAATTGGAAGTAAAAAAATTGATGTAAAACCACAATATTCTATTAATTACAACCAAAATGAAGTAAAGATTTCGTTTAATGCAAATGGCTATAAAACAGCCGAAAATATTCAATTTCAATACCGATTAAAAGGCTATAACGATGTATGGTTGCAGCTAGATTCGGGCAACAATTTTGTACATTATTCTAGTTTGCCATCGGGTGATTTTGTGTTTGAAGTAAAAGCATTTACTCACAACGGAATAGTTTCTAAACCCATTTCGATGGCAATCACTATTAAAAAACCTTTTTGGGAAGCTTGGTGGTTTTATGTAGTGCTCTCATTAGTGGTTTCGGGCGGAATTGGGTTGCTTTTTAAATCCCGAATAAAACGATTGGAAAAAGAAAAAGAAATCGAACTCGAAAAAATTCAATTGGACAAAGAACTTATTTCATCGCAATTAGAAAATTTACGTTCGCAAATGAATCCGCATTTTATTTTTAATGCACTCAATTCGATTCAAGAATATATTGTTACCAATGAAAAAGTGAATGCCAGCAGTTTTTTAGTGAAATTTTCTAGATTAATTAGAATGTATCTGGAACATAGTCGAGAAAACGAAATTCCGTTAGAAGAAGAAATTACAGCCCTAAAATTATACCTAGAATTAGAAAAAGATAGATTTGAAGAAGCTTTGGATTATGAAATTATTGTGGATGAAAATTTGAATCCAAAAACAATAAAAATACCATCTATTTTTATTCAGCCGTATGTAGAAAACGCTATAAAACACGGGCTTTTACATCTTAAAAACAATAGACTATTGCAAGTTGCTTTTAAATTCAATACAACCAAAGATTCGGTTATTTGCAGTATAAAAGACAACGGAATTGGAAGAAAAAAAGCTGAAGAAATGAAAAAGCAAAGAGAATATTTGCACAAATCGTTTGCTACTTCTGCTAATCAAAAAAGAATTGAACTTATAAATAAAATCAGAACCAAAAAAGCTTCCATTTCTATAACAGATTTATACGATAAAAATAATGTTGCAACGGGAACTTTAGTGCAAATTGAAATTCCGCTTTAGAAAAGAATCTTCACTTTTAAGAAGAAAAACGATAATTATTATTGTTATACATCGAAATTTGCAAAAAATAAAATATGAAGGCACTCATTATAGACGACGAAAATAAAGCACGAAAACTTATAAGTGCAATAATTACAGACCATTGCACAGAAATTTCTTCTGTTTATGAAGCTTCCGATTTAGAAGAAGGTGTGGCTTTAATTCGTGAACAACAGCCCGATATTGTTTTTTTGGATATTGAAATGCCAAAATATTCGGGTTTGCAAATTGCCGAATTATTAATGACGCACGAAATGAATTTTCAGCTCATTTTTGTTACCGCTTATAACGAATATGCCGTTCAAGCCTTTAAATTATCGGCTATTGATTATATTTTAAAACCTATTGACATTCAAGAATTTAAACTTGCAGTTGAAAAAGCAAAACGACACATAGAACAAAATAATATCGAAAACAAACTCGACAATTTAAAAAAAGCCTTTCAGCAATTATCACTCAACAAAATGGTTTTAGAAGTTCCAAAAGGTGTTTTATTTGTTTCACATGAAGATATTTTACTTTTTGAAGCTGACGGAATGTACACCAAAGTATTTATGAAAAACAACGAAAGTCAGCTCATTTGCAAACCGTTAAAACATTTTGTAGAACAACTCGAAGACAAACCTATTTTTTACAAACCGCATCGTTCGTACTTAATTAACCTAAAATACATGAAAGAACTCTCTAAAAAAGATGGCTTTCATATTATAATGGAGAACAACAAAACCATTCCCATCGCCAAAGAAAAGAAAGACGAATTTTTGCAGTTTATACAGGAAATATTTTAGAAAATCCATTCAGCAAAAAAAAACGACTATTCAGCAAAAAACTGCTATATATAATAAGAGTTAGATAGACATTTGTTTCAAATTACAAAATCTAACAATCATGAAACAACGTTTACTTTTACTTGCGACTCTATTTTTCTTTTTAAATAGCAATGCTCAAATCCCAACAACAGGATTAATAAAAGATTACAAATTTACCAATGGTGCACTAACCAGTGATGTAACACCTGCGTTGTTAGCAGGAACAACTACTTTAGTGCCAACAGGAAGTGCAAGAACTATCATTAACGATAGAAATGCAGAAGTTAACAAAGCCATTTCTTTAAACGGGGATTCTTTTACGGCAGGAGGTACTAATGCCGCGTCTGTAAATAATTACTCCATAAGTTTTTGGGTAAAAACTACTACAAACATAAGTACAAAAAGTTATATTTTAGACCAACACAATACCACCGCAAATCCTGCTGGTTTTAGCGTTGCATTAAAAGACGGAAAAATTTATTTTAACGGGCAATGTAGTTGGAGTTCTGCATCAATTTCTGGAAATAGTGGTGTACGCCAAGTAATAAGTCCTGTTATAAACGATGGGCAATGGCATCATATTGTTTGTTTAGTAAGTTCTACAAGAACTTTTTCGTATGCAGGATCTTTCACAAATTACGTTGCCACGTATACTTATTCGATGTATGTAGATAATGTATGGGCTGGTAGTGATGTCGAAACAGATTCTCCTTCTTTATTAACTGCTCAATCACACACTTTTAGAGCAATTACTCCAACAAAACTTTTATCAATAGGAAAAACTCCTGACCTTTTATCTCTAGATTATCAAGAGGGGATAGACCAAATTCGGTATTACGAACGTACTTTGAACATCTCTGAGATAGATGTTTTATATACAGAAGACAAACCAAAAATTGCAATTTATGTAAATGCAGCTGCAACAGGAGCTAATAGTGGTACTACTTGGGCAGATGCTTTTACAAATCTAGAATCTGCGATTAGTGCTTTTACTTCTGTTAATGAAATATGGGTTGCTGCAGGAACTTATAAGCCTACTGGGACAGTACGTACTTCAACGTTTTTAATGAAATATGCCTTAAAAATGTATGGTGGCTTTAACGGAACTGAAACACTTCTTTCACAAAGAAACCCAAAAATTAATACCACCACTTTGAGCGGTGATGTTACTGGAAATGATAGTGCAACTATTGCTGCTACAGAAGCGACTAGGCAAGATAATTTGTACCATGTAATATCAGCTCGTGGTAATATTAAAGATATAACTATTGATGGTTTTACCATCTCTGGAGGAAATGCAAATGGACCAACAAGTACAACTGGTGCTGGAAATTTACAATATTATCATACTCGTGGAGGAGCGCTATACATAAATCCGTACACAAGTGGCGATAACCCTACCGTTTATGTAGTAAATTGCATTTTTGAAAAAAATTCAGGATCTGATACAGGGGTGGTAGCTCCTTATTATTCAGGTGGGGTAAATACTCAAAGTTATACAGCTAATTTCGATTCGTGTATCTTTAGAAATAATTTTTCAGGGACTAATTCACAAATTCTATATGCCGGACACGAACCATACGATTGGTATGGCAATGGAATACTAAAAAATTGTTTGTTTTACAATAATACTTCTACTTCTGGAGCCTCTTGTTTGCTTTTGAGTGCTAGTACAACAGGAGGCGGAGGAGGTCTAAACGGATTAGATCTCGATATTATTAATACTACATTTGCTTCAAACACTGGTGTATCTGGAAATGTAATAAAAGGGACTAATACGTTTTCTGTAAAATTAAAAAATAGCATTCTATACAATAATGGAAGTGCAACACCATTTGTAATTACGGGTGGAGTTAATCCAATATTATCAAACACCATATCTCAAGGAGGTCAAATAAGCGGTATAAATAATGATCCATTGCTATCAGCTACTTTCGAGTTGCAAGCAGGTTCTCCAGCTATTGATGTAGGAAACAATACCTATTTGCCAGCAAACACAACAACTGATTTAGCAGGAAACATAAGGATTTACAACACTACTGTCGATTTAGGGTGTTACGAATATGGTTCGGTTATGAGTACCAACGACTTCAACTCTTTTTCAGATTTTACCATTTTCCCAAATCCTGCAACTGAAATTATAACTGTAAAAAGTAACGAAAGTATTGAAAACATTGAAGTTTTTTCAATGGAAGGAAGAAAAATAAAAGCAACAACTTCATCAACAATTGATATTTCAGATTTATCAACTGGAATGTATTTATTACAAGTAAAAACCGAAAGTGGTAAAGTGGGAAGTAAAAAACTTATCAAACAATAATAAACTGACTAAATACTTTTGCAGACCCTTCTGGAAAACGGAAGGGTTTGTTTTTTATTAATACTTTATCACGAATTCGTATATTTTTTTGCTTCAAATAGACAGTGTTAAAACATTTTTTCAAATGAAAAAATGTTGCTGATTACATTTATTCAAACTAAAAAATGTTATTGATTGCATTTTTATAAAGGAAAAAAGAATATATTTGCACGTAAAAACTTCTAAAACCAAATACATTGAAGCGATTATTTGTAAACGATTTAGTACAATGGAAAAATTCCAAGCATCGAAAACCATTGATAATTCAAGGCGCTAGACAAGTTGGTAAAACTTGGATAATGAAGTCTTTTGGAGAAGCATATTATAAAAATGTAGTCTATATTAATTTTGAAAGTAGTGTACGTTTGCAATCTATTTTTAAAGATGATTTTGATATAAATAGAATAGTAAACATTTTTGAAATTGAAACAGGGATTATAATAAATCCAGAAAACACATTATTACTTTTAGATGAAATACAAGAAGCCGAAAAAGGATTGACAGCTTTGAAATATTTTTATGAAAATGCACCCGAATATCATGTTATTGCAGCAGGTTCTTTGCTAGGTGTTTCTATTCAAAAAAATAATACATTTCCGGTGGGGAAAGTTGATTTTTTAAATTTATTTCCATTAAGTTTTGAAGAGTTTTTAATCAATTTAAATGAAGAAATTATTGCCGATAAAATCAAATCAAATCAATGGGAAGTTATAGCACCTTTTCACGAAAAAATATGTAATTATTTGCGATTGTATTATTTTACTGGCGGAATGCCAGAGGTTGTGAATGTGTATATAGAAACCAAAAATTTTGAACAAGTTCGCACGATTCAAAAAAATATAATTTTAGGATATGAAAACGATTTTGCAAAATATGCGCCGTTTGAAATTGTACCTAAAATTAGACTTGTTTGGCAATCTATCTTAGGACAATTAGCTAAAGAAAATAAAAAATTTATTTACGGACAATTAAAAAAAGGAGCTCGTGCAAAAGAGTTTGAAGCTGCTATCAATTGGTTGTTTAATGCAGGAATGATTTATAAATGTATGAAGGTTAGCCAGCCAACAATTCCATTAAAATCGTATGCAGATTATGATGTTTTTAAATTGTTTTTATTAGATGTAGGATTGTTAAACGCCATCGGAAATATTAACGAACAAATACTATTAGATAAAAATCAAATTTTAATCGAATTTAAAGGAGCTTTAACCGAACAATTTGTTTGTCAAGAGTTAAAGTTAAAACACGATTTATATTATTGGTCTGCTGAAAATGCAACTGCCGAATTAGATTTTATGATACAAAATCAAGAAAAAATTATTCCTATTGAAGTAAAAGCAGAAGAGAATTTAAAAGCCAAAAGTTTAAAAGTTTTTGTAGATAAGTTTGAAAACAAAAATGCAATACGAACTTCAATGAATGCTTACCGAGAAGAAAGTTGGCTAAAAAACATTCCTCTTTACGGAATTATGACACTATAAATAATCTAAAAAAAATAGAGTTCTATTTTCCACCAAAACGCTCATGTAATTTTGCAAAAAAGTACGTTGCATTTGTAATTCCTACGTTTTCTGCAATTTCTTTTTTGGTAGCATACGGGTTTTCTAATTGCAATGCTTTTGCCTTTTGAAAACGAGCTTCCATTATGAGTTCCTGAGGAGTTTGCCCTAAAATGGCTTTGGTTTTTCTGTTTAAGGTACTTTTGGAAATGTTCAAATGCAAGGCAATATCTTCTACTCCAAATGTTGGCGAATGCATTTGTTGATGGATAAGTTCGTTCAATTCCTGATTGAATTTATTGGCAAAAACCGATAAACTTTCTTTTTCTTCGATAGGCAAAGTAGCTTCAAACGATTGTATTGTATCGAACGATTGCAACGCTTTTTTTACCATTAAATGCAGTTCTTCTTCCAAAAAGGGCTTGTTCAAATACCCGTCAATGCCCAAGCGAAGCATTTTGAGTTTTCCTTCTTGATCGCTTCTGGCGGTTAGTACAATGATAGGTGTTTTTAGTCCGTTTTCTTTTATTTTTAAAACCAATCCTTCGCCATCCAAAACAGGCATCATATAATCGGTAATAATAATGTCAAATGATTGTTGTTGCAATATTTCTAATGCTTCTTGTCCGTTTTCGGCTTCGGTAATTTGGTAATTTTCTAGAACCTCTTTCAAATAATTTCGCATTTGCTCATTATCTTCTACAATCAAAATGGATCTTTTGGACTTTTTAGCTGTATTAGAATGAACTCTTGGAAAGTCAATTCTACTACCAATTGTTTTTGCATTAACGTCAATAACTCCATATTCAATGGCCTTTTTAGGAATGGTAATTGCAAAAATAGTTTCCTTATTTGGGATACTCGACAATGAAATATCAAACTGATGTGCCGCCAGAATACTTTGAGTAAATGACAATCCAATACCGCTTCCTTGACTTTTGGTAATATCGTTTTTAGATTGAAAAAAACGTTCAAATACTTTGTCTAAATCTTCTTTTGGAATCCCAATTCCGTTGTCTATAATTCTGACAATCAATTCGTTTTCTAATAAAACTTCTATCGCAACATTTCCTTTTTTTGGAGTAAATTTCAACGCATTCGACAACAAGTTATTGATAGATTTCGACATTAAATCTTCATCCATAAATACCGAAATTTCAGGAATAGCCATTTTCAAAGTAAACTGAATGTCTTTTTTTTGAAATAGTGTTTTAAATTCGGAATAGTGTTTTTCTAAAAACGGTTGCAATGCCACTTTGGTACAGGTAATGGTAAACTCGTTAGAATCTATTTTACTCAAATCGATAATATTGTTGATAATATTCTGAATTTGTGCAACTTGATGGTTAATGTTGTTTATTTTTTCTTGATTTTCTTCTATCGATTTTTTTAAATTAATTCGAGATGCATTGCCTTGAATTAAGGTTAATGGCGTTCTGATTTCGTGTGAAAAATTGACAAAAAAATGCGATTTGAATTCGTTTAATTGGTCTAGCTTGTTTCTTTGTTCTTCTAAAATAATTTTATCGGCAATCACTTTATCCCGCTCCACTTCCAATAAATTTTCGATTGTTTTATTTTGCTTTTTAAAATAATTGGTTAAAATATAAAACAAAATAAACAAGCAAACTAAAGCGGGACTGTAAAAATTGATGGTCGGATAATGCTTGAAAAAAGAATTGGGAATCGCAAAACACAAAAGTGCTATAGTAAAAATACTGTAATTTATTTTCTTATTATCCGTTAGTACCAAACTCACGGCTGGTGCTAAAATTAAGTAAAATTCTAGCAATTGTCCTTTTTTGAGAAAATTGCCAAAAACAAAACTATTCACGATGAGCATCATAGCAAATAGAAATCGTCCCGTTTCGTATTTTCCTTTAGAATGCAAATATTGTGCTGAAATAATAATAACTAATTGTACTAAATGTGCCGCAATATTTTGGTATAATATTGGTGTTTTTAGTAAATAATTGAAAAGTAAAATAAAAGCCGTAACATACCAACAATAGCAAAAAGCATTGAAAAGTTTGATTCTTTTTATTTCCGAATTGGATTGTGATGCGCTTGTAATTCCTAACGAGACCAATGCATCATAGTTGCTTTTATTCATTCTATAAATTCCGAATAATTAATTTGAATTAAAATCAAAAATACGTTATTTCATAGAAAAATAACGCTTTTGAAACAAATTGTCGTTTTTTGAATCAAATTGTCGTTTCTTGAAGTGAATGATTTTTTTTTGATTTATATCAAATTTCAAAATATACCAATTTTGTACCATAACATTAAAGCAAAAATCATGAAAACAAAATTATTCTTTTTAGTCCTTTTATGCTCTCTAAAAGCAGTAGCACAAATACCTACCACTAATTTAGACAGTGAGTATCAATTTACAGGAGGATCATTAAACGACACTTATGGCACAGCCGAAAATTTGACCAGGACTGGAAGTGCAGCTACTTTTACATCGGATAGAATTGGAGTAGCTTCTAACGCAGTTAATTTATCGGGCGATAATTTAATGCGTGTTCCTATACAAAACGCCACCAGTCTTAGCATGAGTTTTTGGGTAAAAACCGGTACTAACGATACTAATTATAGAGTTGTAATGGAACAATCGCAAAGAACTAATATTGGCAATCTTTCTAACGACAGAGGTTGGTATGTGTATTTACGAAACGGAATCGTAAGTTTATCTTGCAATTATTTATGGAGTTGGTACAATAGTGCTAATAGTACTACATACACAGGCCAAACTGGATGGTGGGATTGTTCGTCAAACACTAATATTGCAGATAATTCTTGGCATCATATCGTAATCACAATAACAGGTAGATCCTATAATAGCTTTACCCCAGTAACGCATAAGGCATTTGAAAATGTGTATAAGATTTATGTGGATAATGTATTGAAAAATACTTATACAAAAACGTATGATGCTGCAACACCCACTGGTGGAACCAGTGCTAGTTCTCCTGATTTTTTACCTAACAACAATGTTGTAATTGGAAATAATAGTTATGGTAATTTAGCCGCTGCAAATAGATATACCGACACGATTGATGATATTCGTTTTTACAAAACTACATTATCGGCAGCCAATGTTACGAGTTTGTACCAAGAATTGGGTTACTTGAGCACAAACGATTTCAATTCATTTTCTGATTTTAGTATTTATCCAAATCCAGCAAATGATTTTATTTCGGTAAAAAGTAACGAGAACATTGAAAGTCTTGAAATTTTGTCATTAGAAGGACGAAAAATAAAATCAGCAAATGCTTCAACAATCGATATTTCTAATTTGTCCACGGGAATTTATTTGTTACAAGTAAAAACCGAAGAAGGAAAAACAGGAATTAAAAAAGTAATTAAAAATTAATTATCTTTATAAAAAAAAACGTAAACAAATGAAAAAAATCGCACTACTACTTGGTTTGGTAATTGTATCATCATTTAATTCTCCAAACGCTACTACACATTCGAAAAGCAGTCTAGAAAAAGTGTCCGCACTGGAATCTAGTTTTTCGTTAATCAATGACACTAAAGACAAAGTATCTATTCACACAGGAACAGGTTTTGTCTCGTTAAACAAAGGCTCTAAAACCAGTATTGGTTGTAACGTAGGAAAAGAAGTGCGTTGGGCAAATGAAGGTAAAAAAGGTGATGTAATTTTCAAAATTACGGACGACATGTGTGGAAAAACTTTAAAATTATCGGAACTAATGAAATAATAGTTCTGCTATTTGGCACAAAAAAAAGCTCCAACGTAAAATTGGAGCTTTTTTAGTTATGATAAAAAAGTAATTATTCAATCACTAATTTTCTAGTAGCAGTTTTACCTTCTTCAGTAACTTTTACTACATAAACACCTTTACTTAAGGAAGCAATGTTTATAGGTGCATTAGTTACATTGGCAGTAAGAACTTGAGCGCCTAACACATTGTATATAGCCACCGTTTTAGCTTCAAGACTACTAGAAGTAATGTTTAAGAAGTTTTTAGCTGGGTTAGGATAAATGTTTAATCCCGAAATGGCATCGAAACTATTTCTAGACAAATTAGTCATATCTGCTAATTTACGAACTACTACTTGTTTTGTCGCTCCATTTCTTGTTACAATTGCTATAACATCAGCAGTTGTTGGAACAGTTGTTCCTATATAATCTACTTCACCAACTTGGTTAAATAATGTTCTGAATACTGTAGTATCAGCACCTTGTCCTATTGTGTAGTTAGTATTTACAGCAAAAGGAGTTCCAATTAAATTAGAAAAAGTTACATTCCCTAAATTTACTAATTCACTTTCTCTATAACCAGCAGGATTTGCAGTAATATCGGCAAAAGTTAAAACTGCAGGAACAATAGGTGTTGCTGGATTATTAACCACTCCAACACTTGTTAAAGGAACCAATTGTAAAACACTTGAAAAAGAAGTTAATTGTCCTTTTAATCCAGAAATAGCTTCGCTTTCAGCAATAGCTAATCCATTTAAAACTCCAGTTGCATCATCAATTAAGATTGCTCCTGTACCTGTAGCGTCCTGAATGTATTTTTGATTTCTTGTTGCCATTCCAGTACCAACTACAGGTCTAACATGAGTGGTAACAGGTGCGCTAGATAAGCTATAGTAACCATTAAGCACTTGTGTTCTTAAAGTTGCTAAATCAGCAATAGTAGTGTAGCTGGCAACTGTAAAAGATACAGTAGCATTTTGTGCAGGCACAATGGCAACGTTTGAATTATCTACTAATTCTACATATACTGCATATGCTCCTGGTGTAGTAGGAACTGCAATAGGAGTTGTGTCGTATTTCATTACTCCTGCTCCACCATTTATGGTGTAGCGAATATGACCATCACCAGTACCATTGGCAACATTAAAGTTACTTACAGACAAAGCTACATTTACATTTGTTGTTTCTGGAGAAAATATTGTTGCATTTGCAGGCGAAGTTATTGCAATAGTTGGTGCAGAAGAACAAATATTTACTGCTGAGCTAGAATTTCTAACTGTAGTAGATGTAATAACTGTAAAATCAGAACTATTGACATTAGAATCGGTACATCCTTCATTAAGTCTTTTCGCTATAGTAGTTCCAAGCACGCCGCTTAAAGCTGTTCCTTCAAATAGATTTGAAGAACCAAAGCCTACAAAGTCACTAATGTTAGGAAATGTAGTTTGATTTATTGGATTTGTGACGGTAAGTAATAACGCTGTATTGTTTTTTACAATAGCTATTTTACCATTCGTTCCTGAAATATTGGTTGCGCCAACACCATCTGGTGTAGGGATGCTTGTTCCTCCTGCCACACTTGCTAAGCCAACTAAATAATACTTTCCAGAAGCAATTACAGTTGTGCTACTCCCTAAAGTGCCAGGAAAAGTGTATGCAATATTAATATTTGAAGTTGCACCTGCTGCTCCATATTGTATTGTCCAACCAGAAACATCAACTGAGGCTAATGATTTGTTGAAAACCTCAACAAAATCTTGATTATATGGGTTTGTAGTTGAATTACCACCAAAAAATTGTGATATAACTACATCTTGCGCTTGTAATGAAAACGAAGCAACTAAAGAAATTACTAATAAGTAAATTTTTTTCATTTTGAAATTTGTTTAAAAATTGACTACAAAGATAGTAAGTAATTTTTGTTTGATAAAAGAAACGAATGTAAATAAAAGATTAATTTTTAAAAAACCGCAAAATCAGTACTTATTTGATTATCAGTTTTCTAGTAGCGCGTTGGTCGCCTTCTTTAATTTTTATAATATAAACACCAGGGGTAAGTGACGCTACGTTAAGCTCTTTGGTAGCAATAGTAAGCTGCATAACGCGTTTTCCTAACACATCAAAAATCTCGATATCTTTAGGTGCTGTTGTTTTAGAGGTAATATACACACGACCATTCCCTACTGGGTTGGGATATACGTTTAAATTGTCAAACTGTTGTTCTTGGGTTTTGGTTGCCAACGACGATTGCTTTCCGTCTTGAGCTAAGGCGCTCAACGAAAACAAAAAGCAAAATAAGATACTATAAAGGTAGTTTTTCTTCATCGAAACAATTAATAGTGTCAAAGGTATAAAAATAATTCAAATACCGTACCAAAAAAAATCATTTTTGGCGCATCGCTCCAATTTGTCTTTTTTGTTTATATTTGTTGAAACTAAAATAAATTAAGAATGTACAACTTTATTCAAAAATTCCACTCGGGCTGGGCTTATCTTTTACTACTATTACTCGTAGTAGCAGTAGCAAATAGTGCTTTAGGATTCTTTTCTAAGAAAGAATTTACTGCCAAAGACAAAAAAATAGCCTTGTTTGCCTTGGCAGCAACACATTTGCAAATTGTTATAGGGTTTGTTACTTATTTTGTTTCGCCAATAGGCTTTTCGGCTTTAGGAGAAATGAAAAATGCCGCTTTACGATTAACCTCGTTAGAGCACCCTTTACTAAATACTATTGCCATTGTTCTGATCACAATAGGTTGGGTAAAACATAAAAAAGCAATAGCCAGTCAAACCAAATTCAAATCAATTGCCTTGTTTTACGGCATAGGATTGTTGCTTATTGTAAGTAGAATTCCTTGGTCATTGTGGTTTTAATAATTTAAAAAGTCCTGTTTTAATAGGACTTTTTTATTTTTAGGTATGGTATTTGAGACATGGGCGGAGTAATGAAACACAATAATTATGATGAGAGATACATTTTTTCTAGCAATTACCACTACAATCGCAATAGTATTAATTTCGAGTTTTTCTTTCAAAAAATTTGACAAACAATCGTTTTCTACAAAACCTGTTCAAGATACGGTAAAAGTAGATTCTACTGCTATAGACAGCATTCTTATAGAAGGAAATTATACGTTCAAATTGTACAAAAAGAAAGCACACGCTTCGTATTATGCTAAAAAATTCCACGGAAAACGCACGGCAAGCGGCACTCGTTTTAGTAATAACAAACTCACCGCAGCGCATCGCAAATTTGCTTTTGGAACGCTATTGCGTATTACAAATGAGCGCAACGGGAAACAAGTTATAGTAACTGTAACCGACAGAGGTCCTTTTGTAAGAGGTAGAGAAATAGATTTGTCACGACGTGCCTATATGCAAATAACGGCTAACAAAAGTGGTGGAGAAACAGCGGTAACAATCGAGGTGATGAAGAAAAAATAATCCCCATTACTTTGGCTTTTTACAGTAAATACACAAATTTAAAAAACACGCAAATTCGCAGTAAAATCGGTATTAGTCAAAATCGGTAAAAAGAGAATCGACCGCTATAGAATCTTGCACTTTAAACTTCATGTGCGTTCTGGCACGACCCGAAATAGAAATCGGAATTTGTTGTCCAATAGTATCTTCTGACGTTAATAATCCTCGACGTAACATGAGTTTGCTCATAAATTCTTCGTGTTTATTAGCAAATGATTTTAGTTTTCCTTCGTTATCAAATTGATACATGAATTTTTTAGGTTTGGGTACAATGGATGCTAAAAACAAACATTCTTTCAACGTCAAATCGATTGGTTTTTTCTGAAAATAAAAAGCCGATGCCTCGCCAATGCCGTATACATTTGGCCCCCATTCTATCACGTTAAAATAAACTTCGAGCATGCGTTCTTTGCTTGCAATTCGATTATTTTCTAACAAGTAAACCAATAAAATTTCTTCCAACTTTCGAGACAATGTTTTTTCACGAGTTAAGAATACATTTTTTACCAATTGCATACTAATGGTGCTGGCACCACGAGAGAATTTTTTAGTTCTAATATTTTTAGTAATCGATTGTTTGAAGGCCTCAGTAATAAATCCGTGATGAGAAAAAAACGAAGGATCTTCAGACGTGAGTACACATTTTTGGAGATACGGCGAAATTTGGTTTAAAGGCGTAAAATTAGGATTCGAATTACCCACTAAAACAGGCCGTTGCAACACATTGTTTTCGATGGCGCGATAGACAAATTCCTCGTTTAGTTTGTTTAAATTGGCTTCGCCATATTTCACAATTTTAAGATTTTCTTTATTGAGCTTACTCTCAAAAACCAAGGCGTTGGGTTTGTTTTTGTTGTATTTAAAATTGAGTTTATATTCAAAAATTCCTTCCGTTTCCATTCCTGTAAAATGAGTGAATAACCCATCCGGAAGCGAAGAAATAAAATCTTGCGCTTTCATTTTTGGAATCAAAATTTTGAGCTTATAAAGAGTATCTTCTTCGGTGTTATATTCCGCGAAAGGTTTCAATTTGATGTTGTTTATTTGTGCCGACGAAGTGCTGTCTATGGATACAAAATTGCTTCCAAGTAAAAAATGGTAATCGAAACTAGCCGTTTTAAGAATAACATCTTTTTTGGCAATTTTTGGATGATTGATAGTAAAATCTGCTACCGAAACCAATCCGTCCAGATGAAGCTCATCCCCTTCTAAATCGAATTTATCCAATTTTAAATGAACGTTTTTGAACCCCGATTTTAAACCAAAACGTTTATAAATATAAGGCAATTGTATTTTTGAAGTGTCCTTGTTGTAAATTCTAACATCGACTTTTTTGTCTCTAGGATTTGCATAACCTGAAATGTTCCATGTTTGAGAAAATTCGTTTTCTGTAACGGTAATATTGGTTTGCAATTGGTGGTTTTTTAATTGTAATTTAGGTAATTGTATGTTTACTTTAATTCCCAAATCATTCATTCGTAATGATACATCTTCGAGTTGCATTTCGGTTGGAACTAAGTTTAGCGCTTTGGATAATAATCGATAAGCTAATTTTGCATAGTTCTTTTTTTCATTAACATCATTATTTTTTTCTTTTTTAAGAAAAGCATCGAAATTGCGACCTTTTTCGTTTTTTACCAGTTGAATAAACCCATTTTTTACTTCAAGATTTTGCAACTGAATATCGCCAGTAATGAGTTGAAATACATTGATTTTTGTTTTTACTTTTTCAATAGAAAAAAGTGTGTCTGCTGCTTTGGGAACTAAACAAATTTGGTCCAATTCGATACTCGAAATGCCATCAAAACGGGCTTTTTGTACGGAAAAAGTGCACTTATAATTGGTGTCAAATTTTGAAGTTGCCTTTGCAATTCCTTTTTGCAACAAAACATCACGAAAAAAGTAAATTCCTGCCACAAAAAACAGCAAAAATGCGATTAGAATTTTAAGGAACAGAAAAAACTTTTGTTTTTTGCTTCTCATATTTTGTTGTGTAAAAAGGTTATCACGAATTACACAAATTAACACGATTTTTCTAAGAATTAAAATAGAAACTCATATTAATTTACACAATTGCTATAAAACACTAAATTAAGCAGTAATAACGTATATGTTAAAAAAAGGCATTACGCTAATAATGTTATAAAAGTATCTACTTCTTGTTTTTGTTCTGCATATTTTAGTTGCAAATCGGAATTTTTGCCCATTTTTGTATAATAACTCAAGGCTTTGTTGGCAAAAAAGAGCTGTTGGTGTTTGGGAACATTTGGAATTTGTGGATATATTTTATGAAAAAGCATTTCGTAGTAGGCTTGCCACTCTCGTTCGTTTCGGTCTTCAACAAATTGCCCCGTTACTTTCTGACCTACATGAACCATTTCGTGAGCGATGAGATTCAGCATTAATATAAATTCAAATTCAAAGGTGTTTTCTGGAACTCTAATAATTTGTGGCAAACCAAAAGTACCTTCGGTAGTCATCAAAATATAATCTGCTTTTGCTTTTTCTCGCAATTCAAAACCTTTAAAGTTTGGATGTTTTATTCCATATTCTTCAATAACGAAATTGGCGGCTTGAATGGTTTCGCCGAGTTCGTGATACGAATTTGTTATTTGTAGGATTTCGGAATAGGGTTTCATAATTTAAATTTTACCCAAACAATTCACTTACAATATCTTCAATTTTTGCTACTATTTGTATTTTAATTCCAGTGTTTTTCAATGAAATTTTGTTGTATTTAGAGACATAAATGGTCGAAAAACCTAATTTTTCAGCTTCTTGAATGCGTTGGTCTACACGGTTTACAGGACGAATTTCGCCCGAAAGGCCTACTTCGCCCGCAAAACAAAAATCTTTATTTATCGAAATGTCTTCGTTAGACGATAATATGGCGGCCACAACCGCTAAATCTATGGCAGGATCATCTACCGAAATTCCACCAGTTATGTTTAAAAAAACATCTTTGGCTCCCAAACGGAAACCAGCTCTTTTTTCTAAAACCGCCAAAATCATATTGAGTCGTTTGGCATTGTAACCCGTAGTGCTTCGTTGTGGTGTTCCGTAAACGGCGGTCGAAACTAAGGCTTGAATTTCAATCATTAGCGGTCGCATTCCTTCGAGAGTTGAAGCGATGGCAGTTCCTGATAATTCTTCATTTTTGTGCGATATTAATATTTCTGACGGATTGGAAACTTCTCGCAACCCAGAGCCTTGCATTTCGTAAATTCCTAACTCGGCTGTAGAACCAAAACGGTTTTTTAACGAACGAAGAATTCTATACACATGGTTTCTATCGCCTTCAAATTGCAAAACAGTATCCACCATATGTTCCAAAATTTTGGGACCAGCAATGCTTCCGTCTTTTGTGATATGACCAATTAAAATCACGGGAACATTGGTTTCTTTGGCAAATTTTATCAACTCGGCAGTGGTTTCTCTAATTTGAGAAATACTTCCCGGAGACGATTCGATATAATCAGTATGTAAGGTTTGAATTGAATCGATAATCACAATTTCAGGTTCTATTTCCTGAATTTGACGAAATATATTTTGGGTTTTGGTTTCGGTAAGAATATAACAATTGTCGCCGTTTGTTGTAATTCGTTCGGCACGCATTTTTATTTGTTTCTGACTTTCTTCGCCTGAAACATATAAGGTTTTGTAGGGTAATTTTAACGAAATTTGAAGCAATAATGTGCTTTTTCCTATTCCTGGTTCTCCACCTAGAAGAATCAAAGATCCAGGAACAATTCCTCCGCCTAAAACGCGATTGAGTTCGCCATCGCAGGTATCCATTCGGATTTCTTGTGTGGAATCTATTTCTTTGACTAAAAGTGGTTTAGCGGCTTTTTTTACTTCCGATGTTTCAGCTTTCCAAGCTACTTTTTCCTCTTTTTGAATTATTTCTTCAACAATGGTATTCCATTCTTTACAGGCATTGCATTGTCCTTGCCATTTGGAGTATTGTGAACCGCAACTTTGGCAAAAAAAAGATGTTTTTATTTTGGCCATTATTATGGTTTTTTCTCTTCCGTTGGGGTTGTTGCAGGGATGTCGGTTGGGGTATCAGTTGGCGCATCAGTAGCAGGCGCATCGGTGGCGGGTGCATCAGTAGCAGCAGGTGTTTCTTCAATAATTTCTTTGGCTTTACCTCCTTTTAATCCTTTCGGTTTTACGGGAATCATTTTTTTCATTTCTGCGGCTTTGTTCATCATCATATCTTTAGTCAAATCGCGAATTTCTTCTTTGGTAAAGGCATCTTGATAACTTTGGGCAGCACGTTTGTAATTTTTAGTTTTTTCAAAATACATTCCCATGTGGTAATCATGCAACATGGATTTTTCATATTGTTGCCCAGAAATTTGTGCTAATTCCTCAAATCCTTTAAAATCGCCTGATTTTAATACAGCGGCTTCTACGGCTCTAAAATCATTTAATCGAACATTCATTTTAACACCGATTACTTTTTCAATGGCTTCGTATTTATCGATCAGGTATTTGGCATGACTATCGGCTAAAACGGCAATTTTATTTTGATATTCTGACGAAGAAATGGGGCTATAAATAGAGAAAATTTGGTACAAAGCACTGGGTATTGCATTTAGAGCTAATGAATAATGTGTTGCGTCTTTGAAATCATCGAACTTATAGTGTAAGAAATCGTTTTTGACTCCTGCCATGTTTTTGTCTAATGCTTTTATGTCGTTTTGAAATCTTTTCAAATCACCATCGGCTGTGGCTTGGTAATAAAATAAGGTTGATTTTGTTGCAGCAAGACTTTGTGGAATTCTTTCTATCATTCCTTTGGCTAATTCTGGGCTTAATGAAATATAGCCGCTAAATTGTGGTATTTCTTTGTATAAAAAAGCATTTAGTAATCCTGCGGTGGCATCTAGTCCTGCAATAACTCTAAAAGGTGACAGTTTGTAATTTTTTTCTAAAAACGGAATTAATTCGGCACCTATAAACTCGAAAAAAGCACCTCCTTTGTTTGCAGGTAATCCAGTGTTAGGGTCAAATTCAGAATCCTCATAACGTTCGTCTTTTTTGTTTTGATGTATTCCAACAAGTATTACTTCAGGAATGTCATCCCAATAATTTCCATAAGCAATATTGCCTTCAAAAGGTGCAAATAAAAATTCGCTATCTAAAACTAGAATTAGAGGGTATTTTTTTTCTAAATCCGTATTGAATGAGCGTGGAAGTTTAACTGTAATTTCTCTGTCGGCATTTAATTTTTCGGAATGAATGGTTTCTTTCTTTATTTGAGAAAACAACACGGAAGAAAACAAAAGCGAAAAAAGGAAGACTGTATTTTTCATATTCTAAAGATTTAGAAGGGTGTAATTTTTGAACCAGCAATATAATAATTTATTTTCTATTTAAAACGGGAAGAAACAAAAAAGACAATCCCCCTAAAACGATCATCAAAATAGTTTGGGAAGCCCATGCTAGCCAGCCAAGCGCAGTTCCAGCTGTGTCCGAAACACCGTAAAGCATAAAAATTTGAGCAATAATAAGTGGGTAAACGCCAAAACCGCCATTGGTAAATCCAACAACTAACGTACCAAAGATAAATGCTATAGTTACTGCTCCAAAACTAATAGTGCTGGTTTCTTTTAAAGAAAAAATGGTAATGTAAAACATTAAAATATAGGTAAGCCAAATAAATAAAGAATGGAATAAAAACGCCCACTTGTTTTTCATTTTCAAAATACTAACCATACCTTCTACCAATCCTGATAATTTTGTTTTTACAATAGCCACTATTCTCCACTTTGAATATAACCACACGAGAATAAAAACTAGAAAACCTACCAATCCAACCAATCCTAAAATAAGTAAGTTTTCGATCGGGATTTTAGCCGAAATAAATTCTTTAAGTACATTGAATTGAAATACTAAAGAAGCTAAAACAAATAATAAAAAAATAAGGGTATCCACAACTCTTTCGGCCACAATGGTCCCAAAAGCTTTGTCGAACGGAATGTTTTCGTATTTTTTGAGCACTAATGCTCGAGAAAATTCGCCAGAACGAGGAAGGGTAAGGTTCATAAAATAACCGACACAAACCGCCATTAAGTTATTATAAAAATGAGCTGTATAGCCTAAATGTTCTATGGCGTATTTCCAACGATAGGCACGAGACAAAAAACCAAAAAGGGCAAAAACCAACGAGAGATAAATGTAAATATAGTCGGCATTTTTGAAATAGCTTTTTATTTCAGAAAGTTGTGCAGAAGAAAATTCGTTGTATTTATAGTTTATAAGGTATATCCCTAAAAAAAGAGGGAGTACTATAGAGAGCCATTTTCCAATTTTTTTCTTCAAAATTTTATTTTAAAGAATTATCTTTTTCGTTAGGAAATACCAACCAAGGTTTGAACGTTTTAGCTTTTTCAAAATCCATTCGGGCATACGACATTATAATAATAATATCACCTTTATGCACTTTTCGAGCTGCTGGTCCGTTTAGTGTAATTTCGCCTGAATTTTTGGCGCCTTTTATGGCATAGGTTTCAAATCGTTCTCCATTGTTGATGTTAACGATATTTACTTTTTCGCCTTCAATAATGTTTGAGGCTTCCATTAGAACTTCGTCAATAGTAATGCTTCCGATGTAATTTAAATCGGCGCCAGTTACTGTTACTCGGTGTATTTTAGATTTTACAACTTCAATTTGCATGGGGCAAAGATAATTATTTTAATGAAATGTTATCAATCAATCGTATTTTGTTCACAAAAACAGCAATAAAAGCGCGATATTTTTTGTTTTTACTCTTCCGTTGACACGTTAAAAGCGTTTCCTCATCGGCAATTTCAAAATATTCTAACTCAAATTCCGATTGTTTGGCAAAGGTTTCTGTAAACCAACGCATTACTTCAATAGCAGATTTCGTGCCAAAACGTTTTTTAGCTTCTATCAACGTTTGGTATATGATGGCGGCTTTTGCTCTTTCTTCTGCCGAAAGGCGTTCGTTTCTAGAGCTCATCGCAAGTCCGTTTGGCTCTCTATGAATTGTGCACCCTACTATATTTACTGGAATGTTATGCTTGGCTACTAATTTTTTGACAATGGCTAATTGTTGAAAATCTTTTTCGCCAAAATAAGCGTTTGTTGGCTGTACAATTTCAAAAAGTTTTTTCACAATAGTGCCCACACCGTCAAAATGTCCAGGTCTGTGCTTGCCTTCCATTTGAAATTCTAATCCATCGTAGTCGAAAGATTTCGAAATTGTTTTTCCTTCATAAATATCCTCCACTGTAGGATTGTAAACAATAATTTGAGGGTTTACTGTTTTTATTTTTTCGAGGTCGTTTTCTAATGTTCTCGGGTACTTTTTTAAATCCTCCGAGTTGTTAAACTGGGTTGGATTTACAAAAATACTAACCACTGTTATGTCATTATTGCGTAAAGATTCTTTCATTAAAGACAAATGTCCTTCGTGCAACGCCCCCATTGTAGGCACAAATCCTATGGTAGTTTTGTTTTGCAGATAAGGCTTCAGATGCGCAATTAACTCGGTTTGTTTTTCAAAAACGGTCATGTATAAAACATTAAAATTCAGTGCAAACATACTATTTTAGTCGATATCAACATAAATTTTTGTAATTTTGCAAACGATTTGTGTTCTATAAACAAAACAAAACATAACATGGAGGAGAAAAGAATTTTGTATGTATCGTCAGAAGTTGTGCCTTATCTTGCTGAAAATGAGGTTTCTTTGATGTCATACGATGTGCCAAAAATGATTAATGATCAAGGAGGGCAAATTAGAATTTTTATGCCACGCTATGGTAATATTAATGAAAGAAGACATCAATTACACGAAGTTATTCGTCTTTCGGGAATGAATTTAGTAGTAAATGATGTCGATATGCCGCTAATTATTAAAGTAGCATCGATACCAAAAGAAAGAATTCAGGTATATTTTATTGATAACGATGAGTATTTCAAACGGAAAGCAACATTTACGGACGAAGAAGGTGTTTTATTTCCAGACAACGACGAGCGCGCTATTTTCTTTGCCAAAGGAGTGGTAGAAACGGTTAAAAAACTCAATTGGGTTCCTGACATTATACACGTGCAAGGCTGGTTAGCCTCCCTATTACCTATCTACATGAAGCATTATTATAAAGACGAAGCTTTGTTTGCCGATACTAAAATTGTAACCTCAGTATTTAACCAGTCTTTCGACGGAAGTTTAGATCCAGAAATGAGCAAAAAAATACAATTTGACGGAATTCCCCAAAGCGCCATTGCAGAGCTTGATGATCCTACTTTCGAGAATATTATGAAAGCATCAATAACACATTCTGATGGAGTTGTAATCGCTTCTGAAAGCATTTCTTCAAATTTAACAAAATTTATAGAAGCTTCCAAAAAACCTTTTTTACCTTTCGCCCAGAAAGATGCGCTGACAGAAGCGTACACACAATTTTACAAAAATCAAATATTAGGTTAATGATAAACGCCACTTTTTTAAGAAAACTAGCCCTTGTTTTAGTTTCACTATTTTTCGCTTCTTGCGATAAAGATTACAACACAATAGGATCAGATATCATTGGTGCTGAGAATTTTAATTTCAAAAGCGAATCTTTTGATGTTAAGGCATACAATCAGAAAGTTACCGCAGTAGAAACTAATAATTTAGCAACAAATCAATTAGGGGTGATTGCAAATCGAAATACAGTTTTAGGCACGACAACTGCAAATTTTGTAACGCAATTATCTTTGACAACAGTAAAACCAACCTTTAAAAATAAAAACTCGATAGTTGTAGACAGTGTTGTACTTACGGTACCTTACTTTAGCACAAAAATATTTACAGATACCGACGGCAGAAGTGATTATGTTCTGAATGCTATGTATACTACAAATACAGCTACAAACACGTACGACCCTATCGATTTGAAAGTATTTCGCAGTGGTATTTACTTGAGAGATTCGGATCCAGTTACATTAACCACTCAAAAACATTATTCTGACGAAGACGCTAATTTTGTTGCAAATATTGCTAGCCCACAGTTAAACAATGACGCATTAGCTACAGAAAACACCGCTTTTGTTCCCAGCATAAAGGAATATAAAAAATATAAAGTACTAAATAACGAAGTAGTTACTCCAAAGCAAGTTGAATCTCGTGACACTCCAAGAATGCGTTTGCATTTAGACAAAAATTATTTTTATAACAATGTGATTAAAGCGGCAGCGGCTGACTTAAATGACAACAATGTTTTTAAATCTTATTTTAAAGGATTGTATTTTCAAACAACACAAATAGGAACCAAAGGAACTTCTATGATTTTAGATTTTACTAAAGGAGACGTTACTATTTATTACAAGCAAGATGTAGCCTCTGCTACCGATACTTCCTCATCGACACCTGGACCAAACAGAGAAATGGCTAGCCTTAAAATGACTATGACTGGAAACACCGTTAATTTATTTAATAACACTGATAATTCAATTTATACTGCTGCTGTTACTACACCAGATAAAATTAATGGAGATTCAAAATTATACTTAAAGGGCGGGCAAGGTTCTATATCGTTTATAGAATTATTTCCTGCTATTCCGGGATCTACTAAACAAACTTTAGCGCAATTGAAAGCTAAAAATGTATTAGTAAACGAAGCAAGTTTAACTTTTACGGTTGACAAAACAGGAATGACAAGTGATTACCAAAAACCGTTGCGCATTTATATTTTTGATGCAGACAACAATACACCTCTTTATGATTATTATTTTGATAATTCTACAAGTACAACGAATCTTTTACTTGATAAAGCTACACATGGCGGTATCATTGAAACCATAGGAACAAAAGATATTTACAAAGTAAGAATTACACAACATATCAATAACATTCTTAAAGAAACCACAGGTTTTACAAGCAATGTACGATTAGGAGTAGTGGTCTCGGACAATATAAATACGTATAAAAATGGTTTTCTGAAAACGGCTATACCCGATGCAAGTACGGCTAATCCAAGTAGAAAATTCGATAGAGTTCCTTCTGCTTCCATAACAAATCCTTTAGGAACGGTTTTATACGGAACAAATACGGGAACACCCGATAATGACATAAAATTTGAAATTTATTATACAGAACCTAAATAATATATAGTTATGTGCGGAATTGTTGGATATATTGGTTATAGAGAAGCATACCCTATTGTCATAAAAGGACTTAAACGACTAGAATACAGAGGTTATGACAGCGCAGGAATTGTACTTTATGACGGCAAAGAGTTGAAATTATCTAAAACCAAAGGAAAAGTTTCTGATCTTGAAGAAAAATCAGTAAAAGAAATTACTACCAATGGAACAATAGGAATGGGACATACTCGTTGGGCGACACATGGAATACCTAACGATGTCAATTCGCACCCGCATTTGTCAAATTCCGGAAATCTTGCGATTATCCACAACGGAATTATCGAAAATTACGAACCGCTGAAAAAAGAATTAATCAACAGAGGTTATACCTTCAAGTCCGACACCGATACCGAAGTATTAGTAAATCTTATAGAAGATGTACAAAAGAAAGACAACCTAAAATTAGGAAAAGCAGTTCAAATAGCTTTAAACCAGGTAATTGGCGCTTATGCCATCTGTGTTTTCGATAAACAAAAACCAGACGAAATTGTTGTGGCTCGATTAGGGAGTCCATTAGCAATAGGAATAGGCAAAGACGAGTTTTTTATTGCTTCCGATGCCACACCATTTATTGAATATACTTCAAATGCTATTTATTTAGAAGACGAAGAAATGGCTGTTGTAAGACTACATAAACCATTGAAAATCCGTAAAATAAAAGACGATTCTCTTGTGGATCCTTACATTCAAGAGCTCCAAATGAATTTGGAACAAATTGAAAAAGGGGGGTACGATCATTTTATGATGAAAGAAATCTACGAGCAGCCTAATGTGATAAAAGACACTTACCGTGGCCGTCTTCATGCCAATGAAGGATTAATAAAAATGGCAGGAATTGAAGACAATATTGATAAATTCACAAATGCCCAACGCATCGTAATAGTAGCCTGTGGCACATCATGGCATGCAGGATTAGTTGCCGAATACATTTTTGAAGAATTTGCCCGAATTCCAGTAGAAGTAGAATACGCTTCCGAATTTAGATACAGAAATCCGATTATAAATAAAGACGATGTTATTATTGCCATTTCTCAATCAGGAGAAACAGCCGATACATTAGCTGCTATAAAACTAGCTAAAGAAAAAGGAGCTTTCGTTTTTGGTGTTTGTAATGTTGTAGGTTCTTCTATTTCTAGAGAGACACACGCAGGAGCCTATACCCATGCAGGACCCGAAATCGGGGTAGCTTCTACAAAAGCATTTACAACTCAAATTACCATATTAACAATGATTGCTTTGCGATTAGCAAAAGCAAAAGGAACATTATCAAATTCCGATTTTCATAGATACTTACAAGAATTAGAAATTATTCCTGAAAAAGTTACAGAAGCATTGTTAACAAATGATAAAGCCAAAGAAATTGCAGCCGTATTTAAAGACGCTACCAATTTTTTATATTTAGGAAGAGGTTATAATTTTCCGGTAGCTTTAGAAGGTGCTCTAAAACTAAAAGAAATATCCTATATTCATGCCGAAGGCTATCCAGCAGCAGAAATGAAACACGGACCAATCGCCTTAATTGATGAACAAATGCCAGTTGTTGTAATTGCACCGAAACAAGGTCATTATGATAAAGTGGTAAGTAACATTCAGGAAATTAAAGCCCGAAGTGGAAAAATAATTGCCATTGTAACAAAGGGCGACACACAAGTTCGTGAATTAGCCGATTATGTAATCGAAATTCCAGATGCGGCCGATGCCATGTCGCCACTGCTAACCACGATTCCGTTGCAACTATTATCTTACCATATTGCTGTAATGCGAAACTGTAATGTAGATCAACCACGAAATTTAGCAAAATCAGTTACTGTAGAATAAATAAAAAACAGGAGGTTTTTATATTAAAAGTGAGGTTTTACCTCACTTTTTTTATGAATTTACTTTTTTTGCAAATTTACTTTTTTTGCAAACAAATATGCATATTATGCATACATAGTATTTTTTTTTATCGAAAAATGTTAATTTAGTACTAAAAATACAAAAAAACGTTTTACAAACATTGAAAAAGCTGTATGCAAAAGGACTATAATGCTAAAAAATATTCGTTCCTTTTTAATTTAATTATAAAAATAATTGTACTTTGGCTTCCTAAACCAATAAAAATTAAAACGAATGAGAATTTATTTTATTATTCTGTCATTGTTTTTTTGCGGAATTTCATTTTCGCAAACTACAGTTACAGGAATCGTGACCGACTCTAACAATCAGCCAATAGCGGGTGCAAATGTCAAAGTAGTTGGAGATTCTAAGACAACATCAGCTGGGTTTGATGGAAAATTTATGCTTAAGAATCAGGAAACTTTCCCTGTTACCATTGATGTATCTATGATGGGTTATACTTCTAAAACCTATGAGATTAAATCAAAAGACCAAGAAGTTGTAGTAGTACTAACCGAAGAAGCGTCAACCACTTCTCTTAATGAAATTGTTGTTTCAGCTTCTAGAGCTCCTGAAAGAGTGCTAGAAACACCTGTAACTATCGAAAGATTAGGAATGAAACAAATAAAAAACACCACTGCTGCTTCTGTGTATGAAGGATTAGAAAACTTAAAAGACGTTCACTTCAACACCAGTAGTATCAACTTTAAGTCTGTAAACACTCGTGGTTTTGCAACCATTGCAAACACTCGTTTTATGCAGTTGGTAGACGGTATGGATAATACGTCGCCAGCACTTAATTTTGTTATTGGAAATTTAGTTGGATTAACCGATACTGACATTGCAAGTATTGAAATTTTACCTGGAGCTTCTTCTGCATTATACGGTGCGAATGCTTTCAACGGAATTATGTTTATAAACAGTAGAAGTCCGTTTGTGAAACAAGGAATTTCTAGCTATTTAAAATATGGAAAAACAACCTCAGGAGCAGGAGGAAGTAATGATTTTTATGATTTTGGAATTAGGGTAGCTAAGAAATTTACAGAGCACTTTGCTGCAAAAGCGAATTTCTCTTATTTACAAGCTAAAGAATGGACCGCTTCTGACGATAGAAATGTTACAGCAGGTGCTATAGATAACGGATTAATTGGACATGGAAACAATCAAAATTATGACGGAGTAAATACTTATGGAGATGAGGTTTCTACCTTTATTCCAAATGTGGGTCAAGTAAGTAGAACAGGATACAGAGATCAAGATTTGATGGACAATAAAGCGGTAAATACAAAAGCTGATGTCTCTTTACACTTCAAACCATGGGCAAATGATTTCGAAATTATTTTGCAACACAAATTAGGATTTGGTAACACCATTTATCAAGGAGCCAACAGATATGCGTTGAAAGATTTCTACATGGATCAAACAAGATTAGAGGTAAAAGGCAAAAATTTCTTTGCTAGAGTATATAGAACCTCTGAAGACGCAGGAAATTCATACGATACGCGTTTTGCAGCAATCAACGTAAATAGATTAGCGAAGTCAGATACCAACTGGTTTACTGATTATGCAAAAGCGTTCCAATTGTCTAGTGCTATGTTTGGGTACGATGCCAATACAGCAGCGGATTATGCTAGAACATTTGCCGATACAAATGTTTCGCCAGGTTTAGGATTAGCTCCTAACATCGACCCTTTAAACCCATCTGCACCTAGAAATGCTAGATTTGAACCTGGATCAGCTGAGTTTAACAAAGCGTTAGCTTCTGTTATTACAAATCCAAACTTAAAAGAAGGAGCGAAATTTCAAGACAGATCTAAAATCCTTCACGGAGATTTAAATTACAATTTTAAAAATCAAATTAAATTTGCTGAAATTCAAATAGGAGGTTCTGCAAGAGAATATATTTTAGATTCTGAAGGATCTATATTTACGGATTATGACGGGCCTTTGCATTACAATGAATACGGTGTTTACACACAAGGGGTGAAAAAATTAATGGATGATCGATTAAAAGTTACCGCTTCGATTCGTTATGATAAATCTAGAAATTTTGACGGAAATATTTCTCCAAGAATCTCGTTAACTTACGGAGCAGGAGCAAGAAAACAACATAATTTTAGAGTTTCATACCAAACTGGTTTCCGTAATCCAACTACACAAGACCAATATATTGGTTTAGATTTAGGACAAACGGCCTTAATAGGGTCAGCACCAGAAAACTTAGACCGATATGTTGAAACAAGAAATGTAAGTGCTGCAGGACAACTAATTCCTGGAATAGCAGCAACTAAAGTACTAACAGGTAGAGATGCTTACGAAAATGCCTATACAGGAGAATCGTATAAACTATATGGCGATGCTATTAAAGCAGGTTCTACACCAGCAAATGCATCTAGCTTATTAGTAGTAGCAGCACCTACCTTGGTAGATGCAGAAGAAGTTAAGGCTTTTGAATTAGGATACCGTACCCTTATCAAGGATTTTTCAGTAGATGTAAATGGATATTATAATGTGTACAATAACTTTATAAGTAATTCAAACACAATCACACCTTTATACGGTCAAGCTGGAACAGCACTAGCAGCAACTGCCTTAGAAAATAATGATGTTAGAAGATTCCAAGTATATACAAATTCTAAAGCGCAAGTAACCTCTTTAGGATTAGGATTAGGATTGTCTAGAAAAGTATATAAAAATTTCGAATTAACAGCTAGTTATAATTATTCTCAATTCTCTTTCGATCAAGCAAGCGATCCAAGTTTTGAGCCAAGTTTCAACACGCCTAAACACAGAGCAAAAGCAGGTTTAGGAAACGACAAATTATTCAAAAACTTTGGTTTTAATACTAACGTAAGATGGAACTCAGAATACCAATGGCAATCTACCTTTATTGATGGTATGGTTGAAGAAAATGTTGTTTTCGATGCCCAAATAAACTATGTAATAAAAGCTTTAGGATCTGTAATAAAATTAGGAGCCACTAATATAGGTGGTAAAGATTATATTCAAGTAATTGGAGCTGGATCTATCGGTCGTCAGTTCTATGCTACATGGACAATTAATCCTTAATAAAACAGCGTAACTTTATAAATAATACAGTATGAAAAAAAATATAAAATGGCTACTATTAGTTTCTTTAAGCTTTGTAGCATGTAATAATAATGATGACGAAACCGTAACAGAACTTCCCGTTACACCTGGTTTTGCCAATTTTGCAAAATATGTGGCATTAGGAGACTCTTTTGCTGCAGGATATAGCGATGGTGCTTTGTTTAAAAAAGGACAAGAAAATTCGTATCCAAACATTTTGGCAGGACAGTTTGCTCAAGTTGGAGGCGGTGCATTTAATACGCCATTTATGGCAGATAATGTTGGTGGCTTTGCTGGTTCATCAGTATATACTCCAAGATTGTATTTTAATGGTTCAGGCCCAGCTTCGGTTGCAATGCCTCCTTATAACCAAGTTGCTACAACAAGCCAATCGGCACATTTATCTGGATCTTTCAATAATATGGGGATTCCAGGAGCAAAAAGTTTTCATTTGCTAGCTGCAGGATATGGTAGCTCCGCTGGGAACCCTTATTTTGCAAGATTTGCTAGTGCGCCAATGGCAACAGTTATAGCCGATGCAGTAGCGCAAAACCCAACTTTCTTTTCATTATGGATTGGTGGAAATGATGTTTTAGGGTATGCTACAGGTGGAGGAGTAACAACCACAGAATCAGCTTCTACAGGTAATGATATTACTCCAAATGCAACTTTTGATTATGCGTATAACACCTTAGCAACTCAATTAGCAACTAGTGGCAGAAAAGGAGTAGTAGCAAACTTACCATATGTAAGCACATTGCCTTATTTCAGTAGAGTTCCGTATAATCCAGTAACGCTTAATGCTACACAGGTTACTCAATTAAATGCAGGTTTTACTTCTTATAACAATGCTTTAGCTTATGCGGTAGCTAATTCTTTGTTATCACAAAATGAAGCAGATAGAAGAAAAGTGATTTTCAAAGTAGGTGCAAATCCAGTAATTATAGTAGATAATTATTTAACAAATCTAACAGGATATAGTATTCCTTCCTACAGACCCGCCACAAAAGAGGATTTATTAGTATTGCCAGCAAGTTCATTTATAGGTACTTTAGTTGGTGGAAATCCTTCGGCTATTAACGGTGTTAGCGTGCCATTAGCTGATAAATGGGTGTTGTCTAAAGATGAAGCTAGCGAAATCAAAGTTGCTACAGATCATTATAATGAAACTATTGAAGCAGCAGCAACAGCAAATGGATTGGCATTTGTTAATGCTAAAGCAATTATGGATCAATTAGTAGGCGGAGGTGTTCGTTTTGGAAATTATCACATGACAGCTCAATATGTAACTGGTGGTGCTTTTTCTTTGGACGGAGTTCATCCATCAGCTAGAGGATATGCACTTATTGCTAATAAATTCTTAGAAGCCATCAATGCTAAATACGGATCTACTTTCAAACCAGTAGATTTAGGAACGTATCCTATACAATATCCCGCTTCTTTCTAATAAAGAACAACAGATTTTCAAAAGCCGTCAACGAAAGTTGATGGCTTTTTACTTTGTAAAATGCCTCGAAAAACAAAATTTTAAAAACGTATAAAAAACATAAAAAAATTATTGATTTTATATTTTAAAAAAATTATCTTTGCACACTGAAAATAGTCATATTTTCTACAAACCTAAATAGCTATTTAATAAATACATAAGCAATGTCAAAAGTAATAGGAAAAGTTTCGCAAATCATCGGTCCAGTAGTAGACGTAGTGTTTAATGGTAAAGATGTTGCCCTTCCAAAAATTTATGATTCATTAGAAATCACTAAGAAAGACGGTACTTTATTAGTACTTGAAGTACAATCTCATATTGGAGAAAATACAGTTCGTACTATTTCTATGGACTCTACCGATGGTTTAAGCAGAGGTTACGAAGTAGTTGGAACAGGAAATCCAATTCAAATGCCAATTGGTGCCGATGTTTATGGTCGTTTGTTTAATGTAATCGGAGATGCTATCGACGGTTTAGGAAATTTACCAAAAACAGGCGAAAACGGAATGTCTATACACCGTCAAGCTCCAAAATTTGAAGACTTATCAACTTCTTCTGAAGTTTTATTTACAGGTATCAAAGTAATCGATTTAATTGAGCCTTACTCAAAAGGAGGTAAAATTGGATTGTTTGGTGGTGCTGGAGTTGGTAAAACCGTATTGATTCAAGAGTTGATTAACAATATTGCAAAAGGTCACGGTGGACTTTCAGTATTCGCAGGAGTAGGAGAAAGAACGCGTGAAGGAAACGACTTACTTCGTGAGATGCTAGAGTCAGGAATTATAAAATATGGTGACGATTTCATGCACTCTATGGAAAATGGAGGATGGGATTTGTCTAAAGTAGATATGCCAGGAATGAGAGAGTCTAAAGCTACTTTCGTTTTCGGTCAAATGAACGAACCTCCTGGAGCTCGTGCTCGTGTAGCGCTTTCAGGATTATCAATTGCGGAATATTTCCGTGACGGAGCAGGTTCGGATCAAGGAAAAGACGTTCTTTTCTTTGTTGATAATATCTTCCGTTTTACACAAGCAGGTTCAGAGGTTTCGGCACTTTTAGGTCGTATGCCATCTGCGGTAGGATACCAACCAACATTGGCAACCGAAATGGGTGCAATGCAAGAGCGTATTACTTCTACTAACAAAGGTTCTATTACATCGGTACAAGCGGTTTACGTTCCTGCGGATGACTTAACAGATCCAGCTCCAGCAACAACATTTGCTCACCTTGATGCAACGACAGTATTGTCTCGTAAAATTGCGGAGTTAGGTATTTATCCAGCGGTAGACCCATTAGATTCTACTTCTCGTATCTTGACGCCACAAATTTTAGGTGACGATCATTATGACTGCGCTCAAAGAGTGAAAGAAATTCTTCAGAAATACAAACAATTGCAAGATATTATTGCTATTTTAGGTATGGAAGAACTTTCTGAAGAAGATAAATTAGCTGTTTCAAGAGCAAGACGTGTACAACGTTTCTTATCGCAACCATTCCACGTGGCAGAACAATTTACAGGTATTCCTGGAGTATTAGTTGATATTAAAGATACCATCAAAGGATTTAACATGATTATCGATGGTAAATTAGATCACTTGCCAGAAGCTGCCTTCAACCTAAAAGGAACTATTGAAGAAGCTATCGAAGCCGGAGAAAAAATGTTAGCAGAAGCATAATAATAAGCTGGAAAGCAGTTGTTAGAAGTTAGAAGATTTTCTCTTCACTTCCATCTTACTTCTTCCATCTTCTAACTTAAACAAAATGATTTTAGAAATAGTGTCACCAGAAGCATCTTTATTCAAAGGAGAAGTAACTGCAATTTCCCTTCCAGGGGTTGACGGTAATTTTCAGATGTTGAATAATCACGCACCCATAGTTTCTTTACTGCAACGAGGAACTGTAAAAATTACAGCCTCTAGCTTTCATTTCAACAAAGAAACCAAAGATTTATTTACAAAGGTAAACGATCAAAACTATACCCTTTCTATTTCATCAGGAACTGTCGAAATGAAAGACAATAAAGTAATTGTATTAGCTGACTAAAACAAGAAATAAATTAAAAAGGCCAAACATTAATGTTTGGCCTTTTTAATTGACTCAAAATAGCGTTTATAACTATTCCTCTTTAGCGTTATACTTTTTCAAATTAAAAATTTAAATACGAATTTCACTGATTTTAATTAATTAATTTGACGCTAAAAACTACTTGAAACTTCAAATTATTGTTCTTCTATAAATTTTTAAAAGGAAAAATAAATCAATCCCAAGAAAAAAAATCAGTAAAACATATAATTTATAATTTATTGTTTTACAGTCCTCCAAAGTACCATAATAAACCATTGCGCTCCAATAATAAGGTGATTTTTTAGCGTTTGGAATAGAATCATCATTTAGAAAATCTAATTTTGCCTGTTGGTTAGATTCAAAATAAGAATTTCCGCATTCAATATTTTTATAAAATTTATCCATAAAAAGAGAAGTTGCATAATCATTTACTTTCCATAACGAAAATAATATATTTTTAGCTCCAGCAAACTGAAAACCTCTTGCGACACTCATCGCGCCTTCCGATTTGTATAATTTTCCTAAACCAGTTTCGCAGGCACTTAAAACCACTAAATTTGGGTTGATATTTAAATTATATAGCTCCGAATACAATATTTCTCGATCATAAAACCGTATTCTTGCTGGTTCATCAATATTACCCGACGAAGCATGTGTAGAAAGATGAAGGATAGAAAAATATGCAGCATTAGCCTTAAAATTATTAAATGTAGCTTCATTTTTTTCTAAATACTTACCTTCAAAATGGTCGCTTAGATTTTCCAATTCCTTTTTTGAGAAAGCTAGTTCTAAATTTGAGTTTTCAAAAACTGGAAAAACACCTAAAACAGTTTCTTTTTGATATTGAAATGGTTTTTCTTCTAAATAAAATGAAACTGAATTATTATATCCAATTTTAAAATCATGGAGTAAATAATGCATTTTAGCAAAATTTGTAGTGGCACTTTTTTTTGTAATTAATGCTTCAAAAGGAAAGAAATTCAGGATTCCATCAGGAATAATTATTAGATCTTTATTGGCTGATTTTTGCGGCAATTTCAAATATTTATAAACCTGATTACCTAAACTATTATAACCGCTAACATCATTTGATATTGCATTTGCGTCACTAAAATAAGCAATAAATTTTCGAATCACAGATCCGTTCTGGTTTGCATTCTCTAATTTTTGAAGTTGTATTTTACGATTCTGCAAAGTAAATGAATACATATTTTGGGTACCTGAAAAGTATGAAATTAGAGTCGCTTTATCTTTTTCTAATTTTTGAAACAACCTTGTCAGATTTATATTTTCATCAGATAAAATTGTAGCTCTAGATTTGATAGATTTCAACAAAAGCATTAATTCATTTTGTTTTTTTATAGCAAAATTTATTTTTGAAATGTCCGCCAAATCTAGTTTTTCCTGTTCTCTTACAATTATATTGTTCCAATTTTGTAGTTGCTCTAAAACTGTCTTTTCTTCCTTAGAAATGGTTCTACTTTGACTAATATAATTTTTCAGAACAGTCGATTTCGTTTTTTCAGATAATAAAAAAGCCTTTTCTATATAATGAATGTCTTTTTCTTGTTGATACAAATAATCGTAAATTTCGATACATTTTTCAGCTCGGTTTCTACTTCTGGTTTGAGATAGAATTTTAGAATTTTCATATACTAATAATGACTGAAATAAATCTTCTATATAAAAAGAAAGTTTATAACACTCCAGTGCTATTTTAGGTTTATTTTCTTTTAGTAAAACAGCAGCCTGCAAGTCTAAAACATCTAGCAAAAGAGTTTCAGCATAAAGTGATTTCTGATCTGGTAAAAGACTTTTTTTATCGGAATAATTTGGAATTAAAGCTTTATAAACTTCATTAATAGCAAGTTTTGCTTCGGTAATTTTATTTTGCTCGAAAAGCAATAACGCATTTTCATAAAAAAGTTTGGCAATTTTTCGAGGTGTTTGATTTTTAGTTTTTTCAAATTCTGATTTTGCTTTTTCAAAATAAGAATTAGCTAACGCAAAGTTTTTTTCTTGACTATAGATTTGAGATAAATTTCTATACGAATTGGATATGTTTTGTGATTGTTGTTTATCAGCACTTAATAACTTTATTGATGTTTCTAAAACTTTTTTAGCTTTCTCATAATTTTTAGTTATTAAATAATTTGTGCCTAAATTATTTAATAAAATTCCTTTTTGAATTGCAGTTAATTTCTCATTTTCAATCGTTTTTTCTAATAAAATAATAGCTAAATCACTTTTTCCTGAACTTTGGTATACATTTGATAAATTAAGAATTGCACTTATTTTTTGTTCCTGATTTCCATCTATATTTGCAATGAAAAAATATTGTTTTATCGTGTTTTCTGCACTATCATAATCGCCAATAACAGTATAAAGATTGCCTAAAGGCTTCAAACAATATTCCGTTATATCATAATTAGCAAGCTTGTTTTTCTGGAATAATTGCCACCCTTTTTCGTAAGTTGAAATCGCTTTATTGGTCAAGCCAAATTGATTTTCAAAATAAGCTTTATTGCAGTTTAATATTACTAAAGCTAGGAAATCCGATTTTGTTTTTGCTTTAAACTTATTTTCTTCAATCTCTAGTTTTTTTAAACTTTCAACATTTGGATTTGCTACAAAAACATCGACAGCCTCATAAATAGTGTCTTCTAACGTCATTTTGCCCTTTTGAGAAAATACAATTTGCGTGACTAATAGTAAAAGAAAAAGCTGTTTCATTTATTAAAACTTCCAAATGGCATAAAATTGTGTGTAATTGAAGCCTTTTTCAGAATTCAAAACATATCGCGCTCCCAAACTGGGTCCAATTCTAGCAAAACCAACTGTAAAGTCTAAGACAACACCTGATTTCAATTGAGAAAACGATTGTTTTGTATCTATAACTGGTTCGTCTGTATCGCTAATTAAAATACTGTCATTTTGGGGTTCGTATAATTTTGTGTTTGTGTATAGACTTTGCTTTTCGGAAATATTTATTCCTCCTAAGATTCCTGCGCCAATACCAATGTAATTATTGATGTTATATCGCATTAAAACAGGGATTTCCATGACAATATTATCAAATTCCGAAAAAGTAGTTGTTACTCTTCTTTGAAACACTCCAACAGTTGCGAGTGTAAGGATTTTTTCGTCGATAATAGTAGTTTGTGATTGGTATGTATGTACATTGTTTTGCCATTCAACCTGCCAATAGAATCGATAAGATTTGTATGGAGAAATTGTAGCAGCAACAAAATAACTCTTAGAGTTTTCTAAATTTGAAAATAAATTATAACCCATTTTTGCACCAATAGAAATTCCTGGCAAAAATCTGGTCGTTGCATAATTTGTGATTACAGGTTCATTTTTGTCGAAAATAATGGCAGTTTTACTTCGGGTACTTTGCTTATGAAAGTCTTTATTAAACTTCATCGTGTATTTTACGAAACCTTTTGTGCTGTCTTTCTCGGTTACATTTTTTTGTGTGCTTCCCGGAAGATAAATATTCTTGAAGGTAAAATGTATTTGTTTTTGCTTGACAATGGTATCTAAACAACTGTAAGTGACATTTTTTTCTTTTGGACAAATGGGACATTTTGGGTAAGAATCGACAATTTGCAATGTTTTTTTGTCGAACATATCAGGAATATCGGTTTCTAATCGAATGGTTCTTGCTGGACCTTCGCCATCATTTTGGAAACGGGTTTTGAAATTTATTTTTTTAAATCTCACTAATCGATAGTTCATAAATGCGGCATTACTGGACATTTTATTGGGATCATGAGAAGTTACAATTTCCATTTCGAGTGTTTTCTTTTTGTGGTTTTTGTAATTTCTATCAGGAACATAAACGCCTCGCATTTTTACAGTTGCTGAAGTATCTTTGATCATTTCTGGGGTAGTTTTGAATGTAAAAAACATATTTCTAGTTTCATTTGCATTCATATTATCAAACTCTAAAATTTTTACATTTCTAAATAATGTTTTAGATTCTAATAATGTCAAATCTAGGTTTTCTTCAGTTGAAAATGAGTTTTTAAATGTTGGTATTGAAATTGTAGAAGCTATATTTTCGTATGCATTATTCACCTCGTTTGAACAAGCAAAGCCATCTTCAATTACTTCTTTTTCTTCAAAATGGGTTCTAGTTTCTAGTAATTCAAAATTGTCATTTTTGAATTCTTTGTCATTATAAAAAAAATATAATTTCCCGTTAGCGACATAATTTAAAGGATTTTTGTAACTAACAACAACTACCATTTCTTCGTCGGGAACAGGCTCCCGATTGTTCACTATTTTGTATTGTATGGTGTCGTGCAAGGAAGCAATTTCAGAAAATTGGGTGTTTGTAATTTCATTTATGGCAACCTTTTTTGGTCGAGTTTTAGGCGGCTTTCCGTTATCGTAATTATTAGTAACCGAAAGATTTACTTTATACTCCCCTTTTTTTTTGTAAACATGTTTGGGTGTTGCTTCTTTACTATAATTACCATCACCCATTTCCCAAAAATAAGAATAACTGGCTTTTGGCGCACCAGCCACTTGTATCAGTGGTGGAGTTTCTGGTTTTAGAGACACTCGGTTTCCGTTCTTGTCGTAACCAATAGTAGCTCTACGAATGATTGTATCTTTTACTTGTCCTTTGGCAAGTTCAGGAAAACAAAATAATAATAGAAGAATGGTGATTGATAAAAACCTTTTCATAATGACCTTTTTTAGCCCCAATAGTAGTGAAAATCCTTTTTACTTCCTTTTTTTCGCAAACAAAAGATTGAAAGAGATTGCTTATCCAGTTCACTCTCTCAAACTCAAGTGCGGAAAATAGTTTTAAATTATTTATAAAAATAAGAAAAAGTGATAGATAAACCATCACTTTTTCGGAATAAACCAAACAAACTAAATTTTTATTGTATCGCATTTATGGCAGCAATCATTTGTGCTTCAGTTCCTACTGTTGTTTCAGCCAATGAGAATGAGTAAACCGCGTTTGCCGTTGTAGTCACTGATTTTATACCATATCTCCAATTTCCACTTTCTTCAGTTGCAAAAATGATATGACAAACTAAACCAATTGGGATTTGACCATAATGCTCACTAAATTGTTGTGTTGTTGGATTGTAAGTATCAAATTTCGCTAATTGATTTTGACCTTCGCCGTCTACAGACAAATATATAGAACTATTTGTGTTATCATATCCTGCTGGAACAGTAGCAAGTATTTGAGTTTTGGGTCTAGGGTCGTTATAAAAACGGTCTATATTTGTCCAACCAAAGTTTCCGAAAGTAGCAGTATATCCTGCTGTATTAAACCCTACTGCTCCTCCCTGTCCTCCTGCTGCTGTTCCTCCGTCTATTTTCCAAGCTAAATTATCTGCATCGGTCGTGTCTCCCGTCCATAATAGCATTTCAGCATCTACTGGGTCTCCTGATAAAGTAGTAGGCACATCAAGTTGAATAGATGCTAATGTAACCAGTTGCACTCCTCCTTGCGTAGCGTTTATATAAAATTCCCCTCCAGAAATTAGAACTCCTTTATCACCACTTGGCATAACACCCATGGTAGGCTTGTTTGTTACCAACATGGTTCCTTTGTCGAAAAGTTCGATAAATTTTATGTCGAAAGTTCCTGTTACTGGGTTTCCGTTTTTAGTTAATGCGTTTCCGTCTAACGTTATAGTAACTCCCTTTGCCGATGTTAATGTGATAACTCCTGTGCCCGCTGTCGCTGTAAACGATTGTGTTTGATGTTGCAAAGCTATTTGTCTAATGCTTTGAAATGCTTGTGAAGATGGTGGCAATTGCACTACTGGATTGTTGTTGTCATCGTTACTACAGCTTGCAAATGCAACTGTTGCGAATACTGCTAGTGAAATGTTTTTTAAATTTTTCATAATTTCTAATGTTTAAATGTTGTTAATTATTGTTTTATATCATTATATCAATTGAGGTTTGATATTGTTACCTTTTATTCTAAAATTATTTTATACTCTGTAAACAAAAGCAAAAACTCTTTTAGAATTATTAGACTCACTTTGTAAATTTTTGCAATCATATTTATAATTTTTAATGTTGTTGTTCATCGTTTATATATTCATATCAACAGCATATTTAATTTGTTACCTTTTTTTTTATTATTTTCGACAAAAAGTTTTTTTATGGCTAACAATACAGTACACGAAGATCAATTATATATTGATGGGTTGATTAACAATAATTCGTTAATCATACAATCTATATATAAAAAATTTGTCCCAAAAGTGGTCTATTATATAAAAACCAACTCCGGAGACGAAGACCAAGCCCAAGATATTATTCAAGAAGTCTTAATAACCATTTACAATCAAGCTAAAACCAAAGATTTAAAGCTTTCTTGCCCGTTTGATGCTTATTTTTTCTTATTATGCAAAAGACGTTGGCTAAACGAAATCAAAAAAGCGACAACCAAAGAGGTAACAATTAGTGATGACAATGTATATAAAGATGAATCGACAGTTGAAATGGTAAATCAAACTGAAATGTTTGAAGAAAAACAATCCTTATTTGATGAAATGTTTCAAAAACTAGGAGAAAAATGTCAAGAAGTACTTAAACTAAGTTTTGTAACAAAAACTATGGAAGAAGTAGCTCAAAAACTAAATGTAACCTATGGTTATGTGCGTAAGAAAAAGTCGCTCTGCACAGGACAACTTACAGAAATGATTCAGCAATCGAGTAAATACAAATCATTAAAATCCTAAATCATGAACGAAGAGCTATACTTATCCTTTGAAAATTATCTTAACAACGAGCTTTCTACTGAAGAAAGAATCACTTTTGAAAACCAACTTCAAAACGATACTGATTTTAAAGAAAAATTTGAAATATATAAAGAATCCAACCTATTTTTAAAAACAAAATTTTCGACAGAAACTAATGCATTCAAAGAAAACTTGAAAGCAATTGCAAAAGAATCATATGTAGAAAGGAATCCTAAAAAAGGAAAGATAATTCAACTAAAAACTTTTGTTTATGCCATTGCGGCCGTTTTTGTTTTGTTTTTTGGGTTACAATTTTTTCAAAACAACACTCCAGAGTATGAAGATTTCAACAAACATGAAGAAGCTCATTTTGTAGAAAGAGGTAATGTAATCGAATCGTTAAAACTAGCTCAAGAGGCTTTTAATAATAAAAATTATAAAGAAGCAATTATCAATTTTGAGTTAGTTATGAAAGAATATCCAAGACCAGAAATCAAATATTTTTATGCTATTTCATTGCTAGAAGACAATCGTTTTACAGATTCGGAATTGGTTCTAAATGACATTATATCTGGTAATTCTATCTACAAAAACACAGCAACATGGTACTTAGCCTTATCTAAACTTAGACAAAAAGAATATAAATCCTGCAAGAAAATTTTACTCACAATTCCTTCAGATTATGAAGATTATGCTCAAGTTGAAAAATTATTGAAAATGTTAGAGTAAACAGATAAACGCTATATGTATGGTACACATTTTTGAAAAAACAAAAATTAATATCTTTAAATCGGTTTCGTCAAGAGCTTTTTATTAAATTGCGTTGTCTAAATTGATGGCTTTATGAAAAAAATATTCAAAATAC